>JAYUEN010000173.1:0-5603 GCA_043739185.1 Bdellovibrionales bacterium
GCCATAAAAGCTACGGGATTAAAGCTTCACGGGCAAGACTTAGATCAATGTGCGCTTACAATCGAGTTTCAAAACTCCGCCGGAAGTAAAGTTAAAGTTGCAACCACTGCCGAACTATTTGCCTCGATGAATTTCATTCAAAAACAAAAAAGCATGAGTGTCTTGACTAAAGATAAAATTATTTCGTGGCAGGATATGGCTCCATCGATCATGACTGAAGCGAAATATAAATATGGCTTTGGCGCAGAGGCTGAGCTCAGCTCGCCTCAAAAAACACTGAGGCCGTGGCCACCTCATAAAGATGCCGTTGAGGAAATGTTAAAGCATATTGCCGCTTGTTTGCATAAGGGCAAAGAGTCCCGTCTCATCGGGATTGATCAAGGAATTGAAGTGATGCGGATAATTGAGGCCGCAAGAAAATCAGCGCAAAGTGGGGGAAAGAAGGTGCGTATATGAGTTGGGATTATGAAATTGTTTTTCCGGTTTTAAATGAAGAGCATAGGCTCACGCGAGGAGTGGTCGAGACCACGGCTTTTTGTAAAGCAAATGCCATTGAAGCTTGTATCACAATTGCCGACAATGGCTCGACGGATCGCACTTTAGAGGTCGCTTCAAAACTTCAGGAAAAATATTCAGATCTTAAGATTTTATCAGTTGGAGAAAAAGGCGTAGGGCGGGCGCTGAAGGCGGCTTGGCTATCGCCAAGAGCGCCGATTGTTGGCTATATGGATGTCGATCTTGCCACCAATCTGATGCACTTAAGAGAACTTGAACTTAAATTTCGAAATCCAAAAATTGCGGTTGTCTCCGGCAGTAGATTATTAGAAAAATCCGAAGTTGAAGGTCGAAGTTTACTAAGGGAAATCAGCTCGCGTGGATTCAATCTGATTTTGAAAGCCCGTCTTGGCGCCAAAATCACCGATGGAATGTGCGGCTTCAAATTTATTCGCGCCGAGGTATTTAAAATGATTTGCGATGAGTGTTCGCCTTTGTCGGATGCTTGGTTTTTTAATACTGAGATTTTAGTTAAGGCTGAATGGTTGGGGTATCATGTTGAAGAAATCGCAGTTCGTTGGATAGATGACGGCGATTCAAGGGTCGAGTTTGTTAAAACCATTCGAAATTATTTAAATGAAATGTCGAGACTCGCGCATGAGAAAAAGAAGAGAATAAAATAATGCCAAGTCTTGGCTCCTCAAGACCAAAGCGCGCAGCGGTTATTGGCGGAGGTTTTTACGCTTGTTATCTTGCCTGTGAACTTGCAAAAGCTGGCGTTGCGGTTGATTTATATGAGCGCGAAGCCGAACTCATGAGCCGCGCTTCTCTTTGGAATCAGGCGCGGGTCCACGGCGGGTATCATTACCCAAGACATACTCCAACGGCATTGAGATCAAGAGTGAATTATCCACGATTTGTTGAAGAGTTTTCAGATTGTCTTCAGCGAAACTTTACACATATTTACGCCATTGCCAAATCAAACTCTAAAGTATCGGCCAAACAATTTCATCATTTTATGACTAAAATTGGTTCGCCTTTAGAACCTGTGACCAAACAGGATTTAAAATTCTTTGATTCTGAAAATATTGAAGAAGCATTTTACGTCGAAGAATGCGCATTTGATTCGGTAAAACTTCGTAACCGAATGCGCGACAGACTTTCGCAGTTGCAAGTGCAAATCTATTTGAAGACAAATGTTATTAAAATCTTTGAAGAGGCCGGCGACCGATTATCACTTGAAGTATTTCCGATCCCCCAAAGTGCGGGCCAGACTGCGGAGCGAAGTGCCTATAATCTTGTTCTCAATTGTACTTATTGTGATATGCTCAATCTTCATTTTTCAAAGCGGCCAAGCGTTTTAGAGTTTGAAATTGCCGAGCTCGCATTAGTTGAGCTGCCGGCTCCTTTAAAAAAATATGGTTTTACTTTGATGTGTGGGCCGTTTTTTTCGACGATACCTTTTCCGTCTACCGAGTATCATTCTTTCAGTCATGTGCGCTATACGCCGCACTTAAGATGGACCAGCATGGATCGCGTCGACTCATCAAAAGTCTTAGCGGAATATGATAAGAAAACCCGCTTTGAGTATATGATTCGAGATGCGCTTAAATATATGCCGTCACTTAAAAATACCAAGTATATAAAATCTTTTTTTGAAGTGAAAACCTTGCTGCCGCAAAACGCAAATAATGACGGCAGACCTATTTTTTTCGAAATGGACCCAAATCACCCAAAATTTGTCTCAATTATGGGTGGAAAAATTGACAATGTTTATGATATCGTCGAACGTGTGAGAGAGGAGTTTCTCACATGAGTTTAAAATCAAATTCGAGTAAAAAAGAAATTTTTGCTTCGGTTGTAATACCCGCGCGTAATTCGGCCGCGGCATTGAAGCTCATTTTGCCGAAGCTCTGCGAACAACTCGAAAATGAATTTACCAATTATGAGGTCATCATTGTCGATGATGCTTCAAAAGACGAAACTGAAAATGCTGTGGCAATTCTTTTACTTCGTTTAAAAGCAGTTCGGTATTTGCGCCTCACCCGAGAATTTGGCGATCAGATTGCAAGCTTTGCTGGCCTTGAACAATCGATCGGTGATTGTACGGTGGTTTTTCATCCAGAAATTGATCCGCTTGAGATTGTGGTGCCTGCCATTTTGCAGTGTTCGCAAGGCGAGGGTGTTGTTTACGGAGAAAATGCCAGGCATCTTGAATACCATGGTCCGGTTTTGTGGTTGTCTAAGCTTTTTCATCTTTATTGCGAGCGCTTTTTAGATCTTTATTTGCCACATAAGGCGACTGATTTTCGGGTTTTCAATCGCCAAGTTTTAAATGCTATCACACAAATTAAAGATCGTTATCCGCTGCTGAGACTTTACGGATCAACTGTGGGTGTGAAAAGCTTGGCTTATCCCTATAAGCCGATTGCGCCTCTTAAAACTGAAAAAAAGTCGGTTTTTGCGCGCATCAATGAGGGCATTGAGATCATTGTCGCAAGTACGAAACACCCGCTTCGCTTTGTAACTCGCGTGGGATTTGGAGTCGGCCTTTTGGTGTTTATCAATGATTTGCTAAGCCTTCAGCTGGGAACTATTTTGTCTGGCTTTACATGGTTTATGTTGTTTGCGATTCTGCTGATTTTTGGCGAATATTTGGGCCGGATATTAGAAGAATCGGTCAACCGCCCGCTGTATTATGTGCTTTATGAGAAGAATTCAAATGTCAGCCTGGTGGATCAGCGAAAAAATATTGTTGAGGCCACATTTAAAGAATAGACCTCTTGCCTTGCCCAATGGGCCTGAGCTAATATTGCGCCCATGGCTGCTCAACAAAATAAATTTATTCCGGTGATTTTATCTGGTGGAATGGGAACCAGGCTATGGCCAGTTTCGCGCGCCAGTCTTCCAAAACAGTTTTGTGAATTTTTAGATGAATCTTTGCTTGAAAAAACCATCAAGCGGCTGCTCCCTATGGGCTCGGTGTGGACTCTCACCACAAGTGAGTTGGGCACTTTGACCAATCGAGTGTTTTCACAATTGGGTATTCCTAAAAGTCAGATTTTATTTGAGCCAGTGGGTAAAAATACTGCGCCAGCCATTGCACTATTGTGCCATCAAATGAATTTGATGGGAGATGGCGAATCAGTGGTCGGAATTTTTCCGGCAGATCATTTGGTAATGAATGAAGCTGAATTTCAAAAGGCTTTAAAGTTAGCCGCGCAAACTGCTTTGAGTGCGGCACCTGTCGTGACTTTGGGAATTAAACCTGAGTATCCAGCAACAGGCTTCGGTTACATTGAAACTTCTCGTGAGAGCATTCAAAAGCTTGATGGTCTGAGTGCTCATCCGGTGAAGTCGTTCAGAGAAAAGCCTGATTTGAAAACCGCCGAAAAGTTTATCGCCAGCGGTGAGTTTTTTTGGAATGCCGGAATTTTCGTTTTTAAAGTTTCAAGCATGATCGCACTTTTTGAAAAACTTATGCCTGAACTATGGAGTGAGATTCTTAAGATCAAAAAAGACTTATCAAATCTGAATGAGATTTACTCTGGCTTGAAATCAGTCAGCATCGACTACGGCATCATGGAGCACCTCAAAGACCAAGTCTGTGTTCCCTGCGACATCGGCTGGAGTGATTTGGGGTCGTGGGATGATGTCGCCAGATTTGGCGCTCCACCATTTTCTTTGCCGCTGGCAAATTTTGCTGAAGCATTTCAACATGAGTCTAAAAATAATTTTGTATTTGCGGATCATAAAAAAGTTGTGGGTTTGGTTGGGGTTGAAGATCTCATTGTCGTGGATACCGAAGACGCACTATTGATTTCAAAGCGTGGCGCTAGCCAAAAGGTTCGGGGAATCGTCGACAGCTTGATTGCCTCACAGAATAAATCTGCCAAAGAACATCGCTTTGAGCTCAGGCCTTGGGGGAAATTTGCAATTTTGCGAGATGAAGAGCATTTCAAATCTAAGATTATTTGGGTTGATCCGCATTCGCAAATTTCATATCAGTCACATACAAAGCGCTCTGAAAACTGGATCATTGTCAAAGGCCAGGGCGAAGTCGTTTTAGATAATAAAACCATTTCTGTGAAATTAGGAGATTCGATTCAGATTCCACAAGGCGCTAAACATCGGATGCGAAATACGGGCAGCAGCGTTCTTGAATTTATAGAAGTTCAAACAGGGAGTTACTTTGGAGAAGACGATATCACGAGGTTTGAAGATGATTACAAGCGTATTTAGAGTTTTTGGATTGAGTTCCATACTGAGTTTTGCGGTGCTTTCGATTTCGGTAACTGTTTCGCGAGCTGCCACCTGCGGCTCTCTTGCGGCTGTTCAGGGCACGGTCGATGTTTTGCGAAATCAGGGTAAGACTGGGGATGATGCCAGTCGTTTTATTGTTCCAGGTAAAAACTTTTTACCATTAGAGTGCGATGATGTTGTCGTGACTCGCGGCCAATCCGTTGCAAAGCTTATTTTGGCTAATGGTAAAATCTCAATGGGACCTGACTCTCGCATTGAAATCGCAGGCATCACCGGCTCCCAAGATAAGCCCGACGTCAATATTGTGAATCTTGCTTACGGAAAAGTACGCGCCTTGATTCAGAAAAAAACCAAGGACGCTGACAAAGACGGCGAAAAAGAATCTGGGGCAAAAGCTGCGTCTCCACAATCAAGCTTTCAAATTCGCACCCACACCGCAGTTGCCGGAGTTCGTGGGACCGATTTTTATGTTGGCTTTGATCCCAATAGCTTGGGCACTCAGCAAGCAACTCTCTCGGGCCGAGTTGAAGTAGAACACAAGGAAAGCCATCAAAAAGTTTCAGTTGGCGCCGGTCAGCAAGTGGCAGTTGAGTCTCCAGCGAAAGTTGACGTCAATGATTTAGCGGCGGCACCAGCAAAGCCGAAAACTTTGATCGTGGTGCCAATTCAAGAATCAATTAAACATGATTTGCGAATTGCATCTGCCGTAGCAAAAGACGACAAAGATTTTGCCGGCAAAGAAGCCGTAAAAGTGCTAGGCAGTCCAGAAGCGTGGACCATCGAAAAAGAAGCTATCCCTTCGAAATTTAATGATTTGAAAAACGAGTTTTAGGGGGGGGGCCGAA
>JAYUEN010000174.1:0-5566 GCA_043739185.1 Bdellovibrionales bacterium
TTTGAAGGAGCTTACCTGCAAGCCTTGAAATTCGCTCATCCTGACTGCCCTTAACTTGTTGGTCTTCAAGAAGCATGTGCGTGTCTGCGTTCTTTAAAAGTTTTTTTGCTTTAATTAATGCCTGTTTTTCCAAAATGTTTTTGAGTGTTTCTTTCGGCACAAAGGCATACACGAATTCACAGTCCATGGCCGCCGCCATTTTCTTTAAAGTCTCCATGGTCAGCTTTCCGTCGACCTCCCCACGCTCTGCCTGCGCTGCGGTGGTCTTCGCCACGCCTGCGCGCTCCGCTAGTTTTTCTAAAGTCATATTCAGCGCATGCCTGGTGAAATGAATCCAACCTGGTTTCACCTTCAATTGCCCAATGACGGCTCGAATAGCTGAAAGCCTGCGCTCCACTTGGGAAATGGCTAAATCACTTAGCTGCTTCATGAGTTTATTCCTTTATTAATTCGTAATATTACGTATATTATATCGGCATATATTCGTAAAAATACATACTTATTTGTATAAAATATACGCTTTTTTACATACTTATTTTATATACCTATCTGATATTACTTACTTTTATTATTTTAACTAAGATACGTCGCCTGGACTTATGGCCTATTTGGCTTTTACCCAAAGCCCTCAATCCATAACGTGTTTTAGGAGTCAGCACATCGTCATACAAACCCATTAGCTTTTGATCAAGCGTGGGTTGCCTTGCCTAGGGTCTACCTTGTAAATATATTTTATGGCAAAGAGAAATCAGGGCTTAAAAATAGCTCCAAAGAATCCTAAGGTTTACGAATTTAAAGTGTCGTTAAAAGAAACTTCTCCGCTTGTCTGGCGCACCTTTTTAGCGCACGAATTTATTGAACTCTCTGAACTGCATATGCTGATTCAAATGAGCATGGGCTGGCAGGCGTCTCATCTTTATGAATTTAAAATTAATAATAAATCTTTTGGTAACGCTGATGGCATGCCTGCGGCAGACGATGTTTTATTGTTGGATGTTTTAGGTTTATCTAAAAAATTTACTTACACTTACGATTTTGGTGACAATTGGGTGCATGAAATTGAAATCACTAAAACTTTAGAAACTGATCCAAGAATGACTTATCCGGTTTGTGTGGGCGGAGAAAATGCTTGCCCGCCAGAAGACTGCGGCGGAGTCGACGGATTTAGTGATCTAAAAAAGATTCTCAGCGGTAAGGACTCATCAGAAAAAGACGAGATGCTTAGCTTTGTTGGCGGATTTTATAATCCCAATACATTTGATCCGAATTTTGTGAATCGATTTTTTTTGTGGGATGATTTTGAAGCTGATTGAGTAGATTCCTTTTTTTTCATTTTTATAAAACACCTCTGAGAAAGTTTCATGAATATTCCTAAATTATCAATCAAATTATTTCTCCCCGTTTTGTTTTTGGCACTCGCAAGCTGCCAATTAAAGCCAATTGCAGAGCTTGAAAAAACTCCGGCACCACTACCCGCTCCGGTTTCAATTGAACAAGGAAAATCTTTTTATCCGAAGTCTATTTATCCCAGACCTGAAGTGATCCTTGATCACACTTATTTTCAAATTTCTTATAACGAAAAACACAAGCTTGCGAATTGGGTGACATATGGTTTATATGCTCGAAACTTAAAAAATTCGGTGGGCCATAGGAAAGATCGGTTTATAACGGATCCACTATTAATTCAGAAACAAATCCCCTATCTTGATTCAAAAGCTTATGCCAAGTCTGGGTATGACCGCGGGCATATGGCGCCATCAGGCGACTTTAAATGGGATCAGGATGTGAATGATTCGACTTTTGTGATGTCTAATATGGCTCCGCAAAAACCAAATCTAAACCGCAAGGCTTGGCGCTACCTTGAAGACAGAGTTAGGGGCTGGGCATGCCATGAAGGCGAACTATCCATTGTTGTAGGTCCTATTATCGAAGATAACCTTTCAAAACTTCCATCGGGTGTATCTGTTCCCAGGCGCTTCTATAAAGCGGTCTTGGACGAGACTCCTCCCAGGAAGGCGGTTGCGTTTATTTATTCTCAGGGCGACGCCCAGGATGTTTATAAGGAGCGTGCGATTACGGTCCGGGACTTAGAAAAAGTGATTGGGTATGATTTGTTTTTAGAATTAGATCCGAAAGAGCGTGAGCGGATTGAATCTAGTTTTGATTTAGATGCTTGGGTTGAAGAGGATTGCTCCGCCGCCGGCGGATAAGGCGCAAGACCAGCGGTCTGGAGCTAGAATACGCTCCCGCGGTGCATGAGGCGCAAGACCGGACGGATGGAGCTGGAGTCAGCGAAGATTAAGATCCCACGAATCAAAGATGAGTATAAAGATCTTAAGCTTCGCAAGCGTTTTAGGTATTTAAATCTTTGGCGATCTCAAACCAATTTCTCCAATTGGCTTTGAGATAACATACGGGGATTTGGGTTTTAAGTATGGAGAATTACTTATTTCTTGAGGACAGGTGGCTTTACGATGAATGGATGCTCAACACGTTTTAAAAGGTTAAGCAAAGTCTGAACAGCATTGATTAAAATCATTGCTATCTGTTATACCAACAACACCTCAAACAAAATCTAGGCATATTAATTGAAGAAATTTTATCTGTTGGGCCATATTTTCTGCACCCTAAAACTAGAAATGGGATGACGAATGCGCTTTTGCCAAATTTTGTCACTATTGATAGTCCTTATTCACCCTTCTGTGTGGGCTACACCTAATAAGATGGCATGGCCCATTGAGATTCAATCGGCTCTTTTGAGATGGCAAAACGTGACCTCCGTCGCTTACGATGAATCCGGCCGCGAGGTTTCAGGAACTATTGTAAAACGATGGACCTGCAAAGATGCCGATACCTATATTCTTCTAACAGAGGATTTGCCAACAACTCTTAAAGCTGTTTTGAATGACCCATCGGATGTTTATAAAGGCGGACAAATTAAATGGGTTACGTCGACTATAAAGTCATCAGATACTCTCACCTTGGAGCCCTTTGTTTGGGGCGCTGGATCTGGCAGCGATAGATTTACCATAGCGGAATCAAAGCCCAATAAATTAGTACTGAATTTTCCTGAGCAAAAATTCACAGTTGTCTTGAGACCCAGTCTTGAGAAGAATTCGAATAATAGATTTCTCTCGAATAGCCTTTTGCTGAAGGGTGTAAGCACCACTCCAGATAGTGGAAGAACAATAGGTAATGCCGCCTATAAGACGCAATTCGGGATTGATTTTCAGCCTTTCCCAGGACCACGATATTACTTGAACCATCCAATTATCGAAGGATCTCGAAAAATTGTTGTCAGTCTGAATTATCCTGATTTGTATCTTCATGAATTAAAAAAAATGATCGATGAATGGAATGGGCTTTTTGGTCATGCATATTATTCTTTTCTTGGAAAACGCAGTCTAAGTAATAGCGAATGCCTTACGGAAAATTTTCTATGTATTCAATGGAATGGCGGCGAACGATTTACTTGGACAGGTTATCATGGATCTACGGAGTTAGCGGCTGATCCAGGAACTGGACAGGTATTAGGAGGGATTATATACCTCTACAATGATGCAGATGAGGCCGTTGATCGAACTGGAACCCCTGAAGAGCTAACTTTGGTAGAAAATCCCTTTAGCTTCCAAGCACTTATTTCTGGATTTTCGAAAATCGCAATGTTCTCGCAAGTATGGCGTCCTGATTCCAGAGATTTAGTAAAATGGCTATTACTTCATGAAATGGGCCACTTTTTCGGCTGGGATCATAATTTTGCGGGTGCTTGGTCTGGCAGCGTTCACCTTCCAGGTGCAACAGTGATGGGATATCCTCCTTTTAATGCAGCAGCGAAACTTACTCGCTTAGGTGATATCGATAGGCAAAACTATCGATCCCTGTACGAAGGAGTAAATCCTGAGAATTTAACAAAATCCTATTGCGGAGATTTAGATATTGTTCCCGTTGCGGAAGGAAAAATTTGGACAAAGAAAGTTCCGGAATGTTTAATGTGGTCTGCGGGAAGTAGTGTGGACTGGCTGATTGCCAACGCCAAAGCGCTTGGAAATTGGCGGCCAATTTTTGGATGGGGTGTATATAAGACCATTACTCCGCAGAACGAGAAACTTGGAAGTTTTATAGCGACACTCGGATTCATCGCGAAATCTGGCAGTTCCACATTAGAGCGAGAGAAAGCTCGAGGTTTTCTTTGCAGACAAAGTCTGCAGGATCCAACAATTCTACCTTTTTTATCACATAACTTAGCGCTGGAATTAGACTGCAATTAAACGTTGATCCTAGGTGATCTCGAAACACTTCTATCAAGACTGATAAATGATTTATTAGCCCATTCAATTCCTTAAATGGGATTTTTTATTTTAGAAACTTCTTTTAAAACTGTTAACGATCTCTAGCCGATTATCCAATTGGCTAAAGATGACTGCGGTTCTGGGAACTATTTAACGATATTAAAGAATCTTTTCTGATCGCAGATTCAAATTTGATTCAAATCTTTAAAAGACCCGTCCGCTCATCTTTAAATTGCTCGTCAATTAATGACTTTTGAATAGTATATTTATTGTAGACTTTGATCAGTTCGGTGCAGGCATCGAACTCTTTTGATTTATATAAAAACATAATCATGGCTTCCATTACCTTTTTGTCGATGAGCATTTGGGACCTCCTTTGAATTACAAGTTCCTTGCGTCAAATCTTACAAATTCTGCATCTTTCACTAAATTTACTTTTCAAATAAATGCCGATGAAACAATAATGGTTGCATGCCTAAAATACTACCGAGCGAAGTTGTTATTAGAAAGTTTTTGGAAATAGATATCGAGCCCCTGGCAAGCTATTGGACTGAGGGTCCTGACGAATTCTTTACCTCGCGCGGAGTGAATAGGGCTAAGATGAAATCCAAGCTTGAGTGTATCTCTAGCTACAAAAAGGCTTTTGCAGAAGAATGCGGGATTCGTGATATTTGCACGATTGTTTTCAGAGACCGTGCTGTTGGGGTGCACACCCTCACCCACTTGATTGAAGAGACTGAAGCTATCTTTCATGCCCATATCTGGAAAGAAGAGGACCGCAAAATTGGAATTGGAGAGATTTCATATATTAAAGGCATGGATTTTTTCTTTGAAACGCTAAAGCTTAAAAAAATTGTATTTAAGACTCCCAAAATAAATATCGGCGCAAATCGGCTCAAACAAAAACTTGGAATCCCCTGTTTAGGTGAAACAATTTTCGATGTACCAATTTTGATTCGGCCACTCTCTTCCTACCTCTATGAAGTGGATAAATTGCTTTTAGACCAGTTAAAGAAAAAGCGTGGGATTTGAATTCTTCCCTAAAAAAGAAGCACCTCAGGGTCTTGCAAGGGTTTGCCTGTTTTCACGGGAACTGAACCCGTCAATTTCACGGAGTTGACCACTCAAGAACGCTTCGGTTGAAATTCGGGGGTAACCTCAACGTGCCAGCAAAATTCACCATTTTTTCTTTTCCATAAATTCTAATACTTAGATAAGATTGTCGAATTTCCACTGATGTGTACCAGTGAATATCCAAAGATGTGTACCACCTGATT
>JAYUEN010000175.1:0-1813 GCA_043739185.1 Bdellovibrionales bacterium
GACCAAACTGAAATTGGTGCAATTGCGGAAGTCTTTAAAGAATATCCAAAAAGCCAGGAGTTGAGGCTAGCAATCGGATCTCTAAAGACTAATATTGGACATTTAGAATCAGCAGCAGGAATAGCCGGGGTCATCAAAACCATTTTAGCATTGCAAAAGCAGATCATTCCAAAAAATCTAAATTTAAAAAAAGTGAACCCCAAATTAGCCCTTGAAACTATTCCGGCATATGTTCCAACTGAAAATATTCCCTGGCCGGCTCATCAAGAGATGCGGATCGCATGCGTGAACTCGTTCGGCATGAGCGGTACCAATGCAAATGTTTTATTGCAAGAAGCCCCTAGAAATATTCAAAATAATAAAAGTAATAAAAATAAAAAGCGACCACTTCTATGTTTTTCAGCGCAAAATTCGGATGCGCTTATGCAACTAGCTCAGAAATATGAAAAGCTTATCGAAGTTTCTAGCGAAGATTCCTTTCTAGAAATTTGTTTTTCGGCTGGTGCCAACCGTAATCATTTTGCACATCGTGTTGCAATTGTCGCCGAATCAACAAAAGTTGCCGTGACAAAGCTCAATGCGTTTCGCAGTCATAAAAAATCTCTGGGCCTAATTAGTGGTATGCAAATCAATGATGCCTATCCGCCGAAACTTGCCTTTTTATTTACCGGTCAGGGTTCGCAATATGCGAATATGGGCAAAAAACTTTACGATTCTGAACCTGCGTTCCAAGAAGCATTTGATAAATGCTCAATGTCTCTTGTGGGGCAGCTTGATTTTTCTTTAAAAGAAATCATTTTTGACTCCGAAAAGTCTGAAAAATACCTACAGGATATTGTGTGTGCTCAGGTCGCTATTGGCGTGGTCGAATATTCGCTTGCAAAATTGTGGATTTCTTGGGGTATCGTGCCAGACGTCCTTATGGGACATAGCCTTGGTGAATACATAGCCGCTGCAATTGCGGGGGTCATGAGTATCGAAGATGCGCTCATGCTTATTTTAAAGCGCGTTCAATTAGTGAAGAAATGCACCCTCAACGGAGAAATGGGTGCCGTTTCTTGTGATCAATTGCAAGTGCAAAAAAAGCTGATAGGCTATGGGGGGCGGGTTTCAATTGCGGCACTTAATGGACCGCAAAACACGGTGATTTCGGGAGAGCGTGAAGCCGTCATTGAAGTTTTGAAATCGCTTGAACTTGAAGGAATCAAGACAAAGTTATTGGCGATTGGCTGGTCCTCTCATTCGCCCTTGGTTGAGCCAATACTCAATGAGTTCAGAGAATCTACTAGTAAAGTTTCATTTTCTCCTCCGAAAATCCCGCTCGTATCAAACCTGACAGGTTTGTTAATAGGACCTCAAGATATAAATGCTGACTATTGGGTCAAACATGTAAGGGGGCCAGTGAGATTTTTTGAAGGCTTTAAGCTTTTATTGAGTTTGGGAGTTCATAATTTTTTGGAAGCAGCACCTGGGACAGTTTTAATGGGAATGGGTCAATTGTCAGTTCCTGATGGATTATCATGTGGATGGTTTCCTTCGATTCAAAAGGACAGAGACGACCAAGAGCAAATCATTGAAAGTTTGGCGGCGCTTTATGTTAGAGGGCGTGAGCCTGATTGGAAGCTCTATTATCAAGTTTCGGGGGCCGAACGGCATGCCAAGATTCCAAATTATCCTTTTCAAAGAAAGCAATATTGGCTGAAGGGGCTTTCTCCAGGAAAGTGGCAGAAGTTAGAGCGATTGAGTGAGCCAGAGGGAACAAATTCAGGCGTCGAGGCTACACCGAGTGACGAGCCCCAGATTCCCGAGTTTG
>JAYUEN010000176.1:0-1811 GCA_043739185.1 Bdellovibrionales bacterium
TGAAAAACGTCGGAATTTCAGGAGGCAGCGCGTGAAATCCCTTTGTTTGAAAATTGGCGGGCCGCTACTTCAGTTTGAAGTGCATTGTTCAGACCATCCCTAACGGTTTATAAGAAACTTATAACTATTGAGGTTGGGCATGAAACTAGTTTCAATTAAGATTTCAAATTATCGAAGTATTGAAGATATTACTATACCGATTGATCGATTATCAGATGAAACTTTCACTTACGGATTAATAGGCGTAAACGAGGCTGGAAAATCTAGCATTCTTAAAGCAATGGCGTTAAAAGATGGGCTTATCCCGCTATCGCCAAAAGATTTTAGAGACAGTAAAAAACCTATCTCAATTTCATTTGAATACCAAGTAATCCATGACGCGGAAAGGCACGCTTATCTTGATTGGATTGCAAAAGTACAGTTAGGTGTCCCCCAGTCAGTATCCGATTATTTGATAATCGTTTACGAATTTGATTATGACTCTAGAGCCAAAGCAACCAGTTTTCTGGCCAGACGTTCTGACGACGATTACATAGAGCTGCCATCGGATGGATGTCTGCCTAATGCTTTTCATAATTCTATCTTCTGGACTGCTGAGGATAAATATCTAATATCGCACCCGATAAATTTGGCAAGTTTTGCCGAAAATCCTGATGAGATTTCAGTGCCACTGAGGAACTGCTTCTCGCTTGCAGGCATCAAGAACATAAAAGAACGAATTAGTCAACTTGCAGATGATTCGACAGAAGTAGAGCACCTGCAGACAGAACTCGGAGAGAAAGTTACGGATCACATAAAAACTGTATGGCCAGGTCATCCGATAAAAATCACATTCCTTATTACAAACGGATTGATAAATTTCCACGTGAAAGACACGGATTCATCTGGAAAGGCGAAGACTGCTGACCAGCGGAGCGACGGCTTTAAGCAGTTTGTTTCGTTCTTGTTAACGATTTCTGCGCAAAACAAGAACGATCAACTTTCCAACTCGTTATTATTGCTTGACGAGCCAGAAACTCATTTGCATCCACAGGCCCAAGAATACTTATTGGCTGAAGTAAAAAAGATATCCAGAAATGAAAGAAATAACATTATTATTTTTGCCACACATTCAAACTTTATGATCGACAAGGAGGATTTAAGTCGAAATTTTAGAATAACTAAAGATCGAGAATCCACAAAACTGGAAAAATTTTCCAAAGTCGCGTCTAGCTACAGTGGCGTGAACTTCGAGGTTTTTGGAATTTCGAGTTCCGACTATCACAGCGAGCTTTATTCAAAGTTGCACTTGCGATACCAGCTAATTGATGAAAAAGACCAAGAGCGCTCAAAAATACAGCCTTTCGATGATGGATTTTTTCATAAATTGCATAGTCAGAAACAAAGTAAACCATCAAAGGGTAAGGCGAATCAGGTGACGCTTTCAACTTATATACGTAACTGTATTCATCATTCCGACAATGGCAACGCGTACACATCTGATGAACTCCTCGAATCAATCAAAAGCATGCGTAGCCTAGAATAAAGTTGCGCCAATGGGGTCAGTTCCGGGCACTTTTATAATTCGAAATCGAGGTCCAACTAACTCACGTTGTCCGCCATCGCTGACATCAATATAAGCATCAAATGATGCGATAATTCGTGTTCAATCCATTTTTTACCACCATGCGAACAACCATAGCCCTCGACGACGACCTGCTCGCCACTGCCGAGCGCTACACCGGCCTGAAAGAAAAGTCCGCGCTGGTCCGCGAAGCGCTGCGCGCCTTGATCGAGCGGGAAAGTGCTCGCCGTCTGGCGGCGCTGGGCGG
>JAYUEN010000177.1:0-1807 GCA_043739185.1 Bdellovibrionales bacterium
GCCGTATGCGGGAAAATCGCAAGTACGGTTCTGTGAGGGAAATAAATCTTCTCACAATATTTAACATTATTAGGAGAAAATTATATGACTACTCGACAATTATTATTTTCAATATTAATATTTTCAGTTTCAGCCCATGCATCGTTTGACTGCAACTTAAGAGATCTAGGAAAGCAAGCGGAGCAAGGGTTCCAATGCACCTCGGTTACAGGCAACAATGTATGCATTAGAATTGAGTCCTCAAATCAAGGGCATCGAAAAATTCAAGTGAAAAATGAATTAGATAGTTATAATCAGTACTTTGAAGAAACAGTCAATACAGGTGCCTGCTCGTCCGATGCAAATAATAAGATGAGCCATTGCCGTATGTCGATTGTTACAATGGATTCACAATCCATAGCTGCAACTACAAGTTCTATGGATTTTGAAAGTAATAGTATCTATCGAGCTGCTTTTTTATTTGATACTTCAACCTTGCAAGGAAAATTCAATCTTCTGTCAAGGTCTGGATTCCAAAATGACTGGGCAATACAGGATTCTTTTAACAACTGTAAACTTATTAAATAATATTAATAGGAGCAATCACATGAAAAAAATATTAGTAGTTTTGTTGTCATTAATTTCAATTTCATCTTTTGCTCATGAGTGTGATAAAGCTCAAGATGTCGATGCCTGCTACGCTGAATGGTTGCAGCAAATCGCAAATGCTATAAAATTGCGCGCTCATGAACCAAATGTCCAATGTCAGGGGCTCACTCTACACCCCTTCAATTTGAATCTTCATATTTTAAATCCTGCGAATCTTTTTGATCGCGGGATTTTTACGTCCCGAGTTCATCCCCACGAAAAAATTTAAAATTTGTCTTGCCGTGGAAACTGCATGGGAACAAATTTCTTTAAAATCAATAACGCCCGCTTAAATGGTCAGATCATTAAATCGACCCTTTTGTTCAAGGTCGTGGGGACGAGATTTGCGGTGAACGATTTTCCCCACAAGAATTTATAAATCTTCACGGACGGCGATTTTGGTCCCCGTTCTGGCCAACCTAAAAAGCTATAACGATTTTATGGGATCTGGGCTTTTCTAAGATTCCTTTCATAGACAGAAACATAAATGAACAATAAGATTCATGGGAAATGAAACTTGATCGTCCAACAACAAATATTCGAATTGCAAGAAGTGGAGATGGTCCTGAAATTGCCAATGTCCATCTCAACTCATGGCGTGAGGCTTACTGTGGATTGTTGTCTGATGAATATCTCGCAAAAATGCCCCTGACCTTTAAACAGCGGATGAATTACTGGAATGGCCTTATCAGTCAGCTGCCGGAAGGCCGTCAGATTTGGGTTGCTGAAAATGAAAAACACGGAATCGTTGGTTTTTCGACTGTGGAGAAGGCCCGGGATGAAAAATTCGAAGGTTATGGCGAGCTCGGAGCGATTTATCTTTTGAAGCATTATCGAAATTCAGGGAACGGATATGCCTTGTTAAAAAATGCTTTTGCCTTTTTAAGGGAGTCGGGGTTGAAAAGTGCTTATTGTTGGGTTCTCAAGAACAATCCAACAATTTCCTTTTATAAACGCAATGAAGGTTACCTGACCGACGATCTCAAGATTGACAATCGCGGCACAGTCGAACTCATAGAAGTGGCTTGTGTCTGGAATGATCTTTCAAAGTTTTGATCATAATTCCCTTCATTCTAAAAATATTCACGTCAACGCGGCTCCAAAAAATGGGGCCCGGTTATTTCTCGAGTAGCGGTTTGATCAGGAAAGCTCAGGGCCCTTTTGATTTTCAAAAAGCCTT
>JAYUEN010000178.1:0-1805 GCA_043739185.1 Bdellovibrionales bacterium
TTCAAATTACGGGTTGGCAAGATAGCAAAATAGTAATTGCCGTACCGAAAAGTAAGTGATCGATTTGCTAAATTTCTAAATGTAACTCAAATGAAATCTAGTATCTGGTCGAGACTTTCAATGACTGTGCTTGCGCGCGGTTCGGACTTGTTGAACTCAATGCTTTGGATGCAAGGAATTTTGAGTGTTAGACAAGGCTGAATGTCATTTTTGTGAGAATCCCCTATCATGAGACTTTGTTCTGGCGCCATATTGAAGTGCTTTAGGACTTGTTGAAAAAGAGATGCTGAGGGCTTTTCGACACCCATTTCTTCTGAGGTTAAGAGATAGTCAAATAAACTATTTTCGCCTTCAAAGGCAGCTAGCTTTTTTGTTTGAAATCGGCAGCTTTCGTTGGTGATCACGGCGATTGATTTGTTTAAGCGACGAAGTTGTTTGAAGAGTGAGGTTCGATTGAGTTGATTCCAGCTAAGAGTCATTAAGCGGACAACTTCAGTTTCGTAATTCTCGGCGATGGTATTGGCTTTAGAAGGGCTATAGTCATTTTTGAGTTCGAGATATTTTTTAAAATACAGATAACGACTACGAGCTGCGGGAGCAAAAGCTGGCAAGAGATTTTTGACCTCAGCACGTGCTTTTAAGAAAATTGGGTCGTCGGATGTAATTCCCAATTTGGCAAGAGCTTCTGCATAAATGAATTCTCCTGGAACGAGGGTATCGTCTAGGTCAAATATGAGAAGTTGTGGTTTGTGTTTGGTCATTTTGCTCTAATCTTAAGGCATTGGGATTTAGTCTTTGAGTTCTAGGAATACGCTTTATTCGCTTGAAGCGAAATTTAATTATGCTCCAAACCCACATAAAAGGGTCTCGTAATATATTAACCTTTTTACCTTTATCAAAGCCGCGGGAACGATAGGAGACTGGCACTTCTAGCGGCGTAAATCCTAGGCGAATGAGTTTGGCAACTAACTCAAAATCGAAATCAAAGCGATTGCTCTCAAATACCACCCCTTCAACGCAAGATCTCAAAAAGACTTTGTACATGGTGGTCGGGTCAGTCAAATTGACATGATAAAGTTTGTTGAATCCAAAGTGAAAGATTGAGCCGCCAAGATTCATATAAAAAGCGGTGAGTGGGCTTTCGGCAAATTTACGAATCTTCCAACTACCGGCTGAAAGGTGGCGTGAGCCTAAAACAAAATCTGCGTGGCCATCAAGGAGCGGCTGAATTAGTTGTGGATAGTCAGCAGTATCGTATTCAAGGTCACCATCTTGAATCAAGATGACCTCACCTGTGGCAAGGCTTAAGGCCTCGCGAGTGGCGTGGCCTTTTCCTCTGGCTTGCTCTTGCAAAATGAGCCGAATTTGAGTTTGTGGGAGTTTATTGCCTGATTCGTTCAATGACTTTAAAAAGCCTTGAACTTTTTCTCTGGTTCCGTCAGTTGAATTTGATTCAACGATGATCAATTCTTTTTTCAAATTACTTGGTAAGGCTTGATTTAGCACGCGGCTAAGCAAGTCGACTATGGTCGGCTCTTCATTATAAATCGGGATGATGATGCTTACGGTTTCGATCAAGCTTTTGTGCTTTCCCATTTTGTTTGTTTTACTTTGAGTGCCGGGTGAGAGACGAGCAAATGCCAGACTACTGCGGCTAAACCCTCGGTGTGAGGAGTGATGCGTTCTGAGAATTTAGCAGGAATTACTACACAGGCATTTGCCACTTTTTTGGTGAAGCCGCCATCTTTGCCGACGATTCCAACAATTGTAGCTCTTACGTCTTGCGCAACTTCAAGTGCACGTAC
>JAYUEN010000179.1:0-5531 GCA_043739185.1 Bdellovibrionales bacterium
GTAACTGAGTCGGGAACTTCAAAACTGATATCAACATTGCCATTTTCTGCATTCGTAAGATTTGGATAGAAGAAAGCGGTTTCTGAAAAATTGCTTCTCAATGTTTGAGAGGCAGATTCGCTACCGTTACTCCCTACTTCTGATCTGCTTTCTGGAGAATCCTTATCTGAACGGCCTCTGGCGCTCACTGATTTTTTGGCCTCGACAGCTTCTGATTTTTCTTTTTGCATGAGATTAGATGAATCGGCCTCCATCGGGGCCACTGCGCCCGAAGCAGCAGGAGCTGAAGGCATCGCCATGTCCATTACTTCGGACTCAGCTAGCTGCCCGCCCTTTCTCATAAGGCCACCAAAGTTTATGCCGCCGCGTCGGCCAGGGCCGCCGATTCCGTAATTAGCGTAAAAATTCAAACTATCTTCTTGGGGAGATGAATAATGATAGGCGCGAGAATAATTATGATCGAAATAGGCTGGTGGAGCGACACCTAAAAAATAACTTGTTTGAGTATAGCCGCGGCGATCCGGATAAATCGAAAGTAGTGATTGCGACATATGCCCAGCCAAAGCATCGAGGCTTCGGTCATACATATAGGCTAAGAGTTGCGCGGAAGCTTTTTTAACCTGCGAGCCGTTTGGTCCGACAAGATGAAAGCTCCATTTTTCTTTTTGACCCGGTTGCAGGCGATCACGAAAGCTAGAGGTTTCAATTTTGATTTCTTTGTCATCCCAGGGAACGAAAACATTTTGATTGAACTGTAAGGATTGAAAATCATTTAAAAGGCGAACCGAAAATGCCAAGCCGCCCCGATACTCCTCTTTTATTGGCCATTCAATGAGGGCTGAATCCTTATCGGAGTTCAAATAGTGCCGCTCAAGCAGTTTGTGATCTTGAAAGACCTCAAAAATATAGTTTTGATTTTTGAATCCTGAAGGGAGCCAAAGAAAAACTTTTTCATTAACTTTGGCTTGCGCTTTGTCGATTAAGAACAAACTTGGTAAAGCTGGTCTGTAATTGGTATTGGCAACGAAAAACTCAGATTGGGTTTCGACACGGACCCCAAACTGATCTTGGGTGGAGTAAATTACCCGATAAGCTCCCGCTTTAAGAGCGGGCAAATTTAGAGTCGCAGCACCTTGTTCATTGGTTTTAATATTTGATTTTTGAATTGAAGCAGAGCTCTTCCAGTCGCGAATAGACATTTGCCAATTGTAGCTTGGATTCCATCTCGGTTGTTGTAAGTCGCCTTGAGTTTGCAGTCCGTTTGAAGGTAAATTCTTTAAAAAGTTTGGGGCAGGCATTTCAGCCGGCATCTCAACTTTGCTAGGTTCTTGAAGCTTTAAAAGCTCCCACTGACCACTGCCGGGAGCGGGTCCCCCGACAACAAGGCTTCGCATCAAGGAGATTGTAGAGCTTTGATTTTCTAATGTAAATTGATTGCTCATACTCAATTGGGCTTCGACCGCGGCCGCAGAAACTGAAATATCCGTTTGGCTGCTTCTGGTTTCGCCGCCTTCATCGGTCACATCGACGCTTATTTTGAAATTATACTTAAGGCCCTCGATCTTACTGAACAGTCGAGTGTCTGCGGTGGGCATAAAATTGATTTTAAAAGTCCCATCTTTGTCAATTTGACTCACTCCATTTTGAATGATTTGGCTTTTTTGATAATATGAATAATCAAAATATCCCCAAAAACACCACCACGGCAAAATAGCATGCTTCTCAACCTTATAAATAACTTGTCCCTTAGACAAAGGGAGGCCAAAATAATATTTCGCTTCACCTAAAATATCAGCCGGATGATTGAAGCGAACAGGGGTCTTTTGCTCCTTCCAGGACAATTCAAATGTGGGCCGTTTGTATTCTTCAACTTGAATATATTGATATCCATAGGTGGTTCCGATTCGCCAATTGCCCAGAGTTCTTCCCGAAGGAATATTAAATTCTCCCCAAGCCGCGCCAAACTCATCTGTCTTGACTGCGAGCTTTTGAATTTCTTGATTGTTCATATCATAAAGGACCACATGACTATCGACTTGACCGGCCACATGAAATTGACCTGGCTTTAAGTCATTGCGATAAAAAATGACCTTCCATTTGATTTTTTGAAGTGGTCGGTAAATCGAGCGATCCGTATATACTACAGAGCGCATCTGCGATGTTGGAGGCCGCTCTTTTCCTCCCAAATAAAATTCTGTTAAAGCAATTTCATTTTTATGTTCTGCGAGTAACATATACTGACCGTCGTTAGTACCGGGATGAGAAAATTCGACGCGGCCATTTTTATCACTGATTTCGGATTTGACGAATTGCGAACCCTTTGAATAATTGCGTTTATAAAATTCGATCTTTGCGCCAGGAATTAGGTCACCATTTTCGCCGGCAAAGGTCTCAACTTGAAAATTTCCCGAAGGGTTCAAATTTTTAGTTGAAATGACCAGTGGCCCAAAGCTCATCATGGCCCCTGATATCATATTTTCATTTGGTAAAAAGTGCGGCATCATTGAGGCCGCGATAATATAAAAGCCATTTTCATGTTTGGGTGGTACTAAATAAGCTTTGTGGGTTCTAAAGTCAGTTGTTTCCGTAAGATCAGCAGACCATTCGTAGTCGCCCTTTTTAACTATGAGTTGGCGAAATTCGGTCCAGCTCGGAAGATCATTATAATCCTTCGAATGGATGGCAAAATCTTTTAAATCAAAATGATAGGATCGAAAATAAACTTTTTTAATATTTCGATACTGAATTTCTAAAGATCGCTTATTCTGACCATCCATTTTCATGGCTTGTAAATTCAGTGCTGGTTGATCAATCTCAGTTATAATGTCTCGGCATTTGAGTGCGCCTATGCTCTTGGGGTATTTTTCGCTGCCTTTGAGGGCAATTTTTCTTGCGGTAACAAGCGAGTCGGGTGCGGTATTACTCTTCCAGAATTCGGCCAAAGTTGCAGCTGCCATCGAATACCAAGGATTGGCTTCAGACCGATCGAGCAGTTTTTTGAGTTCATTTGTGAGCTTATCGCGATCTTGCTCACCTGAAAATCGTGAATGAAGTATTCTGTAAAGTGCTAGCTTGGCTTCAAGTGCTCCTTGAACATTAAGCTTTTGTTCGTTCCAGCTGCGCAGGTCTTCGAGAATAAAAGCCATTTTTTGAATGGGATGAATTTTTTCAGAATTGAGGTCTGGTGCTTGAGTAAAAATACCATGAATCATATCATTGAGATTCAATTGATAATAATCATTGGCCTGCTCTGGCGACCACGCTGTACTATCGTTTAGCATATTTACAAATAAATAAGAGAGCGTATCGCGTACGCTTTCGCGAATTTTATCAGGATAAGAATTGGGAGTAATGAGATCTGTGAATTCGGATTTGTTTAATGAATTGAGCTGAGTGCGAATCTTCCATAAGGCATTGAAGCTGTGAAAGGCTTCATTAAATATTTCTTGCGTTGTCCAGGTTTTCAAATCCTTTGCTTGATTTGAGTTGGTTTTTTCTCTTTTGCTAATTTCCCAAGAATAAGAATGCGCATAGTTTTGCAGGGCTCTTGCGTAAAACAAATGAAGCAAAATTTGTGCTTTGGTCTCAGTTGGCCAAGTTCTGGCCTTTAAATCTTTTACTGCAGTTTCGTAACCGTGCAGAGCCATTTCAAGTTGCGTTCCCTTGACGTAGAGCCGGGCTTGTTCAAGTGGGTCCGTGACTTTACCAGATTCTGAGTTGAGAAAATCGAGCGCCGCCTGCATTTTCTGTTCACTTGCAAGTGATTCAACTTTAGCGAGTAAACTCTTATACTGAGGTGAACCGCCCTTATTATCCGCGCTGCGAGCTTGAAGGCTAAAACAAAAAACCAACATCAAAATTGCAAAATAGATTTTCATATGACCCCTTAATTTTGTTTGGATATTGTTAATTAAAATTAAAAAAAGAACAATAGACTTCTTGCTATTTTGGGCGTGTGATCATTGTACGAAAAAAAGGATGTGCAAAATGAATCTAAAAAATAATACGATCTTAATAACTGGTGGTGCGAGCGGAATCGGACTTGAGCTGGCAAAACAATTGCTCGCCCTTGGCAATAAAGTGCTTATTACGGGTCGAGATACTTCAAAGTTAGATAAAGCGAAAAAGGATTTTCCCGAGTTACATATTTTTCAGAGCGATGTATCCGATCCGAAGGCAATAGTACTGCTTTTTGATAAGCTTACAAAAGAATTTCCTGAACTCAACGTGTTAATAAATAATGCGGGTATAATGCGAACAATTAATATTCACGATCAAAATGCCAATTTAATTGATCTAACTCAAGAAATTGAGATCAATCTCAATGGTCCTATTCGCATGGCTAAACAGTTTTTGCCTCATTTGAAAAAGAAAAGCAATGCTGCCATAGTTAATGTCACTTCAGGTCTGGCCTTTGTTCCGCTCCCAATATCGCCAGTTTACTGTGCAACTAAAGCCGGCTTGCATTCATTTTCACTTTCATTGAGGGCGCAACTTAAGAAAACAAATGTTAAAGTTTTTGAGCTTGCGCCACCTGCGACAGAAACCGAACTACTCAGCCATTCAAATCCCGCGGATATGAAGGGAGTTGCTGTGATGAAATTAGATAAAATGGTCGAGGTGGCAATTAAGGGAATGCAAAACGATCAATTTGAAATTCGTCCCGGACAAAGTAATCAGCTCAAATTTATGAATCGTCTTGCGCCGCAGTTTATATTGAATCAATTGAGTAAACCAGTTGATCGAATGCTCGCTGAAAATAAACCGCATTAACAGTTTGCGCTAAGTTAATTTTGAACGAGTCCTAAATTGCAAACAAGGCGAAGCTCCTTTTGAAATTGGGGCTCTTCAAGTCGGGTTTCAGCCAGGGGATTAAGGGTCGACTCTATGGCATCAGTACGGTAAAGCACCTCACTTGCGGCTTCGCCCTCAGCACCTGAGACATGATATGAAAGTTTCATTTCAAGCTTTCGATCTTCAGCAGTGGCTTGCCTGCTATCTTTTACAAGGCCAGTGACTGAGCGATATGATAAAAGAAATAAAATGGGTTGAGCTTTGCTTTGTGAATTTTGGTGAAGAGCTGAAGCTTCATCTAGAATTCGATTGCTAAATGTATCAATGAGCTGGCATTTTAAAAATGTATTATTTGCCGCGCCGGCGCTAGTCAGATGAAAAACAGAAATGAAAAGGCAAAGTGAGAAGAATTTGATACTTTTCATAAAAGCTAATCCTTTTTAGTTTGTTTATTCGGAAGAAAATTTAACATCTGAGATTTTAGCCAGGTCATCTGGCTCTGAACATTTGTATAAATTATTTCATTGGTACATAAATAAATTTTTGGATTGAGGGGGTCGAGATCATTCTTGGTTAGACGCGAAGTTATGCCCGCTAGTTTTAAACCCTGAGGGGTCTGAACAAAGGCCGGCCCGCCAGAATCCCCAAAACAGGGCCCGCCTCCGCGAAGATTAACCAGAAACTCCGAAGACGTTAGTTGAGGATCGAGAACGCTTTGAGTGATCTTTCTTAGTACC
>JAYUEN010000180.1:0-46830 GCA_043739185.1 Bdellovibrionales bacterium
CTTTGACGCGAGATTTGACAGAGGGATTACTCAATGGGCAGTAGCCGATGGTATAAACATCGATTTGATAAATTTGACATGAGCACTTCTGACTCAGACTCGCATTCATTTACATTTTTTGACACTAAAAATTGGTCGCTCTAAATATAGATTCATCGACATTCGAAAACACGCTATCAAGAGTTTTTAATCAGTTAGATTTTGCAATCTTCAAAATATTTTTTCAAGTCTGACTTGCTAGTAATGAGACTGGCAATGAAGGCAAGCT
Organism: Bdellovibrionales bacterium; assembly: GCA_043739185.1. Lineage (GTDB taxonomy): Bacteria > Bdellovibrionota > Bdellovibrionia > Bdellovibrionales > JAMPXM01 > JAYTQQ01. The sequence goes on from JAYUEN010000180.1 coordinate 269, forward strand.
GAGACTCGATTTCACTAGTATCTCCAGTAGAGACATTAAGAAGAGCTCGTGACAGCAAGCGCACGAAGATCATCAGCCCGGCGTTTTTTAACCCGAATCTGAGAATGAGCTAAGTCGGCAAGTCTCGACTCGAGAGAGCGTGTGCGATAGAGTTATGCGTTTTTAAACTTTGTATGTTGGTTGGCGTTCCCGTTACTTCACAATTTGACGAGCGGTTTTGACAAACCCAACTGCACACGAATGGGTGTGCAGTTGCAAATCTAAATTATCTAAATATATTTAATCTTGTTCTATATCGCAGTCCGAACAATCGTTTTTGCCGCCGCCGCCGCCGCCGCCGCCGCCGCCGCCACCGCCGCTGCCGCCACCGCCGCCACCGCCGCCGCCGCCACTATTGTTGATTTGATCCTTTAGGGCATCCGCTGCCTTACCTAAGGTCTCTGCCCGATCTTTTGTTGAGTTATTACCTGCGGTAATCCCTCCATCTGAAGCACCTTGAGCCACGGCGTCTGTGACAACTGCGCTTGATGCTTGCGCCTGATTGACTGCCGTCTGAGCTGACGCCGCAGCCGAAGCAGCTACAATTGCGGCTTGCGGAAGTGCGCCAATCGCAATCAGATATTGAGCCGCGCCCAGGGAGCTTTCAGCCTGATAAGCGTTTTGACGAGCGGAATCGGATAAATTGAGTGCTTCGGTGATGGCCATTTCGACTGAGTTAATAGCTTTTGTTTCAAAACCAAATCCAACAACGAGTAATGTCAGACTGCAAGTAGCGATTCTTTTTGCGTTCATTTTTCCCCCTTGAGTGTTTCATTATTTAGGATGCAAAGAGACAGGCCAAAGTTTCAATATAATACAAGCTTATAAGAAATTGTTTTGCCTCGTGATTCTCATTTTAAAACGGACTCAAAGAGGGGCATCGATTCAGAGTGTAAAATAGAGTTTAGACAAATGATTGGGTTCTAGACGCCTCAAATTTAGATTTCATAAGGCTTTTCAGGCACAATTTGCTTATTCGAATAAAACTTTCTTTTTATGTTTCCATTTTTGTAGTTTATCTTGATGAGCGCAAAAATGAGGATATTTTAAAGCTGTAAAATTGGCTTCGAGCCAATCACCGCATCGTTGATATCGAAAAGGTCGATCGCAAGACGGCCACAACAGCAATTATCGGACCGAAAATTCCCGAGCTTCGTCGACCATTAAACAAGTTGCCGCTGAAAGCCCTCGCATAAAATATTACAAGAACCTAGTCGCTTTATGTCTCGATGAAGCTGCGAGTGTTGATATCACGATGTACTCTGGAGGGGGTATTGCACAAAAACAAATAATTTTACACCGTAAAATTGGAATACTTTTTGTCTTGGCTACACGTCAAAAGTCGAGTTCGTATGCTCGACGCAACTCATCGATTTTGTTAGCGATGGCTCTTCTGACTTACAAGATCTTCGTATTTCGGGAAATTAATGATTTTTTCTGTTTCGATTGTATGCGGTTTATGAAGCCTTTTTGGGCTTGGTAGGACTTTGAATTTTGACAATTAGATTTAATTTTTCACGGTGGAGTTGGTCTTGAATTGCGAGTTCAACAAGAGTTGCTTCCATCAAACCAATCTTCTTTGCGACCTTTGAGATCGTTAATTTGCGCCGCAAACTTTTGATTTTAGGCACAAGATGTTGGCGTTCATTTGAACCCATGAATTTAATGCTGACTAAATCTCAGTCGCTGTCTCTATATCTTTAAATCATGTATTTCTAATTTATAAATAGAAAGGAATTTTTATGAAAAGTGAAAAGACTTTCTTATTTAGCTCGAATTTTTGCTTTCAAAACTAATCTTTTAAACCTGACAATTGAGGAATCGTAAAATTAAAAGTACTTCCTTCACCGAGCTTTGAGCTAACCCACAGGCGCCCTTGATGGGCTTCGACAAGCATTTTAGATATATAAAGACCCAAACCCAGTCCGACTCGATTATTTACACCCAGCTGTGCGTACCGCTCAAAAACTTTAAGTCTTTTCTCTTCAGGAATACCTGGTCCAGAATCACAAACAGAAACTTGAAGCTCAGTTTCATTAAAAACTATCTCGATAGTGATGGTACCGCTTTCAGGTGTAAATTTAATAGCGTTCCCGATCAGGTTATAAAGTACCTGTATTATGCGATCCTTATCACAAAAAGCTTCACTAGGAATATCAGTTTGTAGGGTCTTAAGAAGCACATTTTTTGCGAGGGCCCCTGGAGCAAAGCTCTCGACGACTTCCTGGATGATTTGGCTAATGTCGTGCTTTTCCAGTTTGAGTTGAAGCTTTCCACCCTCAATGCGTTCCATATCCAGTAAATCAGCGATTAATCGCAATGACGTATCAATATTTCTTTTTATGAGCTCAACAGATTTGCGCGCTTCAGTTCCTAAAATCAAAAACGCAGGGTCTTCTAAAAGCATTTCTGCACACATGGAAGCCGTACCAATTGGATTCTTGAGATCGTGACTGACGATTGCTAGAAACTCATCTCTAGTGGTCAAAGAAATCTTAGTCTTGGAGTGCTCTGAAACCTCATCCGAAAGTAGGCCAGTTGTATGTTTTATTTTTGAGTCAGTTCTAGTTCGCTCGGCAGAAAGATTTTTGTCCGTCAACTTTCGCTCTTGTTCGAGCAACTGACTTGCAAGTGCACTTTTTAATTCACGTTCTTTATCAATTGCGAGATCAACTCGGGACCGCTCTAACTCAACCGCTTTATCTGATCGATCTCTTTCGTTGAGCAACTGATCACTGCCAATTTGTTTCTCATCTTTGGTGACATATCCTGACTCCTCTCTTTTTTTATTGGAATCGGAGTCGGCTATATCGCGCGATTCTGATGTGGTTTGATCTGCCTCAAGTCGTTCGCCTTGAACCTGCTTGTCAGTTTGACGTTCGGTGCTGGATTTTGATTTCTTCAGAGATTCATTTGTCTTATCGCGCTCTGCGACTAAGCTGTCGTCAGTCTTCTTTCGCTCATCTTTTAAAAACGGGTTTGATTGAGAAAAATCCATAAAGCTCCTACGCAATCGATCCGAAGAACGGGGTAGTTCATTCTAAATTCATTCTCCGACGACTGACACGATTACTATATCACGCTAAAATTAATATTAGTCGCTTAAACCATGCTGGATAGCGCCAGGAGCTCCTATCTCTTGCTGGGCGGATATGGACTTCAAAATTTAATTTATCCAATGCAGTTGCGTTTCATTTCAAATGACAGTTTTTTATCAAAGAGCCCATATTTGTTTTAACGCACGAATTTCTTATTCCGAATTCCAGTAACGGTAGTTCAAAAGTCTCAAAAAAATTCTCGAATTGTAGACCCAGCTTGGGTTTCCCAGTCGACTATGGGTGCGTTAAGTATACTTTGTAGTGGTTGAGCTCCATAAACCCGTACTTTCTTTAGCGCTTAAGTCTCAGCGCCTCTCAGCTTTCGTGATAAGACTTTTTCAGAAATAATTCCAATTCTTTTTGCGGAATTCGAAGTGAAGTAATAGCCATTCTTTCTGAGGAAAACTAGAGTGCTGTTTTAGCAAGAGCGACGCGGTTATAAGCCCGCCGTAACATCAGGCCGAATGCTTCTCAAGATCAATTTTAATCGCGGCAGGTTTTTCAACCGCAACATCAGTGAGCATTTCATAGACCGAACGAAACTCTTTGTCTTTGGGTGCAAGCATCTCAAGAGCGAAAAGCCGAATATCCTTTTCCGTCGTCCATGTCATGCCAGTGACATGATTTTTGGCCTTTTCCCATTTGAGAACCGCAGGGTGGGTTACATCAAAACGTTCTGCAAATTGCGATAAAGTCATCTCCGCAAACAAACGAATGAAGTGAATTTCATTTCCAGTTAGTTTACTTTGCTTCATAACCAAGGCCTCAACAACTCGCTGCTGAAGAACTTTTTGATTGATATCTGGAACCCACTCACCACGAATTTCGATCATCGGTGCGTTTAAAAGAGTGACCGAAAAGCCAAAACCGTGGTCCTGATATGTTTTTTGAAATTTCTTTTTCATACTCTCTCATCCTCTTTATCTAAATCAATCGTCGTGATAACAAAAACTCCTGGACTGACTACGGCCACAATAATTCTAAGATTTCTTTTGTCGACTGTTTTGCCTCGAATCGAATAGTCCCAGGCCTTTTCTTTTTCATTAAAAGTATCTTTTCGTGGCTCGTGATGTCCATTTTTAAGAACATATTCAACCTCAGGCTTTATAATTCCACGCTGTTTCATGCGTTCATTGGCATGTCCAGAATACAGAACCTTGCCCGATTGAGCCGCCGCCGAAACTATTTTGATGATGCCAGAGGCCTTTGGCGGTCGACTCATTTGAGCATTGTAACTCAGTTACATTATGATTTCAAGCAAAATTTCAGGGCTTAAAATGAGAAAATCCGGCTACAGAATGCTATCAAAAAAATAAATTTTCAATGTCCGCATGTTGACCCCCTGTAACCACTCGACCGGACATCGCAAAGCAAGCCGCCAAAATTCAATTTTCATAATAAGGCTCATGTACATACGGCGGAACGCAGCCACGAGGAACTCTTCTCTAAAGCTCGCTGACCACCCCCTCTCTACATAAGGTATAGAGGAGGTGGTCAGCGAGACGAAGAGTTGACAAAAGTGGCTGCGGATACAAGATTAAGTTTAAACCAAATGCTGGTGGCGTGTTGGTATCGTGATCGCCAACAATGAGAGTGACGATTGTTTGTTTTGGAATAATTTGTTGTTGCGGGACTACCCCTGCCAAACCGAAGACAACTAAGGCATACGGAACAACTGTATTGCCAATGGATCTAGAACCAAAGGCTTTGACATAAATAAGTTACTCATGATTCAAATCGAGACTTCGATCGTTTATTACCAAAGATCTATTTATGAATCCCTTTATTATGTTCACTTAGCCTACACCTACACGAACTTGACAGCTAAATGCGATTCTTTGTCGAATGCGCTAGAGCCTCAATTTGCAATTAGATATTTGAAGTATCAAGAGCTTTTGGGATTTGCCTCAATGCTTTTGACAAGCACTTTTTGTCAAACTTATGAACACGATTAAAAGGCGATTATCAAAATGAGAATACCCACCCAAAAAAATCTATCATCAGCCCTTGCAAAATTGACACTTCTCAGTTTTGCCATAGTGTTAAATAGTTTTTTATATACAAATTGTTCTGGCCAAGGCTTCAGTACGATTTCAGTGAGCTCAAGCGGAAGCGCCACTGACAGCTCAGCTACCAATTCAAAGATCCCGGGCAAGTACCTGGATGCCACTTTTACCTTGGGAACCCGCACAGCTTTCAGTATTTTCAATACTGACTTTACTCCGAATAATTCCTTCTATGTGGATGCGAATCGCGGCAACGACGCCAATCCAGGAACTTGGGGATTGCCGTTCAAAACAGTGGCACGCGCTCAAGCCGAGGTTCGAAGCCTGCTGGCCACTAAACCGGCGGCGGGCAACATCGCAGTGAACCTCTCCGGCCAATTCTGGTTGTCGACTCCGTTGACTTTCACTTCAGTGGATTCGGGACAAAACGGAAACTTCGTCATTTATCAAAGCGTATCTAATCCGCAAGCAATGATTAGCGGAGGCACGCTTCTGTCAAACGCATGGAAATTGGCGAACCCTGCCCTGAACATCTATAGTATGCCTGTCGGCTCGCTGAGATTCCGAAATCTTTATGTGAATGGCCTGCGTGCCCAAAGAGCCCGAAGTTCCCTTCCGCTCTCGATGTCCACGACCAATTCGACAGGGGCCGACGTGAGTTCATGCGGGCTTCCCACCGTCGCTTCGGATACTCCTGTGGAAATAGTCACACTCCTCCAGTGGGAGGTTTTTCGCTGCCAGGGTATTTGGCACCCAAATCAGACCGTCACGGCCAGTCAACCATGTTGGGGTCAGATGCTGACTTCTTATGCTGGAGCGCCAAGTAAGATCTCATGGTTAGAAAATGCATTGGCGTTTTTGACTCAGAAGGGACAATGGTTCTTGGATTCCACTGTTGGAGTACTCTACTATATCCCGCGCACTGGCGAAGATATGACATTAGCGCAAGTTATCGCTCCACAGCAGATGAATTTGATTCAAGCCAACAAGCTCGCAAATGTCGCTTTTTTGGGAATCGAATTCAGCCACACAAATTGGAATGAACCGGATTCTCCCAATGGATATGTGAATGCGCAAGCGGAGGCCTTTGCGCCTGGCTCATGGGCGGCCTGGGTCAGCACCCCCTCCGCATTTGAATGTGTCGGCTGTAACAATATTTTGGTGATGGACTCGAAATTCGACCATCTGGGTACGGCTGGAATTCATTTCGGTGGGGGGGCATCCACGAATCTCTTCTTCAATAACACCATTAGTGACACGTCCGCCGGAGGGATTCAGATCGGGGGCTTCTCCGCGGCTGATGCTAACGATCCAACCCTGCTTTCGACTGGCAACTCAGTCGAAAACAATATGATCTCTAGTATTGGACAAGAATTTTTCGGTTCGGTTGGCATCTTTCAGGGCTATGCCGCCAGATCAAAAATCATCGGTAACACAATACACGATATTCCTTACACCGGAATATCCGTGGGATGGGGATGGACGCTCGATGCCTCCCCCAACAGTCATGACAACTTGATTCTGAACAACCACATATATAACGGCACGCTGGTTATGCAGGATGGAGGCGGGATCTACACGCTGTCTCAGCAAATGGGCACTCAGATTTCAAATAATTACATCCATGATTTAGGAGGCGGCTTGCCTGGAGTCCACAACGGCATTTTTAGTAACGGGATTTACCTCGACAACGGAAGCGAGTACATGACTATCAGTAACAACGTTGAGGTCCGCATTCCTTCGCTTGGTATATTTATCCAGAACATTGCTATGCCATTTGCATTGAACAACTCAACTCCCCCCAATTCGTTATCTGACTCGGAGATTGAGCTTTCTGCCGGAGTGCGCTCCTTGCCTCGTCATCCTTAGGCTGGTTAAAGAGCTTCAACTTCAAATACGATTCTGCTAGATATCGTGATGTTTTACGATCTCACTTGTTGTTTAATTTTTTGTTGGTTTGTAACGATTCTGTAAACACCGGCGTGGATCAAACTGCTTTGTATAGGGACAAGCACAGGTTGAAAACCTGAGTGCATCTTTGTAAAGCACCACTCTGTGACGCGTTTAGCTGGTCGCAATACGACTATTAAGAAATAATAATCTGTTATATTTTGATTCTTCAAAGCTTTGATCCAATTTATTGTCGGGAGACCTATGGCACAACCATCATCGAAGTATATTAAAGGCGATAAAGTTTCATACAGAAACCTCGCCTCCCCAGCAGCAAAATGCGAAATCGTTTCTGTTCATTGGAATAAGGTCTATAGTCGATGGGAATACAATATTTTATCGGGTTCAGGTGCCCGCCAACTCAATGTGCCTGAAAGCGATCTATTGACTGACGAAAAATTAAAGCAAGTTATTCCTAAAAAGAAAAAAGCTAAGAAGTCTTAGCTTTAGCAATTCTCGCAAGTTCTAATTTCAATATTAGTCTTAAAAAGTAGACTGAAAAATCTCCGCTAAAATCTCGAAAAAAATACCTTTCGAAATTAAATAATTCTCGATTTAGAGACCTGTTACAAAATTCGTAATCCTTTCGATATCTTAAAAATTCGCCCAACTAATTAAATTTTGGTCCTCTCATTGCTTTTCCAAAACGCCTGCAAGCGTAGGTTGAGCCGCAGCAGTTATCGCCTGAAATTTGAACGATGCAATCGGAGTGGATTTTGCACTTAGGTTCATTTGCGATTTTTGGTGCGCCAAAAACTGAAGAAGTTGTAAAAAGAAGCATCAATAGTAATTTCATCAGATAAGGATAGAGTTCCCCCAGTATCAGTCAACCGACTAATGCCTGAAGTCTTAGGCTACTTCATTTTTGAATTGGCCTTGTGTCGACATATTTTCAAAATGAGACAGTATTTTATGCTCAATTTGTTTGAGTAATATTCCGACAAGATCGAATCATGAATATTGATTTCGTAGCCTCATTATTGAGATCGAAATGGTCAGGCCTTCTTTTCATTGCATTCTTTGCTGTGAGCCAGACTCTTCCTCGCGCGCTGGGATGGGCGCACTTGGCATTTCTACCCTCCATAAAAACCAAGGAGCTAGCCTCGTCAAAACTTCCATTCGAAGCTCAACAGAAACTCTATATTCAATACCATCAAAACCTATGTCGAGCGGTTGAAATCTGCCAAACCATGGACTCTAGAAAGCCCGCCTCAACGATAAGCTTGGATTGTGAGCTCTCTGCAAAACAAATTGCTACAGTACCCATTCCGACAGATTTGCCAAAAAGTATTCAAAAAAATATGCAGGCCAATCAGAGCTCGCTTATCAATTCGACTCAATACATATCTAGATCTTGGAGTAATTCTGGGGTGCTTTCTCTGCGCTCCCTAGCAAGATGGGAGATTGACACCTGCGGCTTGGACAGTGTCTCGCAAAAACTACATCGACTCTATCAATTAGACCAGCTCACACACAGTAAACTAGTTACCTGTACTGAAATACAAAAACTGCCAAAAGATGATTCAATTATAGCAAAATGAAAATGCTCTCAATCGCTCCTCGTGGTTTCTCGAAGAGTTTGAGTCGATGATCTTAAGTTTGAAGCGACACTTTTGGATCTGTCGTTTTTAAGAATCGAAAAGCAAATGCTAGCAAAAAAGCTCCCGCGATTCACGTACTTTCCCATACTTGTTAGCAGAGGCTGATCGGGTCATTACTCTAGAAGACGGGCGAATCATAAAGGAAGAGGTTATTTAAACGAAGCTTCAATTTGTTTTTCAAAACTTGGGTCGAAAATTAGAAATTGATATGATGAGGCTTTGGTAGCCAGATACATTGTCTTAAGTTTCATTTTTTCAAGCAGCTGGACAGACTCATTGTCAATGGCTAAGAAAAGCGTCTGCCCCGCCATTGCCTGTTTGCAGATTCCTAAAATATTTGGATAGCTCCTATCTTTTTCGATTTCCTTCAAGGTCCCAAGAGATTTTAATATTTTAATTTTGATGGTGCTTCGATTCTGAATATTTTTTAGTTCGAGGATTTCAATCATAAGGGCTTTTTCATAGTAGTAGGAAAACTTTGCTGCCAATTCAGCCAGATTATCCTGTTGGCTTAGTCGTAGAGAGAGTAGTTCGTCGTAGACCACTCCGCCGTTAGCTAGATATTTTTCTTTAACTTCTTTCGATAGTTTTATAGGGTATTTCGCTTCGCCCAAATATGGCTCACAAAACTTAAATACTTTGGTCTTAATTTCGGTGTTAGAAATATCAGCTTTTTGAAAGAGAATTTTAAGTACAAGATTAAACAGGCTTTCTTCAAGGCTTGAGTGGAGCTTCTTGAAATCTAGGCCCGAAAGAATCCACGCGATTTTCAAATTTTCTGTTTTTTTGAACTCATCGATTACGGATTGGTAAACTCCTAAATCCGAATTTTGCTGATTGTAGTCTACAAACTGCATTGCTAGCCGCTCTAAAAAATCACTTTTTTCTTTTTCAGGCAAATTTGTTAAAAAGTCAGATGTCCGAAAATCGCCGGGAAAGCTTTTTGCATACTTAAGGTAATCTAAATAGAAATCCATGATTTTTGCGAGCACAGAATAGTCTTGTTTTTTAAAAAGCTCTCGCGCCTCATAAAATAATAAGCTAAACTGAGGCTGAATTTCTCTGTTTTTTTGCTTAAAGAGCTTATAGACGTTCACTTTAAGATCAAATGATTTGGGTTCAGAGTAATAAAAAGACTGCAAGAACTGGCGCTGGGTTTCGACATCAGAATCCGCCTTCAATTTAGCAAGAGATAACCACAAATTAGCTCGAGCAGCTTCATTTAGGCCGCTTAGAAATCTCTTTAATATTCGACTCATAGCTCCTGGGTCCAAAATGCTGGATAAGAAACTCGCGTCGACTACGTTGCGCTTAATCAATTCATCGAGACAGTAATTTTCAAAGTCTCGATCTTTGATTAAAATTTTTAAATTCTCGACATTTGATTCGCTCATTTTTTTTGCGAGTAGGTCGTTGTTAAAAAGAATTTCAAACTTTTCTTCGAGCTGGGGTGAAGCCGGTGAAAAAACAAAAACCCCATCGAAGTCTACTAAGAGTGAGCGGGCCTTATCCGGAACGGAGTCTAGTTGATTCCAATAGCGATGCTCTTGAACCCATTTATTCGCAATCATTTTAACTGGAGGTCGGATCTTGACAGTTAAGATCTGGCCAGCTTCAACCGCGTGAATATCAAATGTGTCTTCAGAATCGGAATTAAAATCACGAATCAGCGGCGGGGTAGGTCGAAGTGGTTTTTTTTCACCAGCTTTGAGCGAAAGTTCTGTTGGCTTTGAATACCTTTTGAGAATCTCGACCTTGGCGGTATTTTTCTTGGTATTGTAGACTAGAACCTTAACCAGCAAGGCCATTTTTACTGTTTCAAGCGTGAACTCTGATATATTAATTCCGTCTGCATACGAAACCAAAGGGAACAACAAAACAAAAATAAAGTTAAAAATTTTCATCGCCTATTTTCATTGAAATGCGCGTCGTTTGTCTACAGATTTAATCTTGTTTCGACTCCTGGTTCCTTATGAAGGTCTAGACAGAATAGATTTTCGAATGTTAGCTTAAATAATGGAATTCAGACGACTTCAAAAAGAAGATTTAGAATTGTATTTTGCGAATCGCTTACGGGCATTGCAGAATGCCCCATCTGCATTTTTAACTACCTACGATGAAGAAAAGATAAATGGCAGCGATCACTTTGAGAAGACTTTATCTCGGAGTGATAATAGCAACGTAATTTTCGGCGCGGTTTTAGAAAGCAAGATAGTTGGTACTATAGGAATTTACAAAGAGGACCGACCTAAAACTTCCCATAAGGCAGGGATCTGGGGAATGTACGTAGATGTCGAACATCGGCAGCTTGGAGTCGGAGCAAAATTGCTAGAAATTGCCCTCGCATTTGCTAAAGATAAAATGAAAGTCGAAGTGGTCGGCCTATCATTAGAATCTACGAATCATCAAGCTAGAAAGCTATATGAAGCTCAAGGATTTAAAATTTGGGGAGTCGAACCAAGAGCAATGAAAGACGCTGATACTTCATACGATGAGTGCCATATGGTCTTAATTTTTTAGTTCTTCACATTCACATTGCAGCCACATTAAAGTCACTTTACGCACGGCATGTAGATAAATTCGAATGGCTAATTTAGATTATGCTTCAAGGAGAATATCTTTATGCTAAAAGCCTATGCCTGCATCTGGTCAAACCAAAGCGCTGCCGAGATGGTGAAGTTCTACAAATCTGTTTTTAAGGGTACCAAAGTTGGCAAGTTCTCTTACTGGGGAAAAAATCCAATGGGAGTTAAGGAGGGTTCGGTACTCACCGCACACCTTAACATTTTGGGACAAAAGCTTATGCTTTTAAATGGGTATATGGAGATGCCGTTTAATGAATCTGTTTCGATGGTGGTTCCCTGCAAAACTCAGCGAGAGATCGACACCTATTGGAAAAAGCTAACAGCGGGTGGAGGTAAGCCCGTGCAATGCGGCTGGCTGATCGACAAGTTCGGCGTCCGCTGGCAGATCGTACCTTTTCAATTCGATAAGTGGAATACCACCAAGAACAAGGCGAAGAAAGAAGCAATGATGCTTGAGATGTGGAAGATGATAAAGCTCGACATCAAGAAATTGAAAGCGGCTTTCGACAATGCTTGAATCGCTTAGAAAGCAGCACGAAATTCGAAGAATTTAATTTAAATTATTTTTCTGTATGCGCGGGCTGAGCTGATTTTTTAGAGCTTAAAGTTTTGAATCCGCCATAGCATTTTAAAGCATAGAGAACAGAGGCCTGTTCAATGATGCTTGCATTTTTTGAAAATTTGCAGAGTGGATCAAACATGGGATCGTCTTTGTGAATTTCGCAGAGTCTTTTAGAATTCATCATTTTGGCGCGACTTAAGTGCAACGAAGCTTGGCCAAAGCCACTGTCTCTATCCATAACCGAATCTCTCAATTTAGATGAGCAAGTTGAGCGAGGAATGTTTTCGGCTTCATTGGCTTGAAAGCAATGAATGCTTTGGGGATCAAATTCCATTCCGCCATTGTATTGCACGGGAAAGGCTGCGCCGAATCGGTATTTCCCGGATCCTAAAATTTCAAAATCGTAGCGGTCACCATCAATACGTTTAAATTGCCCAATGCTTTGACCATTCACGCTGAGATCAGTTTGATCGCAACTTTCATTTTTCAATACAAATGGCTTTTCTTGATCTTTTGTCCAATTGGCCACATCTCTCTGTAAAAGATTGCATTGTCCATTTGAGAAAGTGCCTTTTTCATCCATGATTTCGGTGAGGTGTCCGGGTGCTATGTGAATACTTGCGCACGCCGAAGAATCGAATACTCCCGGTACATTTCGCATTTCGACATGATCAATGAGACCTCTTACCTCAGAATTCGTGAGCCCGAGCTCTGCTCGGCATTTTACCAAAGCTGTTGCGGCTTGAGCTGGTTGAGTCAGTTGTGCGCCAACCACTGCTACTAAACCCATGGCGATTCCGCCAGCTAGGCTTGGGCTTTTAGAAAATCCACGCATGCGCGCCATTGCACTTTCAGATTCAACTTCTGCGCTCAAAAGATTGCGTAAACTGCCACGCGCTTTGCGCGCAGAATCTTTAAAGTCTTTCTCAGCTCTGGGGCTAGAAGCAAAATCACCGAATGCTTCGCGCGCAACTGGATAAAGAGCCTTGGCTTCAAAGGCTAAAAATATTTTCTGCTCGACCATCAGATCGAGCATCATCGGATTTTCGGAAAGGTTCCATTTTTCTGCTATCGTATCTTCAAGTGCTTGGGTATTGCCGTGATTTCCAGAAAAGTATCCAACATTTTTGCTGTTCATTGCGGCTTCGATACGATCATGAAACTCTTGGTAGAGGATTGGGTTTTTTCGAAATTCTTTGCCGTACTTATTTTCAAAGTGGCTTTGCTCTTTTTCGATGATCGAAGCTGCTACGGAATTCTTTCGCCGAACCTCTTCAGCGGCAGCGTGAAGGTCGTCAACAAAGCTTTTCATTTTAGCCGCATCAGAACTGGTTTTAGCAAGCTCCGCAAGTTGTTTGTAGGCCGAAGTATTGGGAAGCATAAAAACTCCCAAAGCAGCCATTTGTGTGACGCCACTTTTGAGATTTGCGCGGGCTGAGAACTCTTGAATAAAGTTCGGATTTGCACAGTTGTTGTTACGTCCCGCGGGAGCTTCAACGGCTTTAACTTTGATTTCTTTCTGTCGAGATTTATCATACTTTCTTTGATTGATTTGCCAGGCCTGATTCAGCTCGCGGGGGAATTGGTCATCGGCACCAAAAGACTTTGGTGAGTTTGATAAAAATAAAATGATGACGAAGAGTTTTTTTAAAAACGACAGCATCTTATCCTATCGGATTTTTTAAGAAAGTCTTCACTGGACTCGCTCAATGTCGGGCTTAATTTCCTGGGGTGTGAGCACAAAGTAAAGTCTAGGTCTTTGTGGCGCTATAGCCTTTAAACATGGCTTTAAAAGAGGCTAGGGCCGGACAAAAACTGAATCGCATAGGTCGAGTAATTGAGAGAGCAGCTCGCCGCAGTAATCTTTCGGTCATTGAAAACCCAAATTGCTAAGCCCTACATAAATCCTAAGAGCTCCCACAAGCCGGGGATGCGGCTGGGATTTGATAGAGTCGCATTGTGCATCAACAGGGGAACAAAAACTTCATTTGAAGTGGCTCCGCCATGTTGCCCACGATCTTTGTTTAAAAATGAAATGCCCGGTTTTGGAATGATAAGCACGTCGGGATGAGAATTTGCTCGAAAATATCGCGAAAGATTAGAAATGAAAAAAGGATAATAGAGATCATTAATTGGACTCTTTATTTCGTCAGGACATATAATTTCGCGCCTTGAATTTTGCCCGGAGCTTAAATCGGAATTTAAAAACGAAATTTGAAATTTGTCATGCCTACATTTGTCCCCGTCTTCATAGATAAATGAAGTGTCGAATTTTGAAGAGTGAACGCACACTTCATTTCCTGAAAGCGAAGCAACGATATCTAAATTCGGTTGAGATGCGACAAATTTGACAAATTCACTTTTGCGAACCTCTGACCAAACTCCACGAAAGCGAATGGCAGCAAATCTCTCTTCGTTTAAAAAGTCGAATTCGCCGGCAAACTTTTCTAAGACTTCCGCAAAATTTATAAACTTCGTGATTCTTTTGTCGAAGCCGTGGTCGGAACTCAGCAATGATACGACTTCTCTAGTATGTGCGTGTTCAACGGAGTTTAAAATCTCAAATACAGTTGAAAGTTTACGGTCTAAAAATTTTAAATATTCACTCACTTCTTGGGCTTGTGGGCCCAAATCGTGGCTTTTTAAATCCAATCCGATGAGATGAAGATAAATAAAATCAGGCCATGATTCAGGTTTCGAGTTTTTTAAAACACTCTCTAATGAATTGATAAGGCGCGTGTCGACGAGCTCATAATTTTTTTTTAATACGGCTAAAGCTGCCTCGGTATCACCTGAGAACATTCGCGCTGTCGAGTTCGAACTGAAACTATAGTCGAGGCTAACGGTCTTTAAGCCCTTTTCTTTTAGGCGCTTGAAAATATTTTTACCTTTAATTAAATTGTTTAGATGAACAAAATTTTTGGGATCTTCAAAATTCAAATATTCATCATCATCAATGATCTGATTGCCATAAATGCCATGCTGATCAACTGTAGATTCAGTCAAAAGTGAGGCAATTGCAGGATAGGTCTCGCTCGGAAAAAGCGTTCGAGCGACAAAAAACTTTTCTTTGCCTTTAATGAAAAAGTCATTGAGCTGGGGTAAATGTCCTTGGTTGAATTCTTGAGAGAGCATTTTGAGTTGAAGGCCGTCGATTAAAATAAATAGAACAGTCCGGTGAGAAGTTTTGGCGCCGTTTGTTGCTTCTCGATACTCATCTGAAGCATGTTGTTCAGTTGAACAGGCTGATAGCAAAAAAAACGAAATTAAAATGAATGCAATCCGCAAATGCAAAACTTGTTTCCTCAAATTGTTTTTAGTGATTCTCAAGTAGTTATCGCAAAATATAGACCCATTTAGGAAGAAAGGCAGAGGCTTAGAGGTGAATTTTTGCTGAACCCCTAGTAAACTCGCCAATTAATGAGCTTAAAAATGTCATAGGCTGGCAAACTGAAAGCCGATAACCGAAACTGCGAAACGGTTAACAGCTGCGGCTGCCGTTAAAACCGATTTGAAATCTAATGTTTAAAAGTTCCCTTGGCGACTTAAGGAATCAGACAAAAAAAGTCCGAAGTGTAAAATACTTGTCCGCACTGAACGGCCGAGTTGGTAGCTTCAAATGACGTTATTCTAGATCCAGTTCGAGTTGACGATAAATTGAGTGAAGCGATTCGTGGCATAGCACTTGCTTTTCAAGTGATGTCTAACTAAGCCGGAGTATTTGTGTCGAAAGCGCTTGGCTACCTTCATTTTCAATTAGGATTTAAGGCCCATATTCTGGCTCTCGCTTTTCTTTGTTCTTGTTCGATGCAAAAACAATTGACTGAAATGCATGATACCACTGAAGATCTTGATCAGCAGACACACGAACTCAATCAAGAGACCAAGCAGGTTGGTCAAACCTCTAAAGATTTGAGTGCAAAGACTGATAAAATTGTCTCTACCTCGACTGAGTTATTAGATAAGACGATTCGCATTGCCGATACTTCTGGAACTCTTTTAGATAAAACCAATAATATTTCGAGTACTTCAAATAAACTATTGGATCGAACCATACATGTATCGGATACATCGGATAAGCTCCTAGAGGAAACCATAAATGTTGGTGTGGTCTCAGGCGAATTAAAAGAGATTTCGGCACATATTGCGGAGCGAACAGACTATGCCGCAACTAAAATGGATCACGTCAGTGATACTTCTGATCAAGTCGTAAAATTAACTGGCACACTTTTAGATGTTTCAAAACATGGGGCCTCATTAGATATTCGGCAAAAAATTTGGAGAGAAATATTAGACCCTCAATTGAGTCGAAATGCTCAAGATATTATCCCTCGTCTTTCTCGAGCAGGAAAATATCATATGGCTTTTGAATATCAGCTCTGGTCGGGCCTTAGCCTTGATAGCACTGCACACCGTGATCGATTGGGAGCGCTCGCAATTGAGGAGTTCCTGCGAGATATTCAAGGTCTTTATATTAGTGATCGAATTTTGCCAAATCCAATGAGTGATGATCCAAAAGAAGCAGCGCTCAATGTGCTGGCGACTGCTATGAGTGCGGTAGATAATGTTCAACAAGAAATCATAAACGCAGATCAATCTTCGGGTAATCCCCAGTTAAAACCCATGACCATGTTGACGCTTATAAAAGATAGTCTTTCACATGCCAAAGAAATTCAACTGGGTCAAAAAAAGCTAGAAGAATTTCCGCCCTTTGTAAAAGAGGTACTAAATCAAGAAAATGTGGCGCTTTATTTATTAAAATTGCGTGTGAACTATTTGTCCTATATGGGATTGGGAGCCTTGATAAAATCGCAGCTAACTCCCAAGCCAAGTTCAATTGATAGCTGGCAAAGTTTTGGCATCAATATGATCGAAATGAAAAAATCTTTTTTGTCTCAGCATTGTCTTTTGGCGCAAAAATTCTCTTCGCAACTGCAAATGGCTGCAAATATTTCAGAATTTAATGATGAGCAATTGTCTGAGATTGCGCGCTTTTTACAGGGCGCCTTTGATACCAGAGAGTTTCTTAAATCTATCGAAATTAAGGCCGAGCAAGAATGCGTGACTAAGGCTTTATTTTCAATCGTTGATGATTCAAAGCTTGTAGATGCACGACAAGGATTCACTGCGAAGCGAACGGCTTTAAAGCAAAAGATTTCTGGACTTATTAAATCTTTAAAATAAATAAACGCAGCCAGAACTAGCATGATTTTGAGAGCTGGGATCTCCTCCGATTCCGGTGGCGCTGCCGCCTTCTGCATTGTCTCCAACGGCAATGCTTTGACCGTCATCTGATAGAGCCACCTTAAAGCCAAAGTTTCTCGTTGCGCCCGTAAAGACGGGCGGTTTCAAATAGGAGAATTGAGTCCATACGGATCCAGCGCGTTTGAAAATATAGACGGCGCCTGATTGTGAACTGAGATTATTTGTTTGGTCGCCGCCAATGCCTAGTGCATTACTACTCTCACCTGGCGCCGATACTGCCAATGTATTGCCGTCTGCTGAGAGTGCCGTCGAGCTTCCAAAAACATCGCCGGCCTCTGAGTTTGAAGACTTGATATAGGCTTGCTGTGACCAATTGATTCCACTTCTAGAAAATACAAAGACCGCTCCAGATTGTGCTGCCGAGGTATCCGCAGCATTGCCGTTGATTCCGGTAGCATTGCTGGCTTCGGTCGCAACGCCTGCTGCTAAAGTATCTCCATCGTAAGATAAATTTATATTGATTCCAAAGTTTTCTCCTGTGGAGATGACCGATGGCTTAATGTAAGCCTGTTGGGACCATGCCGCAGCGGCATAGGTGAAGATATAAATCGCTCCGGCATTAGCGAGCGAGTTGTCATTCTGATTGCCATTGATACCGGTTGCATTGCTCGCCTCTTTCGGCGCGCCTACAGCTAGTGTCAGTCCATCTCCGGACAGTGAAAGGCGAGCGCCAAAGTTGTCAAGACTATTGGGATTCGAAGCTTTAATATAAGTTGATTGTGTCCAGGTCCCCAAGCTCCGAGTGAAAATATAAACTGCGCCTGATGAGGACAAGGCATTGCTCGCTTGGTTTCCGTTAATGCCTGACGAATTACTACTTTCACCCGAAGCTCCAACGGCGAGGGTATTGCCGTCAGCAGATACACTCAATTGACTACCAAAACCATCGCCAATATCGGGGTTTGAAGACTTCAGATAAGCTTGTTGCGACCAAACAGAGTTGGCTCTAATAAATATATAAGCGGCACCTGAGCCAGACATAAGGTTATTGCTACCATCACCATTGACTCCGCTGGCGTTGCTGTCTTCGCTGGGTGCGGTAACCGCTAGAGTATTTCCGTCTTGAGATAATCGAACAGCAGTGCCAAAGGTATCGCCACTATCTGTATTGGAGGCTTTAATATAGGCTTCTTGAGTCCAAGTAACTCCCGATTTTGTGAATACGTAAACCGCACCAGAATTACTTGCGGACGTATTGCTTTGATCTCCGTTGATTCCGGTCGCATTGCTATTTTCAAAAGCAGCACCTATGGCCATAGTCTTGCCGTCTCCTGAGAGTGCGACTGATCCGAAGTTAGCGCCGGTCGCGCTATTTGAGGCCTTGATATATCCGACTAAACTATTTAACAGGCTTTGAGCAGATAAACTTTGAGTGCTGCGCACACAAGCTGTTTGATCGCAGGCTTCGACAAAAATTTGCGGATTTTTCAAAGCCACATCTAACAAATTAAATTCGATTTCTGAATTGGTAGAGTTTAATGCGCTCTGAAGAGTGGTTTCGACCCCACTCACGATTTGAATGATTCGATAGGATAAGGCTCCAGTACTTCCGGTCCAAGAAACTTTGACCACTCTTGGCTTTTTGGTTGCCATAATTGATAAATTCGTCGGCTTTAAAATACTAGAGGATGAAGCTGAAGTACCGTTTTCATTTGAAGAAAAAACTCCACAGCTACAAGTGATTCCAATGATTAGGCTAAGTTTAAAAAATTCAATGAAGTGAAATTTCACATTATCTTAATCGGTATTAGAAGGGCCACAATCAATAGCTTTATTCAGGACCAAGGGCTAAGAATGATTTCTCAACTACTTAATTTGCATGTCTCTTTAGGTTAGGACTTCAAGAGTGAATGGAAATTCTCATTTCGGACATCATCAATTGAAAGCGTCCAGTATCTTTTTATTTGTTCAACGGAGCCCATGGCTTTGAACGATTGAACCGGAAGCATAAGGATGGAATACCCTAAACTTAGGTAATGATTGTAAAGCCTTGAGACATAATATTCTTCGGCAGACTCTTGCCTGAGTTCTTCGCTTGCCAACTTTTCAAAAAGATCATAATTTCTAAAAAAATAAAAACCAACAGAGCACCACTTTGAAATGCGTTTTTTCTCTTGAACCTCTACTACCTTTTGCAATCTATTTTCTTCTGATACTCGGCAAAATGACCAAGCTTCGCCGGCTTCAATTGAACACGGAATAATTCCTTCAAATTGAGGTTCGGTCATAGAGGATAAGAGATCCGGACATTCAAAACAAGAATCTGCATTGAAAATGGCAATCGAATTCTTACGGTCTATTAACTTAAGTGCAGTAACGGCCGTTTCAAGTTGGCCTCTGGTGAAATAATCAAGATCAAACCAAATCAAGTGGGCTTTGGAAATATTTTTACTGACCCGCTCTTGAATTCTCGAGAGGCGATCCTGGCGCTGGCTTACCACAATTATCTGATCATCATTTTGTATCGGCAAGGAATTCAGTGCATACTCTAAGAAGCTCAGCCCGTTTATTTGCAAAAGGGCTTTCGGAATATCCTGGCTAATTTCCTTTGTTCTGGTCCCCTTGCCCGCAGCGCAAATTATATAAGATATTGCCATATTAAGAGCCTGATCGCAGCGCATTTTGGCCGGCCAACATAAATTTTAGAAGTTGATTTTGATGGTTCAAATGCAGAGGCAAAAGGCTGTAAAACAACGAGGCCTCATACAGTCGCAGGTCATCTAACTTAATTTCAAATTCTTTCAAAAACTCCTTAAAATAAATTTCACTCAAGTTTAAAGCATTCTTGCCATATTCAGAGTTTCTAGCAATTGCATCGTAAGACCCAAGCGCACTATGACTCATTTTTGCCAGATCATATTCAATAGGACGATAACTTGAGCCTTCTGCCTCAATTCCTCGAGGGTCAATAAAATTTAATTCTTTGTCTTCAATATCATAAAGAATATTCGAAAAACATAAATCGCCGTGAGAAAAATAGAGCTGACATTGAGACGATTTGTCGATCAGTGCTTTGAGTTGAATTAAAAGAGCGTTCACGTCGGATTCAAAATGAGAGCCTGTGTGGGTGTTATAGTCACTGAGCAGGCTCTCGTAGTCGTTCAATTTGCGAAATTCCTCTAAGCGATATTTTAGTTTTTCGATAAAATAATGTTCAAGTTTCTTTTTTAAAAGTTGATTTGTAATATTTAATTTGGGGAGCTTTGTAAAATATTTTCTGAGCTCAAAATAAAAGGCCTGCCAATCTGCGTCCGTAAATGAGTCTTCAAGAATGAGGCGCCCCAGATCAAAGCGGCGTAAATTGGTCATTTTGTATGAGGCAAACTTGTCTTCAATATGACTGTTAATTAATTTTGGGTAGTATGGTTTGAGTTTATCAGGGAGGGCATCAAAGAATCCAATTTCAGCTTCACCTTTTTGCTTCAAATGACAAATTTTAGTGACAAACTGGCTGTCAAAAATGACTTCGTTGAACTGTCTAGGGTTACAGGCGAACTGAGAAAAATCAAAATCTTGAATTGCAGAATTGAGATTCAAATATTCGCATTCGTAACTGGGAAACTCACCCGGAGAAATATTCGTAAGTTGATTCTGATCTAAAAACCAAGAGACATTCACGCAAGACGTTGAAATCTTGAGAAGCAGTTGATTTAATTTTTGCAATTGGGAGCTTCGAAAAAGATGTCCGCATGACAATGCTAAAGTGCAGGGAGAGAGAGTGTTTTGAGCCGTATGCCAGATATCTGAAGGCGTTTCGGGCCAAGCCTCATCTTTTAACATCCAATTAATTTGCAATTCATTGGTTATATTGTGTGGGCTCAAAGCTTGGTGCTTCTCTAGATTTTGAACAGAATGTATTTGGCGTAATTTATTTCGGACCGCAGATTTGAGGCTCAATTGATTATAAAATATGATATTAACTTTCCCAGGACTCGCCACTTTATACTTCCTTCGAAGGGCTAGTGCGAATGCGCCAAACTAAAAGTGTTCGCAGGGCTTGCCAGCCCACATTAAAACTTTTTGCATTTGAGATTTGATCAACTTCTCGCCACGAAATGGGAACAAAACAGAGGCGGCAATGATTCTCAATTATATTAAGTAAAAGATCCATATTGAAAGTAAATTGATTTGAATAGGTTTGGTATTGCAAGTTTGCTAATGCAGAAAGTTTAAAGCCATTTAAGCCTGAACCTAAATCTAGTACCTTGGTGCCGGTCAGGATGGTGTAGGCAATATTTAAAATGCGATTACCAAAAGTTCGTAATTTCGAATAGCCAAGTCGTCTTGAATTTTTCATGAATCTTGAGCCAAGTACGGCATCATATCCCTTTTTCAATTGAGATATAATCATTGGGATTTCATTGGTGTCGCCCTGATCATCTCCGTGAAAAATTATTATATGAGAATAATTTTGCGCCAAAGCGAGTGCAAATGCCGCTTTGTGAGTGCCGCCGAGTCCAAGATTACTTGAGTTGACCTGAACTTCCGCCCAGTCTTCAATTTGCGCCAGCAAAATATGCTGATTTGCAACGTCAACTGTTTTGTCCGGACTTTGGTTGTCGAGAACTAGAACTTTTTTAATTTCAGGCAATTGATTTCTATTTTTCGAAAGCTCCGAAAGGACTCTTGAAATTTGACGTTCGCAACGATAGCAGGGGATCACCAGAAGAATTTCAATTTTATCCACAGGCTTAGTTTGCCTCGTAGCGATGAATCGCGCAAGATAAAAGCATGAAATGGTTGATATACTTAGTTGCTTCACTGTGGCCGTGGATTGGCTACGCAAAATATCCGGCTCATAATCCGTTGGTTATCATAAGCGGATTTATGGCATCTTGCATCCTGGTTTTGATTTTTGCTTGGGCCCCAAGAGTGTTTCAGATTGTGCGACAGGATTTTGATAGCTCTAAGAGAATTGTTTTTGCTTTTGTCTTTTTCATTCAAGTTTTGCAAATTATTTTATGTTTTCCTGGCAAGGTCAGCTATGATGACCTTGCTTTTATTCAGGATCTTTCTTTAGGAAATATTTCGCCACATAGTTCAAATAGTTATTCTCTACTACTTCAGGCTTCACATCTTATTTTTTTTTCGGCCCTACGTATTTCGATATTGAATCTTATTTTCTATTTATTTGTTCTTTTTCTTTTTTTGCGCCTGCTGCCCAAAAAACTTCCGGTCTGGATGTCGATTGGAATTTGTATTCTATTTTGCTTTCCACTTGCAACTGCTTTGGTGGTTTTTGAAAGTCGCGATTCTATAAATTCAATTTTGCTTGTTTGGTGGTGTTTAGGTTTGTGTGGCTTGAATTCTCAATTCAAGAATGATCCATGGTTTCACCTTTATTCGTTAGGATTACTCACTCTAGTTTTAGGAGATATGCGTCCCGAAGGTAAAATTATTGTAGTTCTGTTCCCGATCGCCGTTTGTTGGATCAAACAAAAAAAATGGGGATATTTTGTCAATTTGGGGTTGATAATGCTGTCGACCAGTTTTTTATGCAATTGGATTCCCCAAAAAGTATTTAAATTTGATTCCTTCTCTGAAAGGTATCTTTCAACAACTGTTATCAATCCCTTGGGGTATGTTTTTCAGAAAAAAGGTATGAATGCGGCAACCAAAGACGAGCAAATTGAGTTGGAGCGTTTTATGAGTGTTCAATATTTAATTGAATTCTATGATCCATTTGAAATAGCGCCATATCACCGAGGCGGCATAAAAAATTTAGTTACAAGTGAAGATTTTAAAGCATTTCAGAAGGTGGCACTATCAATAATCATGAGAAATCCAAAACTGTTTTTAGAAAATCGCAAAATGATGGCTTCTCAATTGTTGAATTTTGAAGGACATCCCTATGTTATGTCAGATAACAGAGCCGAACTTTTCGATAAGTTTGGGAATGCAGCTGCCTTTTATTCAATTGATTATCATCCATTTCACTCGCTTTACCGAGAAATATATGACGCGTGTTTAGAGAGATTAATTTATGGTTTGCCACTGTTTTTTCGCTTGCTGCTTTCAAGTTGCTTGGTGCCGATTTTAGTAATGTTTTTTATGCTATTTGATCAAAAGCTGATTTCCCCTCTTTTTTGGTTGGGGTTGGTGAACTTAGTTCGATTGGGCGCGATTTTGTTTACGACTCCTGCGTCTCAATTCAAATATATAACTTCAATTTGGTTGGTCGGTTGGATCATGCTTATATTTTTATTAGCGGTTCCGTTCAAGACTCAGATCGCCGACAAGATCAAAGGTGAAAAGCTAGATTAAGCTCCGCAAATTATGTCTTGCCCCGGTCAATGTGTGCACTTTAATTAAGATTTTTTTGAATTGCCTTCATCAAGTAAGGCATTAATTTTTTTAACTAAGTCCGAAAAAAAGTCATTTTTACGAGTGTGAATGCGGATTTCTTTATTGCCTGCCAAGCGCTCGTCAAGAACACGATTGATATGATATACGGGGCCAGCAATACGATGTGATAAGTAAAGGGCTGCGATCCAGGTTATAATAAGAGTAAGGCTAGATAAACCTAGCAAAATAGTTCCGCTTACATTTACATTTCTAATAATATTTAAAGCTATATCACTGCGAATATCTACGATGCCAAGGATTTCAAGGATTTTACTTGAGAGCAGTCTCAACTGCAAAGCCGATATTAGATAAATAGAGGCACCACTGGCCACTACTGTCAGTAAGAATTGATATTGCAGCTTCTTATCAACGATTTTAATTCGGCGTTTGTGCTTCATATCCCTATTGGAAGGCGAATTTTTAAGAATGTCAATGCGTTAGCATTTTTGTAATAAAGCGCTATGCAAAGATTTAATTTTGGCCCGCGAACATTTCAACATCGATGATAATTTGTCTGGATTCCTTCAGGAGTTCTTCGACCGCTTGGCGATCAATATCAAAATGGTGATTAGATAACCCATAACGGAGCTGTCGGCAGGGCAGGCCTCCACTGGCAAAGTGTCCGCCGCCCGCAATAGCGGACCAGGCTTTACTTTCTAATATGTCATTTTGATTCAATTTCAAAGAGAGTTCATAAGTCAATTGTGCAGCCGCTTGATGAATTGTGACAAGTTCGGATCCAGAGCAATTAATTTGTGCCAATCGCTTTTGAAGTTCAAGAACTCGAGCTGAAATGCCGCGACAGCCCTGTGGATTCTTATCGTCTTTCAACGCCTTTTGACTGTCGGCTACAAATTGCGCGTATTGGCCAGTACCTGAGCACCTTTTTTCATAATGATCGGCATCTTTAATATCAAAACTAACTTCAACTGGCTTGCAAATTACTTCTTGAATTGAGGGCGGAGCTGGGGGCGGCGGCAAGTTGCGAATTTCACGAATTTTATCTATTGCTTTTGAAGCCCAAGGATAAGCAGGTTTTTTCACGATTGGATAACAGCTGCTAGGCCCGGCTAAGGCAGACTGACTGAAAAGTGCAAGGGCCAAAAGTGAAAAAAGGCATATTCGGATATTTTTCATAGTATCCAAGGAGAGAGCAAGACCTATGCCGTAAGCAGCGAGATTCAGTGATCTTATAAGCTGAATCTCGTGCCAAAAATTGATCATTTTTAACTATTGTGACCTTTTAGGACTCTGGCTTAGGCTCGGCCTTTCAGCATGCCTTTCCAGTACAAAATTGGCAGAAGATAGCGCTTTAATATCCACATTGAGCGCCGCTCCTTTGTCTGATCGAAGGGAAAGCTGGGCATGAGTTTTCCGTCATAGCCGAACTCAGCCAGTATTACCTTGCCGAAGCCGGTGACCAGCGGACATGAAGAATATCCGTCGTACTGCGCTGTTGGTTTTTCGCCTCTTATAAGGCTCAATATATTTTCAACAACGACCGGAGTCTGTTTGCGAATGGCAGCTCCTGTTTTAGAGTTTGGGACGCCCGTAATATCGCCAATTCCAAAAATATTTGGATTTTTCAAGCTCTGAAGGCTGTGCTTATCGACTGCCATCCAGCCCTTCTGATCCCCTTCCGTGAAGGCGAGGTCTGATTGACTTATCAATTCGGGAGCCATCATCGGCGGAACGACATGGAGTAAATCGTACTTTATTTCGACTTTTGAAATGGCCCCATCCGCGCCAGCTACTTCAAAACAAGCTATTTTTTCAGAGGCTTTTACACCAACCAATTTATGAGAAAACTTAGTTTCAATCCCACGGCGCTTAACAATTACATCGAGCGCTTTGGCAAAAGTGGGGACCCCAAACATCGCCTTGCCAGGAGTTGTAAAAATAATATTTGATTTATCCTTTACGCCATTGCGGGTGAAAATATCATCCGCAAGATACATTATCTTTTGTGGAGCGCCAGCGCACTTTATGGGAACAGGGGGCATGATAAAAATCGCAGTTCCACCTTTGAAATCATTAATCATTTGGGTCGCAATATCGACCTGCTCATATTCATAAATTGAGCAGATTCCGTTTTTTCCCAAATGAGATTTCAAGCCATCAATTTTCTCCCAGCCGAGTTTGAGGCCATTTGCAACGATGAGATAATCAAATGAGATTTTTGATTGATCTGCGAGAGTAAGACTCTGTTCTTTTGAATCAATTGAAGTGCAGGCTTTTTGAATCCAAGTTACTTTTTTCGGAATGAGTTCAGACATTGGTTTTGCAGTCGATTGCTTTTTTGCAGCTCCGCCGCCGACGAGTGTCCAGAGGGGCTGATAAAAATGAGTTTGTGCAGGGTCGACAATCGCGATGTCTTCGGCATTCATTTTTTTGCTTAGATGTGCAGCCGTAGAGATTCCTCCGGTACCACCGCCGAGAATAAGTACTTTAAATTTAGTTTTTGGCATTTGATCTCCTCATTCGTTTTAATAGAGTGAAGAACTAGAATTGAATTTAATTTGGCCATTGGTCAACCCCATTGATCCGATTGAAAGCAAAAAAGTGACAAAAATTGCCAGGTGTGAATTTTTCTTTTTTCTGCTATATTGCCTTTTCCTAACAAAAGAAGCTTGAGGCCATCTATGTTCTTAAAATTTTTAGTTTTAATTCTCTTGGTGGCCGGGAGCTTGAATGCCTGGGCTGATGATTCCCTTCAGCTTGACTTAAAATGCAGTGGTGTTCCTATTGGTTTTCCTCCGGCAAATGGGGTTACAATAAACGGAATCCTGGGATTTGCGATGAGCTCTCAAAAGCTTACAATGAGATTTAATTTAATTGAGCATGAACTAAGCGGTGCCGACAATTTACTTCAGAGAGAATATATCCGCGGCAATTCCGGATCGAGCTCAATAACTTCAACGAGTTTTTTATGTGGGAATATGCAAGGTACCCATTGCGCAGAGCTCAGCTATGAAACTGGCAAGGATCTAAAAGCTTTAATATTAGGCGCGAAAGCCGGCGCCAAAGTTGATTTTCAATTGAGTTTTGATCCTAGCACTAGCACCCATACTTATTCTTATTTTTTCAAATTGAACTGTCACTTATAGCATTAGCGTTTAGCAAGAGTGGTCGTGCCAACATACTGTAGGTTGCTAGTAACAGGATTTCGCATATAAAAGTTGCCAACCCAAGCTTGTAAATTATTAACAAAGTAAAGCTGTAGATAGCGATTACTACCAAGAGCTAAAACTGTAGCATCTGGGGTGCCCTCACTTCCTTGAATACCCCCAAGAGTTGGTACGAAACTTCTTTGATCAAAAACAACACCTTTCAAAGACAGCTCCACATTCACTTGGCCACGAACCAAGCCATTGCTCATACTCGGCTCGTAATCGACCTTCAACTGAATCGGGTGGTTTGGAGTTTTATCCCAGGTGAGATCTCCATAATAAACGCCCGCCATTTTGAGGACTTGATCATCCATGGGTACCGCTTGCGCCTTACGAATGTCGTTTGGATTATTGAGCTGGGTACTTCTTAAAAAACTTTGAATATCTTCTGGTTTAGAAAGACCATCAAGGGATTCGGTTGGCAAGACATTTGTGCCGACAATTGATTGCAATTTTTGTGATTTTGATTGGTTGATTGAGGCGACTTTTCGATTTTGTTGTTGAGAAGAGGGCGCTAATTTCTCAATTTCAATTGAAGCTTCGGAATTTTTTTGGAAATTCATTTTGAAAGCTTGTTCAGTATCAACTTTCTTTCGGTTTTCAATATTTAAATTATTGATGTCTTGAGATTCAAAGGGCCGGGACTTGTGGTCACGAACTTCATTTGTGTTTTGTACGAGCTTCTTTCTGGACTTGCTAAACATTTGGCGTCCCAAGATGAGACAGCCTGCCACTACGAGAAATAAAAAACATCTAAATAGAATCGTTGAATATTGCTTATTTCGAACACTCATTGAGACCCCTAGAGTTTCGCATTTGAACTAGCCACACCTCAAGAGATGCAAGTTCAAGACCTAAATCGGAATTTGCTAGTCCAATTAAATGCTTTTCAAGACCTCATGCTGTCCAATTGTCAGTCATCTGTAGTTTAATAAAAATAAATTGAGTGCTCAATTTCAAGGGCTTAAAATCCGAAAAAGCAGAGATGACAAAGTGCTTTTTCATTATTTTCATATTGTTTTCTGCGTCAGCTTTTGCGCGGGCGCCGTCTTTGTTGAGTTCTCTCAATTTACTTGAAGCGAAGTCAAAAAAGCTCACTGCTCAAACGTGCTTAGTATTTTTGAAAGAGGCAAAGCTTGAGGTCTTGGACAGCAAGCTCTATGACCTCAATAGCAAAGAGGTGAAAAAATACGGAAAAAAAATTCTCGATTCAGCTTGGCATATTCGAACCAATTTAAATGACAAATTGAGTGAGCTAGCTCCGTGTCTTAATGAATTGAAAGAATACATTTACAATAGCCGCTATTTTGAAGATATGTTGTCCGTGCGTTTTTTTGATATCACTTCCGCATTGCCTTACGAGGTTAAATTTGCGAACGACCCTTCGCCCATATTTGACAATAAGTTTCACAAGGGATATCTCTATCGAAAAGGATTTGAGCCAGGCCAAAAATTTCAATTTAAATCAGGCGATGTTTTGCTTGAAAAAGGACCTTCCTTTATTAGTTCGATTATTTCGACAATTACTTTGCCCAAGAGTCAGTTTAGTCATTTTGCGGTACTTCATCGAGACTCAAAGTCTGACAAAGTCATTTCTTTAGAGTCCTATATTCAGTCGGGAGGCCTCGACCTCTTTGAAATCGAAAGCGCTCTTAAGAAATACAATGTCCGAATTGTACTCGTTCGCCCGAAAGATCAAAAGCTTGCGGAGAAAGCCACCGAGCTTATTCGTGAAAAAGTTGTAAGTGAAAAAGAAGGCAAAGCTGAAAAGTCAAAGTACGACTATTTTTTTAACTTTACCGACGAATCGAAAATGAACTGCGCGAAACTATTACTTTGGTCTTATAAGAAGGCATCTGATGGTCAAATCATTTTGCCTCAGTCACCATCGGTATTAGACAAATCAATTGAAAAAATCATTACAATTGTCGGAATCAAGCCTGGTCCTGTGCTCACGCCAGTCGATATTGAGGTCGATCCGCGTTTTGAAGTTTTATTAGAGT
This sequence comes from Bdellovibrionales bacterium, assembly GCA_043739185.1. Classification (GTDB taxonomy): domain Bacteria; phylum Bdellovibrionota; class Bdellovibrionia; order Bdellovibrionales; family JAMPXM01; genus JAYTQQ01. Next base: position 28,893 of record JAYUEN010000180.1, read on the forward strand.
TTCGCGATTTGCGTTTGGTGCGTGACTCCAAATATCGGGATGCTATCTTTATTGCGCTCTTTGATTGGTTCATAAATAAAAAATACAATTTGGTTTTGCTTCCTAAAAAAATAAATATGCAGGCGGCAATGGCACCGATGCGAATGTCTAATTTACCCAATCCTAAAAATGCACAAGGTCTCATTGATATTCCAGAAATATTTTTGCGCCCGGTTTATCAAATCAATAGTGTTGCCAACCTTATTTACAAAAAGCTTTATCTTAAAGATAAAGCCTTTGAGAAAAAAAACGCTTGGCCAATGTCTTTAGACGATCTGCTCAAAGCACTTGAGGAAATTCGTATTGAGGATCAAAAGGCTTATGAGCAAGAAGATCCCTTTGCCTTTCACCATCTTTTTAAAAGTTAAGCAGACAGGCGATATTCTTTGGCGCCACCGTAGATGCAAGGCTTAAGCAATTATTAGACTGTACATTCTGAGATTCCTTATTCAAGGAAATCTGCGAGTGATCAAAATATGCAGAAATGAGGCTAGCGTTTGTCATTTTGGCATTTTCAAAAATCGTTCTGAAAAATTTTGCGCCCGAAAAATCAACATCTTCAAAATGTGAATTTATAAATTTAACATCAGTAAAAATAGCGCCTCTAAATGTCACGCGAGTGAAGTGAACATTGGTAAAGCTTGATTTTGAAATCGTCGATTCGTTCAATTCAACATCCTCTAGTTTATGATTGTTGCCATTGATTTGAAAAAGTGACCGATATCTTTGCTGCGAGCATGAAACGACCAAATTATTTTTGACTTTGAGGCACTCAGAGTTTGGTGGCGTGAGGGAATATGTATTCAGGGGAGCGAGAAACAAATAAAAAGCTAATATAAAGACTTTCATTTTGAGTCCTCCTGTAAAACAAAGAGTGGACCCTGGTCAGTGGGAATCCATATTTGACCTTTAGTAAAATGAGGAGTTGCGGTAATTTTAAAATCCCCTTTGAAAATGGATCTTGAAGTTTTCAGATTTTTATCTATTTCGCAAAGCTCTTGATCCTTGCAGACTTGATAAAGAATTGTCTGCTTGCCAGACTTTAAGATTTGAGGTGAGGAGATATTAAAGCGATTGCCCAAATCTATTTGAATCAAGTTTTTGCCTTCAAGGTCAATTCTATAAAGTTTAGATTGATCTGAAAAATAAACTCGATTGGCCTCGCGATCTAAAGCTGGGCTTGAACGAGAATTGGGTGAAATCGAGATTTCATTCACGATGGCTCCGCTGCTCGCATCAAGAATATGAAAACGACCCTCCATTGAAATTGCATAAAGTCGATTTTTAAAAAAGGCCGGAGCGCTTCGTAATGGGCCACCGGTGAGTTTTTGTTGCCAAAGCCTTGATCCGTCTTTTGTTGAAAAGGCGTAAAACTGTCCGTTATTTGCACCTAAAAAAACCAGAGATTGGTCGTCATTAGTTGATGGGCTTGAGTGTGATTGCTCTCCGAAAGCTTGGCTTCGCCAAATCATTTCTCCTGTCCATTTATTTATTTTATAAAGATATCCATTGGGTGGCGAGGTCTCGGCATTTACAAAAAGAGCCTCACCTAAGAGCAGGGGACTCGCGCCGATTGCCTGACCGAGAAATTGATTCCAAATGATATGACCACTGGGTGCATCGATTCTTAGGATTCGGCCCGAGTAATCACCGATCCACAAATTATCTCCTTCAATGACCGCAGAAGAATGAATGCCTCGGTTTGAATTGGGAACAAAGAGCGACCAGCGAGTTTTGAAGGTCTTCTTGTCAATTGCATAAAACCATCCTGAGTCGGTTCCGACAAATGCCGTACTTTCATTTGAAATGACTGTCGACTTTGCAGCTGAATGGATGCCAACATTAAATGGGTCAAGGACTTTAATAATATTAAAATGCTTTAATGCAGTTTCTAAAACTTCACCAGTGCGAAAAATATTCCCGCGAAACATTTGTATTGAAGCCTGTTCCGTATGCCCTGGGGCGCTCACTTTTTCACTTTGATAATTTATAAAACGAAGCGGATCTGCGTTGTTATAGGTGCTGGGGTGTATGAGTTCGCCAAAACCATAGGTCAAAGCGCTTTGGGAAATATAAAGGGCTATAATAACAATATAGATTATCCCAAGCCACTTCACCATGAGACTCGCCCTAACATATTGACTGAAAATTTCTTTGCGCAAACGTTTTGGATATTCAGTACGTCGTGAAAGTGAGTTTCACTTTGCAGTCGCGTCTGCAATGAAAAGTCGACTTCGGTTTGAGGTGCAAGTTTGTGGCAGAGTTCATTGAGATAGGCGGCATATATCAATGGATCACATTTTATGCGTGGCGCATTCGTTTCAGGAACATAATTCGTCAAAATCGTATTTGTGCCGGAACGGATAATGACCTGATTGAGGCAAGATGGTTTGCCGTCTAGCATATTCAGAGAAAAGCTTCTGCCTATGCCGTCAATATTTGAATTTGGATAGGCGAAAACGCGAAAGATCTGCAAGGCAAATAAGATAAGCAAAAGTGCTGGAGCTATTGGCTTGGTGAATTTTTGTGGTGGCGCAGTTATTAAAAAATAAAAGCTTAAAATCAAAAACATAGTGATTGGATAGAAGTAGCCAACCACCTGCCAAGAAATCAGATGAAAAATCAAAAAGCTGCTAATAATGAGCCACCAAGCTTTTGATTTAAACGGGACGACATAAATAAGAGGGGCCATTAAGAGTTCAAGAGGAATTACAAACAAAAAGGCCCAATATTGCAAAGCCTTTGGGAAGAAGATTTCTTTAAGCATTGCGGAGCCACTTAGCCACTCGGGATTGATTTTTAAAAATCCCGCGGCAATATAAAAGAGCGGAATTAAAAAATAGATGCTCTTGATCTTGTTCGGCACAAATAAATAAAACAAAACCACCAAAAAATGCATAAAGTGATAGTTGCCCATGAGTCGATAGTCTTGCGAGAACATTAAAAATTTAAGTGCTAGACCCAAAAGTAAAAGCCAATAAGCGACTTTGGTTCTTCTGCTTGCAAATCCAAAAATTGAAAAAATCGCGGTGCAAGCGATTGCCCCACAAAAATATTGATGATTGTGAGCAATAAAGTTACGTAGAGTTTCGCAATTCGAGAAATAATACCAGCAATATGCAGTCGAATTGGTTTCGACATATCCTTGCCACCAAAAATAAACCGTTAAAAATGAAATAAAGTTCAAGGCGATGCCATACTTCACAAGAGAGGCGTGGCTATGAATCTCTTCAACTTGATCATTGAAATATTTTAGCAGGGAAGATGGTGAAATCAAAAGTTGTGGGCCTTTCAAGATTCTGAAAATTTAACGGGTGCGATCAGTAGATTATTTCGAACTTAAAAAAAATGGGCAAGCAAAAGCTTTAGGGTTTTTGAATTCTTTCTGCCTTTGTCTCGTAAAATGTCGAAAACTTCAGCGCTCAGCAGCTGGCATTCGGGAAGCAGTTAGCTGCAACAGATCCAGGATCTCGAAACTGAAACAGCCAATCGGCCCACTGCCGCGGGTGCCACGAAAACTGCTTTTAACTCTAATGACTAAATGAGATATGTTTTTGAAAAAACAAATTGGGTTTGTGATGATCACGGCTGCAAGTCTCTTTGCCATTGGGGTTCAGGGCAAAGATTTGATTCGAACGAATGTGCAAAGCGAAGAGAGTCCTTTGCTTCAACTCGCGGCGTGGATTGCCGTGCAATCTCAAGCCGTATTTGTTACCGGTGATAACGGCACCGTCGTTTCATTTTCACAAAGCGGCGGCAATTAGTAAATGCAGCCGTGCTGAGCACTTAGATTTGCCAATCCAGTATTGGCTAAATAAGCCGAGTTAGACCATTCCATTTGAAGTTTCCAAACAGTCGAATTGCTAAAAGTTGAAAGGCCATTTCCAGGCGGGAAGCTCCAGGCGCATTTGTCGCCGTTTTCCTGGCCGCTGCTATCAAACCAGCTCGAACCTCTTGGGTCGGTGATGCTTTCAAGTAGCTCATGGGCAGTGACATTGGCGACGGCTGCAAGTCCTTGAGAGTGTCCAGAGCTTGAGTCTTGCGGATCACATCCTGCGATTCCATCAATATTGGGCATATATGCGACTTGCACTTGGGCTCCGCTCGAGCAACTTCCCCAAGAATGCCACGCACAGTAATTTACTTTGCCGGCCCCGGTTGCTGTATAGATAAAATAAACGGTACTAGGATCGGGATGATTTTGGGTAACTTTGCAAACCTCACTGATTGCCTGTGAGGTTGAGAGCGCTCGATTCGGAACAACCGAGCTGTCGATAAGATGACCTTGATAGGTTGAAGCTGGCGAAATGAGGCCAGTGCTATCGTAATATTCTGAGCTCGTGAAAGCATATCTTGAATTGCCAAATCCCAAAAAGAAAGAATCAAGGCCTGAAATTTTGTCCGATGCAAAGCTCGTATTATTCCAACTAGAGCCCCAGAAAATAGCCGCGGTTGCATTTGCTCTTAAAACCTTGCCACCATGAAAGCTCATGAGGGGGCTTGCAGTCGAGCCGCCAGACCGTGCATGCCCTGAGTGCATGGTGTTTTGATACATATAGGTTGGCTCTTCGAATTGGCTTTCTTCGTGGGAGTTGAACTCATTTGAATGAGCTAGTGCAATTGAGGAAATAAATAAACTCAAACCATAAATTAAAAACTGCTTCATATTGAACTCTCCTTAAAAAAAGTAAGTGAAGATGACTGAAAGAGAGAGCAAGCGATGCGCCGCTATGGGTGTGGGCTAAAGGTGTAAATTTAAAGAGAATCTCAAATTGAGATTGCGTGGAGTGATGACATCTGTTTGCCGTTTTACCAGGTGTCTATGAATCAGCTGGAGTGAATCAGCTGGAGTGAATCTGTTGGAGTGAATCAATTAGAATCAGTTTTAGCGGCAGCTGCGGCGGTTGACAGTTTGGCTGTTTCGGTCTCGGTTTTTGGGTGCGCAGGAATACCATGATGCCGTATGCCGACGTTTAGTAGCGGGAGAATGAACATATCTTGAAGTCATGCCGATTCTTTTAAGTTACTGACTCCTAAAATTTATCAAGACTCACAACATTACAATCGGGATCTTTGATTGCGGATTGGGAATTCTTGTAATATCTACAGGGCTCAATTTTAAAACGCTCCGGGGGGGGGACTCATGTCAAGATATTCATTTATTTTAGCTACTTTTGTATTATTCGCTTTTGCAAACTTGCAGGCCCAAACACCTGTTACAGGGGATGAAGTAGTCCCCCATTTTGCGCAAGTTGCGCCCGGAATTTATCGTGGTGGAACTCCTGAGCTTAGTAACGGAGTTGCCTACCTACATGAGCAGGGAATTAAAACGATCATCAATTTGCAGGGCGCAGACCTGGTTTTAAAATATAGCGCTTCAGAGCGCTCAGATAGTCGTAATAAGGAAGGCGAAGCGGCAGTTCAATTGGGCATGAAATATTTTAATTTGGCAATTCCGGCAGCGGCTGATTTTTCTGATGCTGATAAAGAGAATATGGGAAGAGCCGTTCGTATTATGAGTAGTCCTGAGTTTCAGCCGGTTTACGTGCATTGCAAGCTAGGAAATGACCGAACTGGCGTTGTGATTGGCCTATATCGTATACTTTTTCAAGATTGGACTGCTAAACAATCGAACGACGAAATGACCGAAAATGGTCACAGGGGACTAAGAGGATTTTTCACTCCATACTTGAGCCCATTTTTGTTTCGCATTTCTGATGAGAAAGACTTTGCACTAAAAGGTAAGCCAGTTGAGGATCAAAGTTTTTTTGATGCCTTGAAAAACTAAGGCTTCACATTGACTTTTCTAGTGCGGCGCGCTATATTCTTGGGCCCTTACACAATTTCGGAGATTCAATGAAGAGAATTTTGGCGCTCTCGCTTGCTGGTTTTTGTTTTTTACCTTTAGTCGCTCGCGCGAGTATATGTCGACCAGCTTCGCCGGCTGAATATTTGGTTTTTAGCAGAGGCGATCTTCAATATGAATCAAGCGATTTTCAAGGTCTTACTGGCGCAGGTTCAAAGGTCACGATGAAGGATTTTAATATCCATCGCAGTCCTCCGGCTTCAGGCTGTCCTTCACTGATAGCAGGGAGCGATGTTAGTCTCGTTGATGGCTCTATACAGGGTGGCGGCGTTCACTCAGGCGGACACATACGATTGAGACGTGTGAGTGTTCAGGGCGAACTCAAGGCCCTTGGCGGAGTTTCAAGTATTGACTCGAATACAACCGGATCGTTAAAGGCACAAAGCAGCTCTGTTGAAAGTTTGGTTTCGACTTCTCGATTTTTTGTAAATCAGTCGCGTCGTTTTTCAGAAATGCCAGCTAAAGCATATTCAAGCTCAAGCAATAATATTAACTTCGAAGCTGAGCCGTCGGGAATGAGTGTATTTCAAATTTCTGCTGAAAGGCTTGCGCAAAATTCAATTATTCGCCTTCGGGGCTCCGCTCTTTCTTGGATCGTAATAAATGTCTTGGGATCAAATGCATCTATACGTGCGCAAGATATTCGTCTTGAAGGTGGCATTGGGTTTGGCCGAGTTTTGTTTAATTTTGTAAACGCAACTGATCTCGATATTACCGCTAGCGGGGAAATTCATTACGGAATTCCTGCGACGATCCTGGCCCCACTTGCAGCTACGCAATTTTGGAATGGACTCATTAGCGGTGGCCTCTATATTGGGAGCCTCTGCGGAAATGGCCAAGTCAATCCTGGCGTTTTTAGCGGATGGTTAACTGAAGCCAATGTCGATGCGCCGGTTCCTGCTTTACGGTGCCAATATTGCAAGTAATTGGTAGCAAGAGCTTTCACCCTTTGCCTCTAGGACCACGCATGATTCTTAAAATTCTCACATTTTTGATAGCACTTTCATCCTCGGCATTGGCGGCCCCAAATGCCGAAGTACGTCTGCATTCAGAACCCGAGAGTTCTTTGCTTGCGCGCTTGCAGTCTATTTTGAGTTCACAGAATGAAATTTCAATTGAAGCCTTTTATTTAGAAAATGATTCGGTCGCAAATTTTTTGTTGTCTCAATTGGCAAATCAAAAGAAGCAGTGGCCAGCATTAAACATAAGAATTGTAACCGATGCTTGGGGATCGAGTTCGCAGCCGCTTGAGAATATTTGCTACTGGAAGAACCAGGGACTCGATTGGAAGAACTTTAATCCAAGCACGGGTTTAAGTCAGGTTTTTAATCAAGAGCGTACCCACCGCAAAATTTGGTTGAGTGATACGGGTCTTATTGTTGGCGGACGAAATCTAGCCGCTGAGCACTTTAAAAAAGAAAAGCTGGATTGGGATCTTGAGGTGAAAGCCGAAGCCAATAGTCAGATATTAGCTGGGGCGAAAAGTGCTTTTCAAAAAATGTGGAGCTTGAGTCAAGAGGTCAATTGTTCGAAGTCAAAAAATCAAGCGAACATCAAGATGAATCAAAAGGAAATTGAGGAAATTTTAAGTGAAGTTAAAATTCCGGCGTGGCATAGCGCTTACCTAAATTGGCAGACAGAGGCCCACAATCAAAACCAGTTGGTAGCAAAAGAAATTCTTAGACTATTTAAAACGGCAAAACAGAGCTTGATATTAGACAATGCCTATTTTATTCCTCCTCGTGCTTTTAATAAATTATTTCAAAAGTTCGCGCAAAAGAAACTAGACATGAGCTTTTATCTCAGCGGGCCTCAGCCCAATTTGATTTGGCAGGGTCAAATTACTCAATGCCTATCTGCTCCTTACCAAGAGGACTTAATTTCTCAAGGGGTTCAAATTTATCACCCCATCGAAGAGGTTCTTCATAGCAAGGCCTTTCTGATTGATGGCCAAATCCTGGGGATTGGCTCTTTCAATTTAGATTATCGTTCCGCCAACTGGAATATTGAAGATGTCATGGTGGCTACTGAGGCTCCAGAATTGATTGCTGAATTTAAGGAAGCTCGGTCCCTAAGACTGAAGCGCGCATTGTTAGTAAAGAATTCGCAAGATTTGTGGAAACAAAAAGGCGAACTTGATCACGAAGAGCTTGAATGCCGTGACCATGGCCAGGATTACAGTTCGCTTCTAAAGTATTTTTTCTAATACCAATTGCTAATATGGTCTTGCTTGCTTGAGGTATAGGTTATTTACTATAGCCAAAGTATTTCATCAAGGATTGAACCATGTTACCAAGTGCAACTGATCTTGAATATTTTTTAGAAGTTTCGCGCACACTTAATATCTCAAGGGCAGCCGAAAGAATCGGAATCACGCAGCCAACACTCACACAATCTATTCGAAAGCTCGAGTCCTCCGTCGGTGCTCAACTCCTCATTCGAACTAGGACGGGGGTTCGCCTTACTAAATCAGGACAGAGAATATCAGGTCAAGTTTTAGCGCTTCTTGAATCCTGGGCCAATGTTCAAAAAGAGGCGCAAGAAGACGAATTTGAGTTGCAAGGCAAATTTCGCGTCGGAGTTCACCCATCGGTTGCAAGATATACTCTGCCGCAATTTTTTAAGCTTCTATCTCGTAAGGCCCCGCGCGTAGAGCTTGAATTGATTCATGATCTCTCTAGGAGAATTACCGATTCAGTAATTAACTTTAAGGTCGACCTCGGTTTTGTAATCAATCCTGTAGAGCATCCAGATTTGGTATTAAAGAAGCTTTGTGAAGATCAGGTCACAGTTTTTGAATCACCAAAAGAAAGATACGGTAAATTATTGTTCGGAGACCCTGAGCTCATTCAAACTCAATGGGTTTTAAAGCGTCTGAAAAAGGCTTCCCTTGATTTTTCAAACTTTGTCCCGGCGCCAAATCTCGAAGTGGTTTACTGTATGGTAGCAGCAGGGGCGGGTTATGGGGTCCTACCCGGAAGGGTCGCCAAGAGCGAGGCTGGAGCAAAATTGAGTGTCGTCGATGTCAAACTGCCAAGTTTTAAAGACGAATTGTTCTTAGCCTATCGAAAAGAAGTTATGAGTTCTCGTGCCGCCAAAACCCTTATCGAGTGCGGTAGGGAATGTTTCTAGAGACATAGGTTTTGACCTATATCAATGATAGATCCTAATTATTATACTTAATGCCACAAGTTTTCTATTACTAGCTTAAGAAGTAATGGAGGTCTTGTGCAAAATAACACTGATTTTACAATTTCAAATTCGGTTCTCAAGCTAGTTTATGAAATGCGAAATCTCTCGCAAAAGCATTTTCTATCTGAAAATGATTCGGCGGCAGTGCAAATTCAAGAACAATTGCAAATTGCTAAAATTCAGAAATTCATCAATCAGAATGACCCCATAAAAATGATCCTGCCCGCATTTCCGGCCAAATCACCAAATCCGAAAAAAACCGTGAGCAGTCGTCCGGACTATGGTGAGGTGCTAGCACTTAAGCGTTTGAATAATTTATGTTGCAGGATTTCTGAAATTTACAGTCCAGGAGCTCGTCTGATCATTTGCTCGGATGGGCGGGTATTTAGTGACCTTGTCAAAGTATCAGATAGTGCGGTCGACTTGTATGGCCGTGAAATACGAAATATCATTGAAGAGCACGAGTTGAGTTTTCTTTCGACGTTTAGCTTAGAGGATATTTTTTCAGCTCACGACTATGATTGGATGCGGACGCGCCTGGTAACTGAATACGCCGAAAGCATCGAATGTTTACGAGCGAGAATTAAGCAGGAGCCTGAGGCCAAATCATTGTTTAACGGAATTCACCGTTTTATGTTTGAGGACCAACTATATTTGAGCGCAGGAAAGTCGAAAAGCGAAATTAGGGAGCTCTCTAAACAACTCGCTTACGAAGTCATTCAAAGAAGCAATGCTTGGAGCAAATTAGTTGAGAAAAAATTCGCGGGTGCACTTAGGCTTTCAATTCATCCACAGTCGCCACTTTCAAATAAAATCGGAGTTTCACTTTTAGCTTCAAGTGATAATTGGCGAACGCCATGGCATTCTGTGACTGTTTTTGATGGCAGTGAGTTTTACTTAAGCTCACGCGAAGCCGCTGAAGCAGCAGGCGGCAAACTTTCTTATGCATATCACAAATACCCTTACTATCTTGTCCAAAATAAGAAGACTGGGGCTTTGGCTCAGAAAGAAGCGGTTTCATGATTTATCAAAGAATGAAAACTTTCGGATCTATCACGCAAGCCGAGAAAATGAAAGCTTCTGATCTCAATTTGAGTGAGCTTGCTAAAGAGCTTTCACAAGATAAACTTCTTGTAATTCGCGGGCTGGCTCCTCTATCAAGTGAAGAGTTTTTAAGCCTCTGTTCTCGCTTTGAAGGGGTGTCTCCTATGAGTTGGAGTTTTGGACCCGTTATGGAGATGAAGGAAAGTCAGGACCCAGAAAACTATTTATTTTCTAGAGAGCGTGTTCCCTTTCACTGGGACGGCGCTTTTTATAAAGTGCCTGACTATCTTGTGTTTTGTTGTATTGAAGCGCCCACTGAAAACGCAGGGGGTGAGACACTTTTCACTTCTACGACAAAAATATTAGCAGATGCCAGCCCCGCCCAGCTTGATGTTTGGCAGCGCATGATACTAACATTTGAAACTGAAAAACGAGCGCATTATGGTGGTAAAATTCAAGGGCCTTTAGTTCAAAAGCATCCGCATACAAAACAGAATATTCTGCGCTTTGCAGAAGCTGTTGAGACCGAACTAAATCCGGTAAGTTTACAAATTAGCGGTGTTTCAAATGACGAAGCAAGTTCGGCTTTAACAGAGCTCACGCAGAAAATCTACGATCCACTTTATTGTTATAGCCATAAATGGCAGGTGGGCGATTTAATTTTTGCAGATAATCATAGTCTCATTCATGGTCGGACTGCCTTTGAATTAAATTGTCCGAGGCATTTACGTCGAATTCAACTCATTGCAAATTTAAAGGAGTAATTTTATGGATCTTTTTTCTCAGAAAATAAATTCAAGCCCATTTGAATTCTCAAAAGCCATCAAGGCTAAGGGGCCGATCTTTTTCTCTCCTCTGGAGCAATTTTGGGTGGTATCAGACTACGATTTGGCAGTAACTGTTTTAAAGAGTGGCGATTTCAGTGCGGATCGCTCAGCGTTTTTTATGTCCAAAGCCTCAGGCTGTCCCTTTCATAAAGTCGCCAATTTTTTTGGAGTTGTAAAAAAAATGATGGTGACCAGTGATCCTCCTGATCATACTCAAAGACGACGTTTGGCTAGCTCTGGGATGAATGATCAAATTTTAGATCAATTTGTGCCCAATGTAAAAAGCGTCGTAGGAAATTTGCTGGATCAAATCAAAGATCAAACAAATATTGAATTTGTCGAACAGATAGCTTTGCCATTGCCTAACATCATTTTGGCAGATTTGTTTTCAATACCACCAGAGAATCGTCGCGATTTTTATCGTTGGTCAAATTATATGACACAATTTTTCGGCGGCGGTTCAAGTGAAATTATCCGTGATGCTGAAAATGCAGATGATGGCGCTTTGCAGTTGTCTCAATATTTTACTAAGCTCATGAAAGAGCGCAAACAAAATTTGCAAAACGACTTTATTAGCAATCTTTTGCGAGCTCAAGGGAGCTTAGACGATTCTGAGCTCATTTCTCAAGCTGCGATCATGTTGGTTGCAGGCACGGTAACCACCACAGATCAAATCTGCAATAATCTCTTTTCGCTCTTGAAATCTGGCATTTATCAAAAGCTAGTTCAGGATCAAAATTTGCTCGATCAGGCAATTGAAGAGGCCACTCGCCTTGATCCTTCAGTCAACTTCATCTTTCGTGTTGCAAAAGTAGATAGCGTCTTGGCGGGTGTTGAAATCAAGGCCGGTCAGATGGTCTTTATTTCGAATCATGCGGTCAATCGAAGTGAGAAAATGTTTAGTAAGCCTGATGATTTTGTTTTAGACAGAGAAAAGAACCCCCATCTTTCTTATGGCTCTGGGATTCACTATTGTTTAGGAGCCAGGCTTGCCAGAATTCAGATGCGTGAACTATTTGGCCAGCTGATTTTGCGTTATCCGAATTTGAGTTTGGATTCAAAATCGAATCCAATTAAAAAACATCAAAGCTTAGCCTTTTCGGGTTATGAAACTCTGCCTCTTCAGTTGATTAATTCAAAGGAGCAAATATGAAGGTCATTTTTTGTTTACTGTCTGAACAAGGTCATATCAATCCCTATATTGGTCCCGCCCAAGCCTTGAAAAAAATGGGCCATGAAGTGCTCATCAGTTCAACTGGCGAAATTTCAGATCAAATTAAAAAAAGCGGATTGAGTTTTACAAATGCTTTGGTTCAGCCACAATCTGCGGCCGGCCCCAAAGGAAAGGCACTTATTGAGCTTATTGAAAATCGCAAAGAACATCGTGCTTTGATTGAAAAGTTTTTCTTAAAGGGAATTCGCGAGCAAGTTGCCCCTATACAAACTTGGCTCAAGAACGAAAGGCCCGATGTCCTGGTTATTGATCCTATGAATTACTCTGCAATTATTGCAGCCGAGTTGCTTAAGATCCCGTGGGTTTCGATGTCGAGCTCTTTGACCTCAGTGATTTCAGATGAAATGAAAAGTGATGTACTCGAAATAATTGAGAGTCTGGCTCCGGCTCGTTTTGAGATATTTGAAAGCTTTGGCTTGGCGCCAAAATTTCGCGCCGTTGATTGTTTGTCTTCGTTTTTAAATATTAGTTTCACGACCAAAGAATTCATTCTCGATGCACCTGAAGATATTTGTTTGGTGGGGCCCTCTGTACCGCTTTCAAAACGAGGCGACGAGGTCAATGTGAGAAAGATACCTGGCGATAGGCCTGTGATTTATGTTTCATTTGGCAGTCAAGTTTTTCATTACCCAGAGCTTTTTAAAAAGATTCGCGAGGCTTGCAAAAATTTAAAGTTGCATTTGGTGATGTCAATTGGAGATTTAAAAGATGATGTGAGCTGGGAAGATGAGGAGTTCGTGCATTACTACAAATATGCTCCGCAACTCGAAATTTTGCAGGCGGCCTCCCTATTTATTACTCATGGCGGCGCCAATTCAGTTATGGAGAGTCTACGTGCGGGCGTACCCATGCTCATTCACCCGCTATGCAATGATCAACATCACCAAGCACATTTTATTGAGAAAAGTGGTGTTGGACGCAGTCTCAATCTCAAAAATGCATCTGCGCAAGAAATTACAAAAGAAATTCTAGAGATTTTACAGGATCGCAAAATTAAAGTGGATCTCGAAAAGGTTACAAAAAGTTATCAACGAGATGGTTCAGCCGAAGCTGCTAAGTTAATAGTTCAAAGTTTGTAGAAACGAATCTTGGTTAAAGAAATAGTTCACGACAGAGCCGAGGTTTAGAAAGGCTCTCTTCTTTCTGAGCTTTTCTTAAAGACTTGATGTTTTCGTCCTTAGTTCGGCGCTTAAGGTGGTGCGCGATAAATTGGTCCCGTCCATTTTCGCCGGCTAGAATCTCGAGGGCCGTGACTTCTCCACCAAAAATTTCAGCGCGATGAGTATCAATTGAGATTACTTTGCGTCCATAGTAGGGATGCTTAAAATTAATTTTCGAATCAGGGGTTGGGCTATGACCGATTACAATCTGATCAACATCAAACCAAGCCAGAAGCTCTTTTAATTCCTTTCGAGTTAAACCATGCTCAGGCCGTCGGCTGGCATTTTTTCCGGTCTCGATCTTAAAGCTTCGATCTGAAAGAGGGCCGGTTACTTCTGTGAATTTTTGTTTTTTTGAAAAATCCTTTGGGTCTTTTTCTAAATCTACGATCCAGTCAAAATGCTTTGAGGGGGGATAGCCCGTTAGATTTTGAAAGAACTTAATAAACTCTCGACCAATGACATTGATATCTCCCGGATTCTGCATTGTACGAGACATATCAAGCATCGGGCGCACAAGGCCCGCATGAATAATAAGGGTGCGATTGACTATGGTAAAAAAGTTGTTGCCTCTGAGTTCGCTTGCGTAGCGTCCATTGGCTGCGCGAAACATATGTCTTATGTGTTCATCAATTTCATTAAAATCTTTTTTTCCTGAACTGCCATCAGCGCGAGCGAAGAGTTCTTTCTCGGCTTTATCCATATGAGATTCATCACCGCCAATTGCCATCAATTCGTGGTTGCCGAGATTGATTTCAAGACTGCCTCCGCCTTGAGTAATTTTGTCTCGAAGGCTGCCGTAAACAAAATCAAGAATCAATTCAGAATCTGGATCACCATCGATGAGGTCACCATTGATGACGAGTTTCGTATCTCCGCCAATCCAATTTTCATTTCGATCAAATAGCTGCAGTTTTTTTGCGGTGAGTATTCGTAGTAAGGCTTTCATATCGCCGTGAATATCGCTGATAACAATGCTTCTGCGAACATTGGTAAAACGAAATGCAATTTGATCACGAGCATATTCAATTTGTTCAGCAGCCATTGCAATATTGAAATTAAATGAGAGCAAAACTAAGCAAGTTGTGAAAATGGCAAAGCTTCGCGAAGCAATTGATTTTTGGATCTTAAAGGGCGACATAAACCTATGAAACTGCAAGTCTAAAGCCAGTTGAACTTGCTCTTGGAGGGGATGAGGCTTAAGGGAGGCAGGTTAGGCTGAAAAACTATTGGACGGAGGGCCTGGAATCGACTTTTTGGGTGGGTTCATTTTTTCTATTGGGCAAGTTTTCAAATATTGAATTCGAATCAGTTTTAACGGCAGCAACAGCGGTCAACTGTTTGGCGGTTGCGGTGGTCAGGTTTCAGTGCTTCAGCTCGTACAAGCCAGCAAGCTCGCTCGGCTGACCCGCTCTAAGAGCCACAAATGGTCTACGATATTGCAAAACTTACTTGGCCTAAACTTCAGGTAAATGCCTTATTTTATTTGGCGGTGGTGTGAAAATTGAAGCTTTTTGTGGCTAAGATATGAGGCGTTTGTATGATGAAAATTAAAAGTTTAATTTGTTTATTTGTTGGTTTGAGCGGCCTTTTAGGCTGTACGAAGTCGAAAGATGGTGCGGCTCCTCCGCCGGAGGCGCCCAATGTTCAAGTATTGTCGCAAATTGCTGGTGGTACTTTTCTTCACGGAAATTCTTCAATAAATTTTTTGTTTGATGGCAGTTTTGAATTCAATCTTGAATCGGATGTGCGTTACTGGGATCCAAATAAAAAAAATAATGATCGCAGTAAAGAATCAGATGCTCTCTGTATGCTTAAGCTAAATGGCCAAAGTTCTCAGCTAAAAAAAGAAGAAACCGATTATCCGTATCTTTATACCACTAAATTAGAGGTGACTGGTGCCATGGTGACGAGCGCTAAAGTCTTGCGTTCAGACCTTTCAAGTGTGCCTGCTAACGAGATTTGCGCAGGATTTGTATCAGAGATTTTGAAGTCCAAAAAATTTAGTCAAAGATTGGTTGAGTTTGATTCGAATCATTTGGTGTTTTTTGGTATGAGCTTTCCTATTTATAATGTAGATACTTTTTCAAACGATAGCAGCCTCTATTATTCCGAGCTTCATAAATTAAGAGAGCGCTACTCTAAAAGAAAAGCAGAATGGGCCTATACGTATTTTGTTAAAGAGGGCGCAAAAGTTGACGTGACTGCAGAAGTAATGCGCGACCTCGACGGAGAATATTTACCTGAAATTGAAATGAGTAATGTCGAGTCACTAAAGCTTAAGGTCGATGCCAAACAAAATAACATTAGTATTTCACTGGGTGCCTGCGGAACCACCCATGCCGGCGAAATCGAATTGATTTATTTTGACAGCTTTGGCTTAGAGCTCAAATTAAAGCCTCTCAAGCGCATCACTCGTGATTCTCAAACTTCGAATCATTCCCGAGATTGTGAAGGGCAACGCCAAATTGCATTGAATTTGTCGAAGTATACTTTGGGAGTCAGTTATTTTAAGCCAAAACTTGAGACTAAAACAGAGAGATCTCGACTGAGCTTTGAATTCCCATCGGATGCGCATTTGACATCAATTGGATTTATAAAGACTGGTCTCTAAATTAAATATTGAATAATCGCTTTACGTATTTTATACCGGATTAATTCCGCTTTAAATTAAAGTGCTGATAGATTTCACTGATCATAGGCCTTGCAGGAGAGCATTGCACCTCTCAAACCAAGGAGACCCTATGAGA
This sequence comes from Bdellovibrionales bacterium, assembly GCA_043739185.1. Taxonomy (GTDB): domain Bacteria; phylum Bdellovibrionota; class Bdellovibrionia; order Bdellovibrionales; family JAMPXM01; genus JAYTQQ01. The sequence continues at coordinate 45,005 of JAYUEN010000180.1, forward strand.
TTTTCTTATTTATTCATTATTGCTACATTGATCTATTCCTTTAACTCTATAGCATCAACGCAGGATTATGTCGTTGGCGGTGAGCCGGTGAAATCAAATGACCCGATTCAGGCTTCAACTGTCGGAATTTTTGAGCCGAGCCCAGATGGGCAATCAGGTTCACTTTGCACAGGGACTCTCGTTCGTAAAGATATGGCGTTAACGGCAGCTCATTGTCTCTCCGGAGATAATGGTAAGGCCTCAGTGATCTTTGGTCCAAATCTTCACTCGGCTTTGGCTCCACATCGGACTATTCAAGAAGTAGCAATCAATCCGAAGTGGGCAAATCATTCTGAAAAGAGTATGGACCAAGGCGATATTGCTTTAGTGAAATTCAAGGGCGGTCTGCCTCAAACATACAAACCAATTGCAGCACTTGGTTCCGAAAGAGAAATAAAAGCCGGTGGAGAAGTGACGCTTGCAGGATACGGAATATCAGATGCGCAAAACAAAACCGGAGCAGGTGAGCTTCGAAAAGCTCGGGTCAGAATCGAAAAAAATCGTCCGGGAAAAAGTGAAATGATTTTAGATCAATCTCATGGCCAAGGTGCTTGTCATGGTGACTCGGGAGGGCCAGCCTTTCTTCGCCAAGGTAAACAGATAAAGTTGGCAGGGGTCACAAACCGAGCTTACCCAAATCATGCTCCTGATGATTGTGCTCACCGTGTGGTTTATACTAAAGTTCCAGCTTATGAATCGTGGATAAAAAGCAGTGAACGCAAATTAGCAAAGGCTTCAGAGCCAAACGCGCCACTAAAAATGAAAACTAAAATGACGAGAGTTGGGCATTTGAGGAATTCAAAAATACGCGTTCAGCATGCGCGGATTAGTCGAATTCGTAGCCATCACCAGAGAAAAATGAAATCTTGAGCTATTCAGAGTTTAGTAAATTAGCCTCTTACTAAAGTGATTTTTAGCAAGAGGCCATATCAGTTTTATTACTTAGCTTTTCGGTCAGAGCGAAGAGTCTTGCGAGCAGCAACACAAGTATCTGAGAATTTAAAATCCTTGTGGGCTTTTTTGTAGGCAGCTAAACATTTAAGTAGGCCTGTTCCCACTTTTTCTGTGCCGCAACCAGCAGTGGCTGCATCCGTTGAACAAGCCGTATTAACAGCCTGGGCGTCTGAAGCTTTGCTTTCTGCTGCATTTGCAACCGAAGTCATTGCCAAAATCATACTTAAAGCGATTAGTGTTTTCATTTTTTGCTCCTTTGGTAGCTTGTGATTCTTTCCTGATGCTAGTTTAGCAAATGCGCTTAAAATCAATGTGATTCTAAAATGAAATAAATTTAATAGAGGCTTTTTGCCAGTCATTGAGAGTACTTCGTGAATACTTCAGTTGACTGGCATATAGCTTAAAGTTCGCAATCATCCGCATCGATTCGGGTCATTCGCTTGACTTCAGAAAAGTGCAAAGTGCCAGAGAAGTCATCTTGAATGAAGGCTGGATCGCCGACGCTAATTTGACCGGAAGGGATATTCGCCTGAGCTTCTTTCCAGAGGCGATTGAGGATGGTTGCATAGATTGCCGCGCCATCAGCCATGCGTGAAATTGCAAGCTTAAGTTGAGCTTGCGCACCGGAGCCGCTTCTACCTAATTTTTTATCATTTGATAAAACTTGATCACGAAACATAAGTGCTCGTTCAATTTCAATAAAGCTTAAATCAATGAGAGAGGTATTCATGAGAACATTTAGGTTCGAGGGATTTTGTAAGATCGCCGAAGCTTCAGCTTGAACTTGTCTTCCGATAGTCTGCATATCTTGAATATTATCGGTTTCAAAGTAT
>JAYUEN010000181.1:0-5505 GCA_043739185.1 Bdellovibrionales bacterium
GCTCTTAAGATTATGCAGAAATGTGGCTACTTAACTCATAGCTACTATCTGCAATCTATTGCCACTACATAGCTAGACCAACCAAAAGAAGAAGGGGCCGCCGCAGCGGTCAACTGTTTGGCAGTTTCGGCGATCAGCCTTCGGTGTGTCTGTTTATAATGCCATATACCAACGTTAAGTTGAGGGAAAGCGAACAAGCTTAAGCCCTCGTGCAACCAAACTGACGCACTAAAAACCGAGACCGAAACTGCAAAACGCATAACTGCGACAGCTGCCTTTAAAACTGATTTGAATCCAGACGAATAAATACAGAAGGGGCCTGCCAAAACTTGTGTAACCTGCTCCTGAAGCCATTTCTGTCGGCATTAAAGAGAAAGATATCGGCCATTTTTTAATCCAAAAGTATCTCAATTTGAGACAGTTTTTTTGTTTATTTTGCATCTCAAAAGATCACTATTTTTTAGGCAGACGTCTCTAAATAGCTCAGTTTTAAATGATCTCAATTGTGTACGTGCGGCGCGTCGCTTGCAATATAAGGAATTTGTCTATTTATTTTCCACGGGGGAATTATTGAAAAATAAAATGGATTTGCGACGCTTTACTAAAGACTCAACCAAAACTACATCCTCGCTTTTACTTATAAGTTTATTGGCTTTTTATCTACAGTCTTGTTCTCCAAGTATTTTTTCAGCTAATACTGGAGGACCAAGAACCCTGGCCATTCCCATCATAACTCCGACACCAACGCCAACTCCGACCCCGACGCCGACACCTACGCCGTCACCAACTGCGACCCCGACTCCGACGCCTACATCGACACCAACTCCAACTGCGACTCCAACACCTACGCCAACTCCAACTCCAACTGCGACTCCAACACCTACGCCAACTCCATCACCTACCGTGAGTCCGTCACCGACTCCGGCTTGTATTCCGATTTTGGATGATGATAAAAGCAATCATCGTCACACCAGGCATTCATGTCGACCAAAAGACGATGATGATCCTGACTGTGACCACAAGAAAAATGATGACTGGATTAAGGCCAACTATTCATCAGGTAGTCCTTCTGATCTCTGCAAACATTATTTACCTGACCATGATAAAAAATGTAATGATCACAATCATATTCACGAAAATAATGGTGAGAGTTTCGAAGTCTTACATTGCGTTGAAGTATGCCGCGTTTCACCTTTTCATCCTTCTGAAATGAGTACTGAGTACCGACCACAGAGTAGCCTTGAGCAACTCGGTTTGAGCGACGGAAAAATGCATAACGGTTTGATGCTTGGTCGATGCAAATGCAAACCATCAGAAGATCATGATGACGAAGACGATGAGCATGAACACGAGCATGATCGTGACGAGAACGATGACGACTGAAGACAGCACTTAGTCATTATTTAATGAGCCAACCATTGGTTGAAAAGACATTCATGAATGGCAAACCTGGCGGCTGGTTTGCAAGATATTCAAAGTGTGAATCGTACTTCATATCGAGCGCACCTGGGTCAAAAGTTGTCGTACCTGTTGTCCCGAAGGGCCCGAGATTATCAAATGCACCATCGTAAAACATAAGTAAAGGACTACGTATGATCGTAGTCTTTCCGGTCCAATCCTCATTCATAAAAAAAGGAAACTGACTGGTAATCATGACCAAATTATATTGCGTCGTATCGGCCTTGCGAGTTCCAACTAAAGTAGCTGGCATGACATCCCAACGATCATTGTCGTCCGACCAGAGCTTCGATTGTAATAAAATATTATTTGCGCCCACTAGTACAGGAGTCCACGGCACGGCAAGTGCGGTTGTCGTATCTGAGTTTGTATTCATATCGCCTTGAAGAAAGACATTGATATTTGAAACGATTGAAAGGCCATGTACTAAAATATTGTGATCGATGTTTTGCGCATTGATGATGCGAATATCGCTGGGTCTGGTCCGAAGTTTATTGGCACCCGCCGCGCTCAAATCGTAGCGTGCACAATCAGGAATTTTAAAGAGCCCATTGGCATCAAATTTATGCCCGGCTAAACTTTTCGAGCAGAGCTCAAAGGGCAAGGCACTTTGCTGGCCAGGATGTGAGATTGCAATTTGATTCAAATCGATATTTGTAGCTGGAGCAAAAATGAGGTCTTGAGCATTTTGCATATAGGGTTGGCGCCCAGCATGGCCGCCGGCAAAGCCCTGCATCTGGTCCTTCCAGGTATTGGTGATATAAATAATGCCGTTAAACTCTCGATGCATCATCCCCCAGGTGGTAAAATAACATCCGAGCTCACCCGGATGATCAACCAGTGGATTACCAGGATTGAGCGGATTGAAATTACATTTCAATGCATCTTGTAGTGCTGCAATATCAAAATTCATTGGTAAAATTCTGCTCTTTGCATCGCCCTCATTTGCCGGCACGGCTGCTTGAATCCACATTCCAAATCGAAATCCGCTACGAGTGGCATTGATAAGCCTTGCAGGCCGAGAGGGATTGATGCCACTTGCACAAATTAAGGGAGCATTGAAACTTCGCACTTTGTCTGGCGCAAGGTTGCAACCGCCGTCGGTACAAAGGGTGGCCGGACCACAAACCGAACTTGAAGCACCAATATTCTTTGCATAAAATCCCGGAACCCACTGATCAGGTGCGTTTCGAAATAAATTTCCATATGAAATAACGCCTTCAATATTATCATTCATTTGATCAAGGCCTGAATTGTATTCGTAGTAAGAATATTTTTTTGGAGACTCTCCGCCCGCCCAACGCACACTCATAATGGCGCCAAATTTTGCAATGAACCAATCTCTGATATCGTCTTGACCGACATCATGAAAACCTTCTAGTCCTTGTTCGTCTGTGGTCTTAAATCTTCCGGGATGATCTGACCATACTTGAATGCCTGGCCAATCATTTATATTGTTTGGATTCTTCAAATACCAAACTCCATTGATAATGCGAATATCCGCCTTCATCGCAAATTTAAGTCCCGCCACATCCGCTGCATCAGTACCCCTCACCGGATCAACCAAAAATCTCTCGGGCTGATTCACCCCAATAGGATCACCGAAACGATAAATATTTTGCACATCTGGTTTTGAAGTCGTAGGAAGATTAAGTGGCGGTACTGCGAAAGCTTGGTCTTGCACATGCCCATTCCATCTATTCAATGCATAGTCTGGCCAATTCAAGCCAGTACCATCGCAATTCAAACATCCGCTATCAGCGTTTGGCACAAGTGCCAAATCGAATGCTCCTGAAGAGATTTTTGTTTGCAAGGTATAACCATAAGTCGGTCCGCAGGGATTACCATTGCTGTTGAGATGATGAATGAGACCGACGGCACTCAAATAAAACATATCCATTTCTGGATTTCCGCCGCCGCAAAAATTCTTGTTGGTATGCACGCGACCATTGAGAGTCAGCGAATTAACGCCACTCCAGCTATTAAAATCTCCAAAACTAAAGCCGGCAAATTGGGTAAAAGTAATTGCTGAAATTTCGCCTTCAACATAAACCGAGGTCTTAATCAATTTGGCAGTTTCTTGCAAAGTGACCCAATACTTCACGATATGCGAGTCGGCTTGCATTCCTTTAAACGCACCACTGCGAATCGCACCGATTGCACTGGTGGCGCCAATGTCTACCTTCCAATCAATGATGGTATAGTTCAAAGGCTGAATGCTTGCGATATAGGGCGCGATAAAAGCAGTTAAGGAAGCATTACTATAAACAATATGAGTTTGAAAATAGGTTTGAGAAATACGCTCTAATAATTTTAAAATGCCCTCGGCTTCGTAATTTGTTTTGCTCTTAGCAAAAACTCTTGAGAAAAAATAAGAATGATTCGCCAATTGCATTGCAATCGACATCGACATCATGCCCAAGACCACGGCCACAACCATGACCAGTAAAATATTACCTCGCTGATTAAATAAGATTTTCATTTAAAACTCCATCGACTTCAACTGCCCACACCACTCAATAGTAGGCCATGGAGTTTCTGAAAAATATCTTTCGCTCAAGACTTTGTAAATTCACATTTGGAATTTGCACATTGGGTCCGTCAAAATTTTGCAAGGTATTGGCGGCCAAAAGGCTTCCGCCCTTTATTGTTTCACCAATTATTATAGCGACAAGTAATTGGCGTAAATCGGTGGCAACAGCACCTACACCACCTAGGGTCGCAAGGTTATCACCAGGAGCATTGAAGAGAATTTCGTCAGAAGAAGTCCCACGATCATCAATAACACCATTGTGAGGAAGCGTATCGTATCCAAGGGCTGCTTGAAAATCATAAACCTCTCTCATTAAATCGTGAAGTTCGGTAGCCAAAAATGCTGGATTATTCGTCGTATGCTCAAGGTATTTCAGAATGAAATTCTCGCTATCAAAAAAATAGGTTCGATGACGAACAAAACTAATCGCACCGGATGCATAATTTGCGTTTAAAAAATTAGCCGAATTTAAAATCGTTCCTTGAACATCGGGCGCTACCGTGAACACACAAGTTTGCAAATCTAAACTGAGCGTCCACAGTGCAAAGACTTCAGTCTGCATAGCATTGGTCATTAAAATGTGTTGATGAACCAAAGTATTATCTACCGGACATGGCAGTTGCGGAAGCGCAAAAGTAATATAGACAAGGCTGTTGACTTTATCGTACGAAGCCACCGAAGGTGTGGGAAAAAACGCAAAGCTCACCGGATCATAAAGACTGGTGGCAATACTCAGGCGATCCGAATGATTGCAATCAGGTAGCCCGATCCTTGGGCCACAATCATTTTCAACTTTCATCGATAACCAAGGAGGTAAAAAATTACCTCCGGATAAAACAAATTCAGACTCCACCTTGCGATTCATTGCTGAGATTTTATTTGAGAGATTAATCTGGCCTTCGTTAAAGTAAAAATCTCTGGTACTCGCGAGCAGCATTTGGCAAGCTGCAAACAAGACCACGATAACCGATGCCATAGCCATGCATAGCTCTACTAAAGTAAAGCCCCCTTTTCGCGTCGTCATCTCACAACTCTCATTGCAAGTTGCTTGGCCAAATTGCCTTCGCTCCATTTAACGATCATTCCGATTGATTTGGCACCTACTATGGGTTGATCCGGAGTAACTGTCCAAGAGACAGTGTAAAAAGCTTGGGTCACATCTTGGGTCTCTTTGCTGTCTCTGGTATAAAATCTTTGAAAGGGATTTTGCGCTCCTTGGTTCTGAAGCCAGACATTGCTGACTGGGATCATCGAGAGATCTTCGGCAACACTCTCTACTATATTAGTGGCGACCGAAGCATGAACCGCGTGTTTTGAATTCATCATCGAGCTCACCGCAGTTTGCAAATAGATAGCTGATACGAAGCCCATAATGGCGATCGAACTTAATACTTCGACCATCGTAAAACCTTTTTGACCCAATTCTCTTCTTGTTCCCATTTAAGCCCCCGTTAACTAACTCTCTAATACTTATATTCGGAGATCGCGCCCGCCCACAACGCAGCGCATCTTGT
>JAYUEN010000182.1:0-5501 GCA_043739185.1 Bdellovibrionales bacterium
ACCACCACTCCACTTGAAATGTCCCAACATGCAAGAATTGATTTAGAAGATCATTTATTACTTTTCTTTACTGGCTATTCGCGCTCGGCAAACGATTTATTAAATGAACAAGACCAGCTCACAAGATTGGCCTCAATCGGGACTGCTGCCCCAACTAACGAAATGATTGAAAATCTTCACTTCACAAAAAAAATTGGTTTGGATATCGGAATTGCGTTAGAGCGCGGAAATTTAAATGAGTTCGGCAATCTCATGAATATTCATTGGCAACATAAGAAAAAGCGTTCAAAAAATATGTCTTCTTCGCAAATTGATCATTGGTACGAGGTCGCAATGAATAATGGCGCCCTCGGCGGCAAACTAATAGGTGCCGGAGGCGGCGGATTTCTGATGTTTTTAGCTGAAGATAAACGTCGCTTACGAAAAGCCCTCAGAGAAGCCGGAATGCAAGACGTACCTTTTCGCTTTGATAATTTAGGTGCTCAGGTCGTATTACATGACTAAACAAGACTTCAAACAAATTGCGGTTATCGGTGACTGGCATTTGGCATTTGTAACTTCAACGGTGCTCGCAGATGTCGGCCATGAAGTTCAGTTGGTAAAACCTCTCAATTTAAATAAAGACACCTGGAAGGAATTTCCCCCAATACCAGTACTTGAGCCTGGCCTAGAGGATATGATCAAACAAAATTTAAAGGCAAAAAGACTAAGCTATTCAAATGGTGTTGAAAATATTAGAAATGCCGATTTTATTTGGCTAGGCGTTGATACACCAGTCACTGACCAAGATGAGCCACTGCTTGCACCTCTAATTGAAATTGCTCAGCAGATCGCAAAACTTTCATTTAAAGCACAAGCTCTGATTGTGAGTTCACAAATTCCTCTAGGATTTTGTAGGGAGCTTGAAAAAATAACCGGACTCTCTGTCGTTTATGTCCCTGAAAATTTGCGTCTCGGTCAAGGTATTGAAACTTTCTTACGTGCTGATCGAACAATCATCGGATCAGATAAACCAAGCTCAGCAGAAGCTGTGCAATCTCTGATGGCACAATTCAAAACTGAATTTGTGCTTTGCAATTCAGTTACTGCAGAAATGATCAAACATGCAAACAATGCTTTTTTAGCAACTTGTATTAGCTTTGCAAATGAGTTTGCTCGCATTGGCGAAAAATTTGGAGTTGATAGTGTCACTGTAGGAAAAGCTCTCAAACTTGATAAACGCATCGGAAAAGCCGCTTATGTGATACCCGGGCTAGGCTTTGCCGGAGGGACTTTGCCTCGCGATTTAAGAGTTTTACAACAACTCGGTCGACAAGAAGACATTCCCACCCAGTTGGTAGATGCTGTTTTGCAAATCAATGAAAATACAACCCAGGCAATTTCTGAATCCATACAAAACCATATTTCGAAAAATAATTTGCCTAAATCTGTCTTGATCTTGGGTTATACATATAAGGCAGATACCAATACTCTGCGCAGATCGCTTTCTTTAGATTTGGCTCAAATACTAAAAAACTCTGGCTTCGAAGTTTTTGGATTTGATCCGATAATGAATGATCAAGATCTACAAAGTTTAAAAACAGAAATCACTCATCTTGATGAAATTGAGAAACTTCAGAAATGCCCATCTGCCATTTTACTTATGACTGCGAGACCTATATTCACTCGTCTCAATTGGGAAGATCTTAGTACAAAAAACTCAATTCCCTGCCTGGTGCTTGATACCCAAAATTTCTTAAGCTCAGCCCCAATATTAAAAGCTGGCTTCATTTTCAAACGCCTTTGGTCACCCGCTCAATACCCCCAAGGAGAACAAAATGCTCACCGGTAATGCTGTCATTGCCATTACCGGCGCCGGCCGAGGCATCGGTAAAAGTATAGCTGAAAGTTTGAAAAAAAATGGCGCTCACCTGGCCATATGCTCAAGATCACAAAAAGAATTAGACTCAAGCCTTGCTGAACTTCAAAAAATAAATTCTTTGCCCGCTGTCGCTATAGTTGCCGATGTAACAAAACGCGATCAACTGCAATATTTTTTTCGCCAAATTAATGAAAAGCTTGGCACCTTAAGCGCACTCATTTGTGCGGCAGGTATTTACGGACCAATCGGACCATTTGCTGATGTCGATTTTGATGAGTGGCAATCAGCAATCGACATAAACCTAAAAGGTACCGCTCTCAGCATTCATTCAGCTCTACCATATTTTTCGAATGAAAAAGGCGGGCGAATAATATTGTTTTCTGGCGGCGGCCAAGGCCCACTTCCCAATTTCTCGGCTTATGCCACAAGCAAAGGTGCTATCTGGCGCCTCACTGAAACCCTAGGCGCTGAACTTGCACAGAAGAAAATATATCTCAACGCGATCGCGCCCGGAGCCGTCAATACCAAGCTCTTAGATGATCTTTTAACTTCTGGCCCAGACAAAGTTGGTAAAGAATTCTATCAAAAAGCACTAGCACAAAAAGAAAATGGTGGGACCTCTCCTCTCAAAGCAGCGGAATTAACACTCTATCTTTTATCTGAAAAAGCACGAGGACTTTATGGCAAAACTCTTTCTGCGCTTTGGGATGACTATCAAAATTTTAAAAATCTCGAGGAAATGAGTCAGCGTGATATCTATCAAGTTCGCAGAGTTGTAGAGCCCGACGGCGGCACTCGTCCTATAAAGTAGAAAGTAAGTTTTATGGCGAAATTCTTTGTAACCGGTGGAGCAGGATATATTGGCTCGCATTTTTGTGATTGGGCCTTAAAAAAAGGCCATCAAGTTCTTGCCTTTGACAATCTTGAAACCGGCCAAGAATTTTTTCTAAGCGACGCCAAAAAAAACTCAGATTTTAAATTTTGCAAGGCTGATGTGCGAAATCTCGAAGATCTCACCCAAGCTATGCAAAGCTTTAAACCTGATTGGACCATTCACTTCGCGGCTAATGCCGACGTCCGTCGCGGTCTCGATCGTCCCCGCAGGGACTTAGATTATAATACGATCGGCACCTGGAATGTCGTAGAGTCTGCACGACTCAGCTCTTGCAAGAATATTCTCTTTAGCTCAACTGGCTCTGTTTATGGCGAGCCCGAAATATTTCCGACTCCTGAAACTTGTCCTTTTCCCGAGCAGACCTCACTTTATGCGGCCTCAAAACTCGCCGGAGAAGCCATTCTATCTGCCTATGCAGTAGGATACGGAATGAATGCTTTGGTATTTCGATTTGTTTCAATTTTAGGTCCCCGCTATACGCATGGTCATATTTTTGATTTTATGAAAAAATTAAAAGCCAATCCTCAAGAGCTTGAAGTCTTAGGAAACGGCAAACAGCTAAAATCTTATTTGCACGTCGAAGACCTAATGAAAGGCTTGTGGGCAAATATCGAAAACCCATCGCGAAAAAAAGGCTTTCAAGTTTTAAACATTGGGCACGATGATGCACTAACTGTCGATCGCAGTATTTCATATATAGTTGACGAGTTAAAACTCAATCCGACAATCAAATACAGTGGCGGCGAAAGAGGTTGGATTGGTGACAGCCCCAGAATTCAACTCGACTGCACTCAGCTTAAAAAATTAGATTGGCAGGCTCAGTATTCACTTGAGCAAGCGGTTCGTGAAACCGTGAAGTACCTACAAAAAAATTCTTTCTTATTCGGAGAGGTCAAATGAAAAACTGGGGACTCATCGGCTGTGGAGTAATCGGAGAAAGAAGAGTTTTGGCCCTGCCTGAAGGTGTTCGCCTCGTAAATTGCTTTGACCCAAATTCAGCTCGCGCTGAGAAGCTTTCTCAGCTAACCGGCGCACGCATCTGCAAAAGTGAAGATGACGTACTAAATCCCAAAGAAGTCTCGGCAGTATTTTTAGCAGCAGTTAATTCAGCCCTAGTGCCGCTCATTCAAAAAGCCATTTCAAAGGGCATTCACGTGCTCGTTGAAAAACCAGCGGCCCGAAGCTATAGCGAACTGTCACAAATTTCATCTACAAAAGTAAAAATTAAAATCGGCTTCAATCATCGCTTTCATCCGGCCTTCGAAGATTTAGTTCAAGAAATACACTCTCGCCCAAGTGATCCCATCATGTTTATTCGCGCCCAATACGGAAATGGCGCACGCCTTGGCTTTGAAAAAGAATGGCGCGCAAATCCCGAAATCTCTGGTGGAGGCGAACTCCTCGACCAAGGCGTTCATTTACTCGATCTTGCCTCTGTGCTTCTCCCGAAAATGAAAGTCATCAGTGGATTTTGCAAAACCCATTACTGGGGAATGAATGTAGATGACAATACTTGGGCCCTACTCAGCGACGCCAATGGCGCCACCTTCAACTTTCACGTATCATCAACAGAATGGAAGAACGAATTTCGTTTTGAAGTCTATACCCGCCAAAGAAAATATCAATGGCTCGGACTTGGCAGATCTTACGGTCCTGAAAAATTATTAATATATAAAATGAAGCCAGAAATGGGACCGCCTGAGTTTGAAGAACGCAGTTATCCAGCAGACGACCTCAGCTGGCTGAAAGAAAATTCAAATTTCTTAAAATCAATCGAATCAAATACAGCACTTAACGGCGAATTATCTGATGCGCTTAAGTGTCTTAAGTTAGTTGAAGATATATATCAAAACTCTCAAAGCCTACAAGCAAACAGCAAACACCCTGTTTGGTTCAGAGAACACCAATGATGCCGCCGGTTCTGATCCTAGCAGGTGGCAAAGCCACTCGCATGAAAGCGATGGCTGCACAAACGCCAAAATACCTTATGCCAGTCAATGCGCACCAAACATTTGCCGATATTCATCTTGATTGGCATTCAAAGCATGGCTTTAGGAGAGTTTTTCTGAGCATTGGTCATCTCGGAGAACAAATAAAAAATTATTGTGGCGACGGCGAAAAATGGGGTCTTGATATTAAATATGTCGAAGACGGCGAGCACCCTTTAGGAACCGGCGGGGCGGTTCGCAAAGCTCTTCAATATGAATTTGATGAACTCTGTATTACCTACGGCGATACACTTCTTAATTTTTCGATTCCCGATTTTCTAGATCAGTTTCGTAAATTCAATTGCCTTGGCGCGCTCACAATTTATGAAAACAAAGTTCCTGGCCATATTTGCAATGCAGATTTCGATTCTCCTTGGGTCATCTACGATAAATTGAAACCCCAAAGCGATTGGAAGTATCTAGACTATGGTTTTATGATTCTCAAGCGCTCGCTCATTGAAGGCTTTTCTAAGCAAACTCCACTCGATTTGGCTCAGCCACTTTCTGAAAGCTCTCGGCAAAAGAAGCTCCTTGGCTTTGTCGCACGAGAGCGTTTTTGGGAGATCGGTTCCCCCGAGGCCCTAAGTGAGTTTCAGCAAGCACTTAACATGACACAAAGCAGTTGATTTTTACTTGAAGTGGCCGTAAAAAATTAGCACCAACCGAAGGGAAATAATTATGCCCAAAAGTTCATACAGCGGTAAAATTAAAATATATTCAGATGGAGCCGACAAAGCTTCAATGCTTGAAATGGCTG
>JAYUEN010000183.1:0-5501 GCA_043739185.1 Bdellovibrionales bacterium
ATCGGCTTTTCAATTCCCTGCTGAGTAAAGGACTTAATCACAAAATCAAGTGCTGGCTTCTTGTCATTTTTTTCAATTATCAAATCACTACGTGAATAAGTCAGACCTGAAACATAGGATTCATCTGAATCCGGAAAGTTCGAAAGCGTTTCTTTTTTATCGTAGGAGACATAAGCATGAAGCTTGCGAGGGCTGGCATCTCTCAAATAGTAAATAGCACTATCAACCCAGTTTCGAACCAATTTTTCGCCAGTGCAATAATCCCCACGCATTTTTCGATCTAGCGTAAAAAAACTTTGCTCCTTAGAAGCTTTGAAAAACATATACTTCCCAACATAATTCACAATATGATCACCATCACAACTGTCCTCTGAAAAATACTCATCTAAAAGTACCGCTTTTTTTTGATTTTCAAAGACGATGAATGCAGCATCATATATTTGGGAAACCGCATCTTCTTCAAAGTTTTCGGCGTCATTGCTCCATTTGGCTTTGAAATGTCCGCGCAGAAAAAACAAGTGAATTGAATTGAGACTTTTGCCATTCTGCAAATTGATATTCACGGGAGTCGTCGAGTCGATTTTAAAATTGAGCTGAGAAGCCTCTGGTATGGCCTGATTTTTTTGAGCCTCATAGACGCGGGCAAGGTGCGAGGTTTCAATCAAACTTGAAATTCCGGTGGGTAAAGTTTCAACCTTCGCAAAGGCGCAAGGTGAACCCAAAAAAAAGATTAAGAATGGCAATCTGAGAGCTCGAAGATAAATAAACATGCTTCATCATTTTGAAAGTAAAAGCCCGAAAACACAAGATTTGCTTAGCGCAATGAGCGTCGGGTTCACAAAAGTCGAGTCCAGAAGACACCTTACGGACTAGGCAGAATGCCTTGTCCACCAGACAATATTAAGAATGCGACTGTCACTAATAAATTGCAAGAGGTCTAATATCCTACTGAGCCTGCTCCTCATTCTGAGCTTTATGGGACCACCCACCCTGGCTTCGGCCAAGCAAATTCCATTAAATATCATCATTGATCCTGGCCATGGAGGAATTGATCACGGAGCAGCTCGCGGTGACGTAAAGGAATCTCAAATTTGTTTGCGGATTAGTCAGTTCCTTTTAGCGCAACTCAATAAAAATCCTCAATTCAAAGCCGCCTTGACGCGAAACTTAGACCAGCAAGTAAGCCTCAGCGATCGAGTCGAAATTTCAAAGCGTACCAAAGCCGATTTGTTTTTGAGCATTCATGCCAATGCTTCTGAGGATCCAAAAGCATTCGGCTTGGAGCTTTATTTTCAAAATCAACTGGCTCCAGATGAAGAGAGTTTATTTCTTGCCAATGCCGAAAATCAAAATGCCTTGAGTTCAAAAAATCCGAAATCAGATAAACTTTCGCCACAAAATGATCTCGATAATATTGTTGAGGATCTAAAGCGCAATCATCGCATCTTTGAAAGCTTTCAGCTAACCGAAAGGCTTTTTCAGTCACTGCCTCGCAATTCCTTTGGACGAGTGAAGAGTCATGCTCTCAGACAGGCCCCTTTTTATGTCATTACGCAAACAAATATTCCCGCAGTACTGATCGAAGTTGGCTATATTTCAAGCCCTGATGATCAAGCTAAACTGACCACCACCGAATATCAAAAGAAACTTGCCGATGCGATTTATATAGGGCTCGTCAATCACAAAGAATACCTCGATCAAAAACGAAAATTCTAGACAAAGACTCATGCAAACGTCTAGAGTGCTCCCATGAGAATAGACCAAAGAAAATCCGACCAATTGAGAGCTATAAAAATCACCCCAAATATCACGCGCTACGCAGAAGGTTCCGTGCAAATTGAATTTGGAAATACCCAAGTTCTTTGCACCGCCAGCGTAGATCAAGCCGTCCCCAAGTGGTTAGCTGGAACCGGAAAAGGTTGGATAACCGCTGAGTACGGAATGCTTCCGCGCTCAACTCATACGCGCATGAGTCGAGACAAAATTTCAACCGGCGGACGCACTCAAGAAATTTCAAGATTGATTGCGCGCTCACTTCGAGCTGGCGTTGATTTGAAACTTGTAGGAGAACGACAAATTATGGTCGATTGCGATGTACTTCAGGCTGATGGCGGCACGCGAACCGCAGCCATTACCGGCGGATTTGTTGCGCTTGCTTTGGCTTTTCAAAAGCTCAAACATGCAGGTCTTATCGCCCAACTTCCGCTAAAAGATTATGTCGCAGCGATCAGTGTCGGCTTAAAGAGTGGAGAAGCTCTTTTAGACTTGTGTTACGAAGAGGACTCTGAAATTGAAACGGATATGAACTTTGTGATGAATTCAAAATCTAAATTTATTGAGATACAGGGAACCGCCGAGGGCGAAGCCTTCTCACATGATGAACTCATCAAGCTCACCTCACTTGCACAAAAAGCCTGTGCCGAACTCTTTCGGCATCAAAGTGAAATTATTGGCAACTTTTTTCCCTTAAAGGTTTAAATTACAAATGGAAATTTGGATTGCAACTTCTAACCAGGGCAAACTCAACGAATTCAAAATGCTTTTGAATCGAGTAGCCTTACAGATTCATTCGCAAAATGAGTTGCCAGTTTTTTCACCTAGGCCAGAAAATGGCGATAGTTTTCTCGCCAATGCCCGTATCAAAACCAAAGCGCTCAAATCGGTTCAAAATAAACATTGGGTTTTAGGTGAGGACTCAGGATTGCTCGTGACCGGGCTCAATAATTTGCCAGGGATTCATTCTGCTCGCTATGCAGGTCCGCATGCGAGTGATGGCGAAAACAACGCCAAACTTTTAAAAATGATGGCGATTCGAAATATCAGTGATCGCTCGGCCAAATTCGTAAGCCAAATTGTGGTGTTCTCGCCCACTGGTGAGGAATTTCTTTTTGAAGGAGTTTTAGAGGGAAATATTTCGCTTAAAGCCCAAGGCCAAACGGGTTTTGGCTATGATCAAGTGTTTATCCCTAAAGGCGAAACCCAAACAATGGCGGAGTTGGGACTTGCGAAGAAAAATCAGATTTCCCACCGGGCGCATGCAATCAACCAAATGATCGAGTTAATTGGTTCCCGATTTCAATAGTTGAAATAGTGGATTGAGCATTGTGGCCTGTATCGATTTGAGGTTTTCAATTTTTTCGACCAAAAAGATGTTTTTAAGCGATCCATAAATTTCAAAGATTCGGCGAGTTTTATCTGGCATCGAAACTAGCGCAAGTGCTCCACCCGCACTTTTCAAATCCGCACTCAAATTTTCAATAAATCCAATGACTGGCAAACTCATAAAGCGCGTGCCCTTTAAGTCAATAACTAACCAAGTTTCGCCGCGTGCTTTCATATCCTTTGCCCATAATTGAATTTCATCTAGATTTGAGAGATCCATGCGCGGTCTCGCAACAAATCTCTGCCATGAAAACGACTTATCCGTGATTCCTAAATTTTGAGAATCTCGGACCACTTCCGCCATACTTGGCATTAGCCCAGTGTTTTCATGCGATTCAATGGCTTGCAGATCAGAATTCATTTTTTGTTCCTATTTAGGTTTTTTTAGTATTCGGCTCGCCAGATAATGTCAATGTAGCTGCTTAAAAAACTTTCTTTTTATAGACTAAAATTGATCAATTGGGGGCCTCAAATTCAATATTTAAGGCTCTTTCAAAGATTTTAAAATTTGCGCCATTTACGACATCAATGGTAGACATTTTTTACATCTCAGGTTAGACCTTTTAACCAGATGCAAGGCCTTAAAATATTCTCAGGAAATTCAAATAAAGCTTTCGCCGAAAAAGTTGCAAAAGCAGCCGGGGTAGAGCTTGGGTTTTGCCAACTCTCTAGATTTGCCGACGGTGAAATTCAAGTCGAAATTCATGAGAGCGTCAGAGGCGATAGCGTATTTGTCATTCAAAGCTGCTCGCCCCCAGTTAATGAAAACTATATGGAGCTTTTCTTAGTTCTCGATGCCCTCAAACGGGCCAGTGCTAAGCAAATTACAGCGGTGATCCCTTATTACGGCTACGCCAGGCAAGATCGCAAAGTTGCTCCGCGGGCGCCAATTTCATCAAAATGTATGGCCGATTTATTGACTACAGCAGGCGCTACTCGCGTAGTTTGTGTCGACCTACACGCCGCCCAAATTCAAGGATTTTTCAATGTCCCGGTTGATCATTTATTTGCCATTCCAACCTTGGCGCGAGCTTGGCGCGAGAAATATGGCTTTGGCGATACTTTTGTTGCCGTAAGCCCCGATGCAGGTGGAGTTGAGCGAACCAGAGCCTTTGCAAAACGTATTGAATGCCCTATAGCCATCATTGATAAGCGCCGAACCGGGCCGAATGAGGCAAAAGCTTTACATTTGATTGGCGATGTGCGAAATAAAACTGCAATCATTGTCGATGATATGATAGATACTGCCGGCACTCTTACTCAAGCAGTTGACAGTTTGATGCGAAATGGTGCAAAAAGTGTGATCGCGGTGGCAACACATGCTCTTTTTTCAGGTCCAGCAATTAGTCGTTTGACTGAATGTGGGATCAATAAGGTTTTGGTAACCGACTCCATTCCCTTAAAAGATCAGGTCCAAAACACCGGACTGATTGAGATTGTCTCAGTTGCTCCATTAGTTGCCGAAGCGATTAGGCGAATTTACGGAAATGCGTCGGTCAGTTCACTGTTTGATTAACGAGCTTGATTAGTTTTTTTGAAGTTAAAAGTTTTGTAATGAAGAGAAGGATAAAGAGATGAAAACCACAGATAAAATTGAACTCCCAGTTGCCCCAAGAACGCCCGGAAAACATAATAATCGCGTTTCTCGAAAAGGCGAAAAGATTCCTGCCGTTTTGTATGGCCCAAAATCAAAACCAGTAAATTTGCTTATTGATCAAATCCTTTTGCAAAAATACGGCGGAACAAAATTCGAATCTACAATTTTTTCTTTGAAATCAGATGATAAGAATTTAGATAAAATCAATGTTTTGATGAGAGATATGCAAGTTCACCCAGTAAGCCGCAAACCAGTTCATCTTGACCTTTACGCTCTTGATATGACTGCTGTTGTTCGCGTGAGCATCCACATTGAATTCGTAGGTAAACCAATTGGTCTAACTTCTGGTGGCCTCCTTCAAACAACATTACGTGAACTTGAAATCGAATGTTTACCAAATGATATTCCAGAATTGGTAACGGCAGATGTATCTGGCCTCGATGTGGGCGATACACTTCACGTTTACGATTTGAAATTGCCAGCAAATGTAAAA
Source organism: Bdellovibrionales bacterium (assembly GCA_043739185.1). Classification (GTDB taxonomy): domain Bacteria; phylum Bdellovibrionota; class Bdellovibrionia; order Bdellovibrionales; family JAMPXM01; genus JAYTQQ01. Next base: position 5,253 of record JAYUEN010000183.1, read on the forward strand.
GTTATTTCCGGCGCTCAATTAGCAGTTGCTTCGGTTTCAATTATTGCTGAAGAAGTAGCAGCTCCAGTAGTGGCAGCAGCTCCTGTCGATGGCGCAGCACCTGCAGCTGGCGCTCCCGCAGCTCCCGGCACAGCTCCTGCAGCTGGCGCAACTCCCGCGGCAGCTCCTGCAGCTGGCGGCGACAAGAAGAAATAAACCTCTTTCATAGTCGGCGACTCGTTTTCAGAGTCGCTTGATGCTCAGATCTAA
>JAYUEN010000184.1:0-1789 GCA_043739185.1 Bdellovibrionales bacterium
GAGCTTCAGCAACTACATGAGGAGCCTCCTCTGGAGGAGCAGGTTTTGGCTCAGGAGCTGCCTCAACTTCTGGAGTCGGTGTTGGAAGTGGTGCCGCAACAACCGGGGGTGACTTTTCTTCAACTTCTTTATTTTCTAAAATTACTTTTTGTCCAGGTTCAAGAACCGAATTTTTTACCTTTGCCCAAGCATTTAATTTATAAATCTTGTTGATACTACCTGCTGGACCAAAAACAGGTTCACCATAATAACTCCGAGCAATACTCGCCAAAGTATCACCTTTTTTAACAATGTAGGTGTTTGCTAAAACAGAAGTTCCAGTTAGCAAAAATAAACAACCCAAAACCATTCTCAAAAAAAATTTCATAGTATGTCCCCTTGAGATTTAGGTTCTCATAAAGAAATGTCTTCTGACAAGTTTATTGATGCAGAACTGCGCTCTTAAAGATTCTAGCTTGCAGAGGTTGCACTCAAATAGCGAGTTTTTGAAAATGGCGAGCTTAAACTCGCGCCAAAAAAGCAGGATTTCTGAAATAAAGGACTGAAGTCCCAATTCAACCTAAGCAATGAGAATTCCCAATTTCAATATTAAGCTCCTGTTACATCTTGCCTAAGCGTACCTATTCAAAATGAGAGCAATAAACCCTTTGCCTCCTTGACCACTTTGAACTTTGCCGTTAGAAATTCCCATGACATTTTTTAATTGGTTACAACATTTCGGCTTGGGCTTCATTGCGCAAATGAAGGATCTATTTCTATCTGAAAACAGCAGGCTGTGGTGGGCTTGGATTTTGATTAGTTTTCCTTTAGTAGGTGCCCTGATTGGCTCTTGGGAGCTCAAAAAAACTGGCCGCAATGCACGGTCTTAAGTCTTTTCGCATTTGTCTTTCCGAGCGCAATTTACAAAAGCAAATCTTTTCGCAATGACGTTCATATTGTATTTTGGTTTTATACTTTTTATGCCGTCGTTTTAGTATTAGTAACAAGTCTTGAATCAAAAGCGATCATCGGCATGCTCTTTCATTTTCTTAATTCTGGCTTTCTCGATCACTTTTCTCTATCGAGCTATAAAGATCTTTCTCAAATCAGCCTTGCGCAACATCTGTTTTTCACTTTTTTAGTTATCTTAGTGTATGATTTTGGTTACACGAGCCTTCATTTCGCATTTCATAAGGTTCCGTTTTTATGGCGCTTTCATAAAGTGCATCATTCTGCGGAGGTCTTGGCTCCACTGACAGTTGCCATGCATCAAATTCATCACAGTAACGAGCTCAGACATCGAGATAAGAATTTGGCGCAAATTTTTTCTTTCTGGGATTATCTATTTGGCACCATGTACATTCCGAAAGAACGCGAAACTTTTTCTGTTGCCTTATCTGATGAAACAGATTGGAAAGAAGGTGGCGCTAAAAAGTTTTTAGGTGTCCACTTCCGAGTGTAGATATTTCAGTCAGTTTTGCGGACTGAACTGACAATTAGTTTTTCACTTTTTAAATTCCAAAAATGCTGAATTCCCCTTTTCTCGAGGAGAATTCTCAAATCAAGACATACTAAATATGCTTCACTGCTATACTTTGATCTATGTCCTACCGATATGCCTTAGTCTGCTTTGGTAATGCCTGAATAGGCTATAAACTAGTATAGGGGCAAAAAAAAACATGTCAGGACGCTTGAAATCTAAAAGCTGGTCGTTCGGATACGTCGCTAAAAGGATTGGCCTTGTCACTCTTTTTTTCAGCTTGAACCTTTTTGGTTTCAACAACTGCTCAAGAGGCTTTTTTACCGTATA
>JAYUEN010000185.1:0-1789 GCA_043739185.1 Bdellovibrionales bacterium
TTCTAATTCGGAACTCGGTTCCCACCTCATTGTTTACTCTTACTCAAACCAAGATTTTACACCTAAACGAATAGTTTTCATTTTGAGCAAAGAAAAAATGTCCGATGAAACCCAAGCAAGAATTAAATCAGAAATTCAACAAATTCCCGATTTTGCATTGCTCGGCGAAGACTCAGCCGAAAGCCAGGCCATTTTATTTCAAACCGAAAAATGCATTCGGGTCTTATTAAAAGCTAAAACTGATAGTTGTGGGAAAACAAAAATAATTGGAAGAACGGATAATACCCCTTTCTTTATTGCGCCATTTTCATCAGATGTTAAAATTCAATCATATGCTATCTATGCTATTTCGCTTATCGTGTTTTGTTTGATTTTGGCTTTCTTTTACTACTTACTTTTTTGCAAGAATGCCGGCTTGAAAATAAATGAAAATTTTTCGATTCTGTGGTTGGTTGTGACGGGTCTCATCTTTGGAATGGTCATACCCGTTTTTTACCACAGTTTACTTGTTTATACGCGATCTCCGCTTGAGGTTCTTGCCGTTGTCCAGCTGGCGATATATTTGGGTTCAATCTCTTCAGTTCTATTGGTGATCTTAAAGAGCAGATTTGTGAATCCCAAATTAATTTTTCTAAGTCCCATTTTTTTGGCAATACTTTATTTGTGTCGAAAAATATTTTTGCAACGACTGCATCTGAATGAATTTCAATATGAACTCGTTTCTTTTTGTCTCATTTTAGTTTCGACCCTTTCATTTTCAATCGTATTCCCAACAATCATATTTCGTCTGCAATCATTTTTAGCCAGCGATCGAAAAAATTTAATTTATTATCTTTTCGGCCTTAATTTGGCGGGCATTTCCATGGGAGTTGTATTTTCATACTACAGCAATTTGCTCTGGGGCTTACCGATTTCAATCGCTATCGTTAGCGTATGTAGTTTATTTCTTGGTTTTTGTTGGAAGCCGAATACGCCCCCCTTGCCAGCAGACTCTCCTGTGCTGGACATCCCGCAAGCCTAATTATTCCCGTAGTTCTTTCTGTGTCAACTCTGAGCGACAGCCCGTCGTCTTATGGGTCCTTTTGTGATCGTAGGCGTACTTTTAATCCCTACCGCTAAGACTATTTGACCGCAGGAGTGAGCATCATATATGGCCGCATGGTGCTTTAGTTCAATTTTCAAGTGACGGCAGACGCCCGAAAGCTTGGTTGGGTGGGCATCAGGCCAATGTCTTGCGAGATTTTTGCAAAGACATTGGAATAAAGGAGGTAACTCACCATCCGTTACGAGCCACACACACATTACACTCGCTCTCCTTGATGGCGTCCCTTTACGTATTGTGAAAGAAAATGTCGGCCACTCAAAGCTGAGCACCACTGATGGATATTTTTTTTCATCAGGTATTCAGATGATGGGCCAAACTGATGGATTGAAAGCTCGGGTCCCGAGCTTTAAAGAGGCAGATGTCCTGCCACTCGTCGGAGTGGCAAAATGAAACCCTGCCAAGCCCTGCCACACGCTGGTAAATATATGAATTAATTGGTTGGTAATAACCCCGACCAAAATAGAAAAGGCAGCAAAATACTCTTTGCTGCCTTTTCTATTATGCATCTACGAAACAAGACTGAACCCGGGATCAACAATGTCGCAGGTTTTGTGACTGTTTCATTTTGACTAGACCATCCAATCAAAAATATTGTTATATTCTAATTTGATTTGGCGTCCATGGTGACGCTCATTCTGGTGTATACAATGCCGTCAATATTGGCTCGATCGCACGTGTCTCGTT
>JAYUEN010000186.1:0-5471 GCA_043739185.1 Bdellovibrionales bacterium
CCAGATGCCTGCTTTCAGAAGCTTTCTATTAAATAGTGGTGTTAAATTTGAAGTCCAAAGCGTCGAAGGCACTCAGTATTCACATGGAACCAATAATTACATTATTTTGGTCTTCCTAAAAGAGTCTAAAAAATCTGAGCTAGTGAAATCAAGCCGACAATATTTGCCTGAAACTTTCTCCGCTTAAATCCACAAAACGAAATCAAATCCACTGTAAGAATCAAAGCAACACCACAAACGAAAGCAACACCACTGATCCGAACAGTGGTGTTAGTTCAACCAGTGGCGTTAGCTCACACAATAGTGTTGTTCCGGACAGTGGGTTCCTTTCCCACCCAAATCCAAAGATTGGACCTATAAAATGAAATTATCATTACAAGACATAAAACAAATCATTCAAGTTCTCGTTCCATCACTCCAAAAGAACATTAATCAGTCAATTCAATGCGGCTTACAAGTTTGTGTAATCCCACTGCCCGACTCTTCAATTCATGAAGCTGCTCTACTCCACTATCTAAATTTCAATAATCACACAATTCAAGTAACTGACGCTTCAGTATTGGTGTTCCTGTGAAATCAAAAGTTAAGGCTTGGAAGGCTGATAGCGATTACATTTCAAAACTAAGCCCAGCAGATAAAGCATGGCTCACTAAGTTTGAATCTGAATATTACAATGGTTACGTTTGCAAGACTGATAAATCTGCATTGCATAAAACAGATGAGCTTCGCAAGGATTGCTACACCAGAGCAAATGAATGTCGCAGAGACAGCTACGCCATAACAGCAGCAAATGGATTTCTATCGTTTGATGAAGTAGCTGTTGGTCAATTCACAGACCAAGCATCAGACAATCCTGAAGATGAACTCATAGAGCAAATTGATAATCCCCTACTCAAATTTTAAGTCACCAGTGAAGCGTTCAGCAGAAACCTTTCCACTCCTTCCTTAAAGACGAGAAAATAGTCTTGTTCCCCTATGAAAATCATAGTACATATAGTTCAGGGTCAGTGGTTCGATGCCTGTTATCTCCACCATTCTTGTCAGCAGACGCACGGCTGACCGCAAAACTGCCATCGGCTTTTTTGTCTGGAATTTGAGTGCGATCAGGGAAATCAATGACATTTGAATTTTTGGGATTCGAGGTATTGGCCGATGGGCTTTTACTTTGAGTCCCTTTTTTATTTGGGCTACCGCCATTGTTCATCGGCGGGACAACACCAAGTTTATCTCCGAACAGAAGCAGTCCATCGAAAAGAGCTGAGATGAGCCGTTTCTTTTGCGAGCCTGTGCTCTTTGCCCAAAGAGTTTTAAATTCAACCAAGCCCTTTTCCATTTTTTGACGGATTTCTTTTGGCTTTGGCTGCGTTTCAATAAAGGTCTCAAGCTCCATCGCCTCATTTGCATAAGACTTCTTGGCCTCAGACAATCTCAAAAGCTCTTGTTTCACCAACTCTATGCCTCCAGAGACGTGGCTGAATTAGAGTGACTAAAAGCCATCGTTATACCGAGCACCTTCCAAAAAAGTCCCCGGATTTCAAAAAATGGTCTGACTAAAAATAGTTGTCAATCAGAACCAAGAGAGGCTTCATAGAAATTGGATTTTGGTCAGCCTGGACCCTTGACTAAAAAATTGACTCCCCCTCACTTTCGATACTAAGTTCTTTGAACGCTGTAATGAGATTTGTAATTTAAATCGTCTTTTTAGGGGCTTCGATGAAAAAAACTATTTCGTTAATTTTTGGGATCTATCTACTGACCTTTTCGGCATTGGCCGAGGAAAATTTTTCTTATGCTCAGCTTGAGGATTTGATTAAATCATCTCAGGTGCATTCCATAGACGAATTGCTACCCCTATTGCCCCTAGATTTTCGAAAGTCCTATTCCCTCATGTATGAAAGCAGAAGCCTTCAAGGTGGCGACACATATCCCGAGTATCCAAGAGTGATCTTGAGTTCAAACAATGGACGCCTCATTATTACCTTTACAAAAGGTCCTGATATGGGCCCAGCTCAGATTGGATCAGACAATATAGAGAGCGTTGAATTTGATGATAATACTAAAAGTTTTGTATTTCGTGAGATTGCCTTTGGGCCAAATCTCGATCCAATGAATCCTCCTCCTGAGAAAAATCCTAAAATTTGTCTTGCCTGCCACGGCACCTCACCGCGCCCCAACTGGCAGGTTTATAATATGTGGCCCGGAGCCTACGGAAGCATGTCGAGACTTGGCTGCGATACTATGAAAGTAAACTCTTCTGAATGGCAAAACTATAAAAAATATCTGAGTCAATCCTCACGACAGGGACGTTATGCATTTCTCGCTCAGCCCATCTCCACCGGAAAATGCCCTGATGGAACAACTGATGAATTGACTTTTACTAACGGCAAAACCACAGAGCCCAATGCTTTACTTAATGACGTCTTTAATAAACTCAATTTTTTGCATCTATCAGACATAATAAAAAACTCCGCATCTTATGCCAATTTCAAGTACATGATTAAAGGTTTAGGAAAGGCCGAGTGTGAGTCGGTCGGTATAGAGGGCTACTTTCCAGATGGATACGCCGCGCGAAATGGATTTTTAAATTATGGCCAGTGGTGGGAAAAAATCGTCGCAGCTCAGAGAATATTATTTGCAGATAGCTTAAAGACATTTAACTTAAACAATTCTGCGTCTACGGACAATCTGAGCCACAGGCCTGTTAACTTCTTAGATCCAGCCGACGACGACGGCTTTTCAGATTGGATTACGACTTTACCTTATGCTGTAACCATGAGGGTACTTGCCGATCGGATGAATTTAGACATGAGACATTGGTCAACTGACTTCGGAAAAAGTGAATCCTATGGCTTTACTGGATCCACCACGGGGCCAAATCAATTCTTTTCGTCAATTGAAGGTGATCCCGAAATTGATTCATTGGATTGCTTTCAACTTCTTTGCAAGAGTCGCAATGCATTTGGCGATAGCCCAGATTTTTGCAAGAAAGATGTTTTACACAAGTGAACACTTCAGCAGTAACAAAAAAGAAGATTCAAATCTGACGAATATGTCAAAAATAAATTGTCAGGGTTTAAAAGCATAATATTGAAATAAATGCTTTTAAGCATCTTGCTAAAATCTCTACTTAAATGTAATCGCAAAGAAACTTACTAGGAGAAACTGAAATGACTCGTCCTTCCGTTGGCTTCTAGGACAACTAAATCGCACCGTACAAAAGACGACCATTCGGTAGCAAAGCTGAAAAGACACGAATTTGAAGGTACTTCCAAAAATCACAAAACCTCGCCTTTTAGGCCGAACTGCCATCGATCAACTATACAGGCCCGTCATTCTATCCATTTGCCAGTTAAATATTGTTGACATTTAGTCCCAGATCTGAGACATTACTATCAAGATGAAGCTAGCGAAATTTCATGACGCCGCAAGAATTTCAATACGAGAGTTCCCAGAAGAAATTCGTCGAGAGTTGGGAAAAGCTATATTGGACCTGCAAAAGGGACACAAACTTTCGATGCCTTTGTCGAAGCACATGCCCACTGTTGGGGTGGGCGTTGAGGAATTGCGAGTTAAGGATCGAAACGGAATCTATCGAGTTTTTTATTTCGCGAGACGAGAAGATAAAATTCTGATTTTTCATGCTTTTCAGAAGAAAACTCAAAAGACCCCGAAGCGTGAAATTGACTTGGGTAAAAAGAGATTGAAGGAGATGCTTTATGAAGAAAAATAATTATGTAGTTACGAGCACACCCGAGGAGCTGGCAGAAGCATTGGGGCTTTCTGCTGCCGATGGCCTTGAGATTAAAATTAAGAGTGATCTCAATGACAAAATTATTGAGACCATCAAAAGGAAGAAACTCACTCATGCACAAGTAGCAAAACTGGCAGGAACCTCTCGCACGCGGATCACAGCTCTTGTGGGTAGAAATACGAAAGATATCTCAACGGATCTTATGCTACGAATTATCTCCTCATTAGGCGTTGAAGCGCGTCTCGTTTTTAAAAGAGCTTCTTAGCCCTACATCAAAGACAATACCCGCTCGCTTCGGATTGCTCTTAATGGCTCGAAGCCGTTCTTTCAAGGCTGTGCGACTCACCTCAAAGTGAGCCGCCAATTTTTCGATTTTCCAGTTCTCAATCCAACGTAATCTTGCCAGTTCCGTCAAATCGAGATAGATTCGCTCCCAAGCGATTTTGTAAGCCACTGAAATCGTTGGCCCACCTAGTTCGAGTAGCTTCACGCAGCCTCTGATGCGCCTGAGTGGACTTAATCTCCCTACCATCGCGTTCGGGCCTCTATTTAAATAGCTGAAATAAAGAGATAAGTTGCCTTTCTGCACCCGAACTGCCGAATTTTTCGTCGTCCATGAAATTATCTCTTATTCCTTTTTTTGATGCGAAAATCCGTTGATCGAATTGGGCGACGACGAAAATGCAAACTGCCGCCGAAAAATTCGGGTGCGCCAGGCAAAGCACGAAAGGACCTGTGGAATGCAAGATCCACCTTCTTAAAGTTTATTGAGGTATCCGAAAAGCATGACTTTGAATCCGCGCTTTGCAGATCAGAAAAATAATCACCTTGAAGGTATCGTTGAATTTGCTTTACTGATGGGCGAGACGTCGGATATCAAGTGTTAAAAAACTCTGGTCCCGAGTTGGAACTAAATAGAGAAATTTTGAAAAACCTACTCACTTTTTCATCCTACGCAATTTATTTTACTGTCAGTTGCTTCCTTAAGTCTTCTAACTCGTAACAAAATGGCATGAGCTTTGCTCAGAGATACTTCCAGAATCAAACTACCGGAAGGTAGTAACAAGGGGAAAAATTATGAAACAGATGGCCTTAATATTATCTCTAGTCGTTCTCAGTGCCAGCGCATTTGCAAGCGCTCAATATAAAAAAACCTACACTTGCTTCAACAAAGCGCAAATGTTGGATGCACCAATTTTGTCTATTGAATCAAACACAAGTGGCAAACAATTCATTCACCAAGAAACTCGCGGAGACAATTCATATCTTCCACTGACTCCAGTAGACAAGGCTGGATTGCTCGACAATAGATCTTTCGAAGCTCCGGGATATTCAGTCCTAGAAATCGCTGGAATTGAAAATCCACCGAAAAGAGCAAGCATCACTTTGAATAGCACAGGCCGTGTCTATATCTGCACACCAGTTTTACAAGCTTTTTAATCAGGATCGATAAGCCGACCCCGCGATCAACGTCGGGGATCGACTTGAACATATTGTCTGGTATACAAATATCTGAAGCCTATGGCTCCTTCACTTTTGAATTGGCTTGCCGCTGGCAACCGCCATTATCAGCTACTTAAAGCGTTTAGATTGTTCAAAGTAGTATCTCAGTCCACGGTCTAAGTTTTTGTACGGACGTAGTCGTCTGCTAATATCTAAAACCCGACAAGATCAGCATCAAAATGATGGCAATCTGAATGGTTGCCTCAACTAAACCTTA
>JAYUEN010000187.1:0-5467 GCA_043739185.1 Bdellovibrionales bacterium
CTTCGGATATTGTGACTTGGTGTAATCGATGCCCAGAGATTCTCTCATATGGCAATCACGTGTCGGATTACCAGTCGTCATTGAAGCGAGAGGTACCACCAAACTTCCGGTAATAGTGCCAAAATTATTGCTTGCTAAAAGGGAGCCTGAAACTTGCGCGGCTGAGCCGTGATGCACACCAAGAATATAGGGCACAGCAATTGTAATTCCCGAGCTGCCATCTACTTTGGGTACAATTTGAAATTGCTGAGCTCGAGCTAAATTTGAAATTACCAAAATTCCGAAAGCTGCGAGTACAAAAAACTTTTTCATACAAACTCCTTTGCAGTTTGAGGACAGTACACTTTTACTCCAACCAATGCTGAGCGGCAACAGAGAAGCGTATTACCAAAATGGACTCGGCTGTTTACGGTTTGGAAACATCCGCCTCAAGAATACAAAGTATTGTAAGTATTTCAACAAATTAGTTGGCTATGATTGAGATGGCACCATTGGTTTCAAGAATCGCAAGTTTAACATTTTGAAGCTCTGAAAGCCCGGCTTCGCGAATAGCCCGATCCAAATCTTGGCGTGAAATATTTTCTTGCGCCAATATTTTGTGAAAACACTTGCCATTGTGAATGAGGACAAGAGGCTGACCTTCTATTAAGTCTTCAAGTTTTTTATTGCGTGCAGAAACAAAACCCAAAAATAAGTTAAAGAGAATTAAACTGACGGCTGAAATCAGTCCGCCGATCAGAGAATTGTCTCCGCCATTCATTGAGTTTTGCACGGAATTGCTTAGCAAGAGTAATAGCACGAGGTCAAAGGGAGCAAGTTGTCCGATTTGGCGCTTGCCACTTATGCGCAATATAAACAAAAGAAAGATAAAGACGATCAATGCTCTTAAAATAAATTCCCACCAAGGGAGTGACATTTGTATCATGATTAATGGTAACTTAAGGCCAGGATAAAAAACAATAGACGTCTTGTATGACTAGTTATGCAAAAGGTCTAATCGAGATGTTTGACGTAGGTCTAGCAAATCACTTTGATTTTGAAAAATTCGAAAGCTTTCTTTATGATAGCTTATGACTGATGAAAGCTCGACAAGTGAACGACGAAATATTGCCAACGATAAGGGGCGAGAGCGAAGATATATAAAACGCTTAAGTGAGCCGCAAATACGTCGAAATTTTCAACAAATTATTTTATTTGCGCGGATTATATTAGTTTTTATTGTCATTTATATAGGAATTGTCTTTGCCTCTGCTTTTGCCAAAGATGTCTTGGGGCGAACCAGATCATTTTTTGTAATAGTAGCCGCAGTATTGTTCGGTAGTGGCTTATGGCTATTTGAAAGAGCTGCGGTTTCTTATATGTCAAATGAATCGGTTGAAAGATTGGTAACAGCTTTAGAGAAATTTCGAATCTTCCTACTCGTGCTTCTGGTTCTCGTCGCAGTTTTTGGAACGACTCATATTATTTCGTTATTCTAAAATAATTAGACTCATCTATTTATACACTGGGCGAAGCAAGTATAGTTCCAAGATATTCACAAATGGCTGAATTCAATTGGTCAAAATCATTTCGAAACAAGTTCACAATCAATATCATTAAGTGCCATTGAATTTATGTCCACTTGACAGTTTAAAATTAGGAACCAGATTGGTTTCGTGCCGATAGTTATTTTCACTCACAAGGAGTCCATCGCATGCGAACCACGCCCGTTTTGCCAATTAAAAACACAGTCGTAATGCCTGGAACAAGCTCTCCGCTTCGAGTCGGAAGAGTTCAAAGTATAGCTGCTATTCGAAGCGCTCAAGCTAACGGAGGTTGGATACTTGCAGTGACTCAAAAGAATGAAAATTTGGATCAGAATATAAAGTCCGCAGATCTATTTAAAACCGGAACACTTTCAAAAATTGAAAAGGTACGTGGCGACGAGACTCAGGGCTTTCAAGTTATTATACGTGGCGATAAGCGTTTTCATATAAATGAATTTGAAGAAAAAGATGGGCATCTCTGGGCCATGTGCTCTGAGAGTTTGGAAGTTGTGGATTTAGATGCTGCGACCTATCAGTCCCTATTGGGAAGTCTTAAGCAAATGGCGCAAAAAATACTTGAGCTTTTGCCTTCTGATACGAGTCGTCTCATGGAGATCTTGGCCGGAATTGAAGATCTTTCCTTTTTAACATATTTGAGTGTCGCCAATCTTGAGATTGAGCCTAGTATCAAGCAAAGCATTTTAGAGGAAGTTCATTTGAAAAAGAGGGTTTTGCTTTTACTTGAAATAATGCAAAAGAAAAAAGATGGGCTTGAGGTTCAAGTTGAAATTCGCGACAAACTTTCGCATAAATTGGGAAAGCAGCAGCGCGAAGCCATTTTGAGAGAGCAAATGAGAACCATTCGGGAAGAACTTGGGGAAAAAAGTAGTTCGGACGAAAATGATGATTATCGCGAGAAGTTCGAGAAAATCGGCATGCCCGCAGAAATTAAAAAAGTGGCTCTTGAAGAATTGGCGCGCCTTGAGGGCATGGGGAATAATTCTGCGGAAACCCATGTGATACGCAATTATCTCGATTTATTGTGTGCGCTGCCTTGGGCTAAAAGTTCTGGTGATGACGCTCTTGAAAAACTCGAGCTTCGGATTGCGCGTGAAAGTTTAAATCGCGACCATTACGGGCTTGAAAAAATAAAAAATAGAATTCTTCAGCAGCTCGCGGTTATGAAACTTAAAAAAACAAGCAAGGGCCAAATTCTGCTTTTGGTGGGTCCGCCGGGCGTCGGAAAAACCAGTCTTGGACAGAGCATCGCCAATGCTCTCGGGAGAAAATTTGTTCGCGGAAGCCTCGGCGGCGTTCGCGATGATTCTGAGATTCGCGGCCACAGGCGTACCTATATTGGAGCGATGCCAGGAAGAATTATTCAAGCAATCAAACGCGCCGGAGAAAATAATCCGGTATTTATGCTTGATGAAATCGATAAACTTGTGCGCGGATATGGTGGGGACCCAGCGGCTGCACTTCTTGAGGTTTTGGATCCTGAACAGAACGCAAGCTTTTTGGACCACTATCTCGATGTGCCCTTTGATTTGTCGAAGGTTTTGTTTATCGCCACCGCAAATAATTTGGATTCGATTCCAGGGCCTTTGTTGGATCGTATGGAAGTTATTGAGCTCAGTGGGTATACGAGTGCAGAAAAACTTCATATTGCCAAGAATCATTTAATTCCCAAACAACTAGAAGAGCACAATCTGAGTCCTGAGAAGCTACAGATATCGGATGAAGCTCTTCTCAAGATTATTAACTCCTATACGAGAGAGGCGGGGGTTCGTGATCTGCAAAGGAAAATTGCGGAGGTCAGTCGATCGATGGCTGAGAAAGTTCTTGATGTCGAAGCGAAACTTCCAATCCGAGTTGAGTTAAAAGATCTAGAAGAAATTTTGGGTGAAGAGCGCTTTGTTCATGAAGTTGCGGAAAGATTGAGCCCTCCTGGGGTGGCGACTGGTTTGGCGTGGACTTCGCAAGGAGGAGAGATCCTCTTTATAGAGGCAAACCTGATGCCTGGCCGTGGGCAGCTTATTCTCACCGGTCAATTAGGCGAGGTTATGAAAGAATCGACCCAAATAGCACTCAGTTTAGTACGTTCTAGACTTGCGCACGTGGTTCGTGATTTCGAATTTGAAAAGAAGGATATTCATGTGCATGTACCTGCGGGCGCAATTCCGAAGGATGGTCCATCGGCTGGCATAACCATGTTGACGGCGATTGCATCGATTTTATCAGGTCGAAGCGTCGATCCAAAGCTTGCAATGACCGGTGAAATCACGCTCAGAGGTGCGGTCATGCCAGTGGGAGGAATTAAAGAAAAAGTGATCGCCGCGCATCGAGCCGGAATTGAACGCGTGATTCTTTCAAAGCGAAATCAAAAAGATCTTAAAGATGTTCCTGAGGAAGTTCGAGCGAGCATTCAATTTCAATTTGTAGATAATGCCACTGAGGTTTTGAAAATTGCTTTAGATCTTGACGTTGAAATTGTCGATCCACTCATGGCTTTTGTTCCGAGGACTCCACCAGCCCCTCCGGCCGTAGCCGAGAGCTCTCATCAATAGGCCTCATTCAAAAATAAAAAAGGAGACTTAGTGAGTCTCCTTTTAGATTCGCCGGAATATTGAGTTCTGGCTTAGTGATATTGACAATAGTTGTGTGGGATATAACATCCCATTGATTGTCCACCGCAAGCATAAGTCGCATTGTAGGCCGCCTGATTTCGTGTCGCACCTATAGCTGCGAAAGGCTCAAGGTATTCGTTAAAGGCCGTGCATTGCCAGTAACCATAAGGAATTTCTGCAATCCAATACCATGCTGGAAATGTGATGCTCGGAACCCACCAGCGTGGATACCAAATTGGATCCCAAATCCATCCGATTGGATAAATAGGATAGAGGCGACCATCTGGATAATACCAGTGACCATGATCGTAAACGTGTCCGTGGTATGGACCCATCGGACCGCGTGGGCCGGGATGACCTACGGGACCAGGATTGCGTGGTCCAGGATGTGTCGTAGGATTTTGATGACCTGGGGGTTGTGGACGGTTGGCAGCGTCTTCTGTAAAGGGCGCAGCAAGTTCTTCGTTGTACATCATTGGAGTTTTTGAATCCACTGAGTCTGATGTGACGAGATCATTATCATCTGCTCCAAATGCAGAATGCCCAAGTCCGAAACTGAGCAAGAAAGCTAAAAGAATTGTTCTCACAATTTCCTCCTTTAATTTATTTGGTTACTATATTTAGACGTTCTCTTAAAAAACTTTTATTCTTTAAGAGAACGAGATGCAAGAATCATCCTCAAATAAAAGTTTCTGGTGAGGGCCTATCTTTTCAGGCATCTGATTGTGTAGATTTTTTGGGCTAGTTAGTTGGGGATAAGAGCCATTTTACCCCTTTTGTTGCGCCCTCCAATTTTTATTTTCTCAATTGAAAACCAAACGATCAAATGTTCCAGATTATTAATTAGTTTATTGTTTGGAGCAGCTCTTTCAGTCAAACTGTCTAGAATGAAAAATCAAAGTCGTAAGCACGATCAGCCAAGTATTTCGATTGATTTCAAAAAATTAATGGTGGCAAGGTTTTTATTTACCTTTGCCGTTCAAATGCAGGCCATCTTACTGGGCTGGCAAATGTATGTCCTAACTCATGATCCGCTTTTCCTTGGTTTTATAGGCTTAGCAGAAGCCATTCCGGCACTCAGCCTTGCGCTGTATGCGGGGTATATAGTTGATCGTGGCCGGCCACTTGCGATTTACCGCAGTCTAATATCTGTTAGTTTTCTTTCGGCTGTGGTGATGTTTGCTTCCCAAAGATCAGAGCTCTTGCTTTCAAATAAACAACAAATTATCTGCCTCTTTATTTCTTCGTTCTTAACCGGCGTGGCCCGCGCATTTTCACAGCCCTCAACCTTTGCAATTGTGCCACGCTTGGTGG
>JAYUEN010000188.1:0-45931 GCA_043739185.1 Bdellovibrionales bacterium
TTTGATGGGTAATAAAGCTCAAAAGATCTTGCCGCAACTCAATCAATTTTTTCCGGATGTTAAAAGTATTGAATTTGATGATCTTGAAACATTTGAGCACACCAAATGTAAGCCACTATCTGTTACTTTGGCGGTCGAACATGAAACCAGATGGATCCTAGGCTTTCGGGTTTCTCAAATGAACGCCAAGGGTCTATTAGTTAAAAAAGCTCTTAAAAAATACGGAAAACGAAAAGATACCCGGAATAAAATGCGAAGAGAACTCTTCAAAAGCATTGAGCCCTATATTGATAAGAATGCTTTGATTCAGTCGGATATGAATCCACATTATGTAAAAGACGTTAAGGAGTTTTTTCCGAAAGCGACTTATAAAACTCATCGGGGTAGTAGGTCGGCAGTAACGGGCCAAGGCGAATTAAAAAAAGTTGGCTTTGATCCTTTGTTTAGTTTGAATCACACCTTTGCGATGTACCGAGCAAACATCAATCGCCTATTTCGAAAGACTTGGTGTACGACAAAAAAGCCAGAGAGGCTTAGTCTGCATATCGCGCTCTATTCTTTGTATCACAATGTTTTGCTGCTGGATTTGTCCAAGAAAGATGCTCCGCTTAGGAGTGTTGAAGAAAATTCGACTCCAAAAGAAAAACCAAGCCGAGATAATAAAAAACTTGCGGCTTAAGTTTTAAAAAGATCCACCAATTTGAAATGGCCACAACGAAACTTCGCCTAATTTTCAGATTTAACAGTCTAAGGGTCCAGTTTTACCGCTTTACAAAAATACGCAACTGCTCCACCAAATACTCAAGCATAAAGCGAGTGATTCCGGGATAAACTCCAACCCAAAAGCTTTCATTCATGACTCGGTTCGTATTGGTGAGTTCGCCAATGACTCGATAGCCCTTTTTCTCTTTTCGCATTTCATCAAATGCAGGATGAAGTATATAGTTACCTGCAAATAACATTCGTGTTTGAATCTTTTTGGATTCTAAAAAACTCACAATATCATGGCGAGTAAAGCCGGCATTGGGCCGCACACTTAAAATAAACCCAAACCAGCTTGGTTCTGAGTTTTCAGTTGGATTGGGTAAAACAAAATAATCTTCAAACTCAGCGAGAGCGCTTCGTAAAAAACTAAAATTCTCACGTCTTCTCTTAGTAAAAGCCTCGAGTTTATCAAGTTGTTTACAGCCAATTGCTGCCTGCAAATCTGTGGCCTTGAGATTGTAACCAAAATGCCTGTAAATATATTTATGATCATATGACTTTGGTAAAGCGCCAAGTTCCCAGCCAAAGCGTTTCTTACAAGTATTGTCTTTGCCAGACGGACACCAACAGTCACGGCCCCAATCTCTAAATGATTCTGCAGCTCGCTTTAATAGTGGATGACTGGTATAAACCGCGCCACCTTCGCCCATTGTTAAGTGGTGAGGAGGGTAAAAGCTTGATGTCCCAAAGTCGCCAAAGTTTCCGGTTTTCTTTCCTTCATAAAGTGAACCCAAAGCATCGCAATTGTCTTCAATGAACCACAAATTGTGTTTGCGACAAAATGCGGTGAGCTCTTTCAGTCGAACAGGATTTCCGAGAGTATGGGCCACCATAACCGCCCGTGTTTTCGGGCTCAAGGCTTCTTCGAGTTGTTTGACATCAATATTGTAAGTGCCATCATCGACAGTCACATCTACAAAAACCGGTATCGCTCCAAATTGAATAATGGGATTTACTGTCGTGGGAAAGCCTGCCGCAACCGTGATGACTTCATCTCCTGGCCTGATTTGTCTTTCTTTTAATAGGGGGGAAGTAAGTGCGCTAAATGCCAATAAATTTGCCGAGGATCCTGAGTTCACGAGCAGGGCCCATTTGGCGCCCAGCAGTTCAGCCAAGCGTGTTTCAAATTCGTCAGTATAGCGTCCGGAAGTTAGCCAAAAATCAAGTGAGGCATCAACCAACGAAATCATTTCTTTTTCGTCGAATATTCGACCGCCGTAATTGAGACGGGATTCCCCAGGAATAAATGCTTGCTGCTGCTGAGGAAAATGAACCTCTTGATAGTACTCTTTCACCAGTTTAGAGATTTGCGCCCTTAAATCTTTTTCTCGGCTAGACAATGAGCTTACTCCCATGACTGTAGTCCGTGATTTGTTTTAAAACCAAAGTCTTCGCCAGTTTTGGATTTTCATAAAAACTTTTATACCACTCTGCAGTTTTTAAAATTGCAGTCTCAGCATTCCAGCGCGGCTGCCAGCCCAGCAAAGCGTGTGCTTTCGAGCAATCGAGCTTTAAAAAATGCGCCTCATGAAGTTTATTTTTGTGCTCAAGCGAATCATTGAGTTCAAATTTAAATTCAGGTTTTGAGCCAAGAGATTTGAGTGTCTCACTCATCATGTGAACAATTTCACCTACACTTTTTGCATCTTGCTCTGCAGGTCCAAAATTCCAAGCTTCCGCAAATTCACGCCCCTTCGAGAATAGGGCTTCGGCCAACATCATATAGCCATGCAAAGGCTCAAGTACATGTTGCCAAGGTCTGGTGGCTTGAGGATTTCGTATTTTCAAGACATTTTGATTTTGAATCGCTCGCATAATATCGGGTATTAAACGATCGCCGGCCCAATCGCCGCCGCCAATTACATTTCCGGCGCGAGCGCTGGCAATAGCCGGACCATGCTCATTAAAATACGAACGTCGCATAGCTGAGGTAATGATTTCAGCGCAAGCTTTGCTGCTTGAATAGGGATCAAATCCTCCAACGGGATCATCTTCTCTGTAGCCCCAAAGCCATTCGCGGTTTTCATAACATTTATCTGTGGTCACAATCACCACGGCACGGACTTCAGGAGTTGCCCGAACGGCATTCAGCAAATGCACAGTACCCATCATATTGGTGGCATAAGTTTCGATAGGATTTTCATAGGAGTAACGAACTAGTGGTTGAGCCGCTAAATGAAAAACCACATCGGCTTTTGACGCCTTTAGCGATTTTTCAAGTAATGCAAAGTCGCAAACATCACCAAATTCCGAAGTTCCATTTGTATTTATAAGCCCCGAAGCTTCAAAAAGATTTGGACTGGTATTTGGGTTTAATGAATAACCAGTCACTTGCGCGCCTAAGTGCTCCAACCAAAGCTTAAGCCACGAACCCTTAAAGCCGGTATGCCCAGTTAAAAAAACTTTTTTATTTTTCCAAAAATTTAATTCCATAGCTTCCATGGAGCTTCTCCTGAAGCCCAAAGTTCTTCGAGATAATTTTTATCCCTTAAGGTATCCATGGGCTGCCAAAAGCCGTCATGAAAAAAGGCCCCCATTTGCTTATCGCGAGAAAGAGCCTCGAGAGGTTCGCGCTCCCAAATGCTTGCATCATCTTTAATGTATTTAATAACTTTAGGCGAGAGTACAAAAAATCCACCATTGATATAGGCCTCGCCTTTTGGCTTTTCTTGAAAGCTCGTGACAAGATTTCCGGAGAGTCCAATATTGCCAAAACGCCCTGGGGAAAGAGTCGCAGTCAAAGTCGCAAGTCGACCTTCTTTCTTGTGAAACTCAATACTTTTCTTTATATCAATATTGCCAACACCATCACCATAGGTAAAACAAAAATCTTCGTTATCTAAATACTCAGCGACCCGTTTGAGTCTTCCGCCGGTCATAGTATTTTCGCCGGTGTCAATTGTGGTCACCGTCCAGGGCTCTGCAAAATTTTGATGAATCTGAAGCTTATTTGCTTTCATATCAAAGGTGACATTCGAATTATGCAAAAAATAATTCGCAAAATATTCTTTTATGACATAGCCGCGATGGCCACAGCAAATAATGAAATCATTGATGCCAAAATGTGAATAGAGTTTCATGATATGCCATAGGATTGGCTTGCCGCCGACCTCAATCATGGGTTTTGGTTTTAAATTGCTTTCTTCCATTATGCGAGTGCCTTTGCCTCCCGCCAGAATCACAGCTTTCATTTCCTCTCCTTATAAGATTTGTCCAAAATGAATGCGCCTTAAATGAACCTGCGGCGTTCGAGGCAGAGGCGCGGCGGACTACTTCCTGTAGGCCGCAAAAGCCGAGGCCGAAGGCAACGAAGGTCCCGTTCATTTTGGACAAATCTCATTTTAGCGACCAAATCGCAGTCTTAAAAGTGTATACAAATACGTCATCATAAATACTACGAGATTACGTTTACTATCACCAAACATACGTTTTTTGAAGGTAAATGGAACTTCTTTGATCTTGATCTTAAACTTTCGGGTCAATTTAAAGAGAATTTCCTCAATTATATCGAAGTTTCGGCACCTCAATTGAAGTTCTCGTAGTTGTGAAGCGCGGTAAAGCTTAAAGCTGTTTGATACATCTTTGCAATTTAAGCCTAAAACAATCGAATATGCGAGGTTGACGATTCGACTCATCAAAATAAGATAAAAGCTATTTTCGGTATCGCCACCAGATACATAACGAGAAGCTGACACCACATCAAACTGCTGTCGGTATTGCAAAAGCTTTGGAATATACTCGGGCGTATGTGAGCCGTCGGCATCCATAAACAAGATATAGGTCCCCAGAGCACGTGAAATTCCGGTTCGAACCGCATCGGCATAATCGTTGGCATTTTCGCGTGGCACATAACGAAGCTGTTCTACCTCGCAAACTTCTTTTGAATTATCCAATGGAGTTTGAGTATCGACCACCAAAATCTCAAAGGCCAATTTTGTCTCATCTAAAACGGCTTTCAATCTTGGCAGCAATAAACGCAAGTTCTCTTCTTCGCGATAAGCGGGAATTACAATACTGAGTTCAATCATTGGATTTCACCCATTCTATCATTTCGCGCACTCCGGTGAGGCGATCGACTTTTGGACTCCAGCCGAAAACCTTTTGAGCTTTTTGAATATCGGCGACAAAAACTTTTTGATCGGAGTGTCGCCACGGGAGCTTGCGATATTTTAGCGAAACCTGCATCTCCGATTCTAGAATCTTAAAGAGCTCAAGTAGCGATAGTGAATTCGCCATTCCGCCGCCTATATTGAAAACTTGGCCTTGGGTTTGATCGATTTTCTCAAGTGCCGAAAAATAACATTGAATAAGATCAGACGCGAACAATATATCCCGTACCTGTTTACCGTCTCCTGAAATTGTAAAGGGCTCTTTTAATAGATTTTTCTTCTCTAAAATAGCTTGGCTAATAAACCAACCGATCCAGGCTTGATCAAAAGTGGCAAATTGTCTTCCTCCGAAAATTGTAGAGTGCCTAAAGACTACAGTGCGAACCCCGAAAGCTCTGAAATAATCGAGCATATATTGGTCCGTGGCTCCTTTTGAACAGCCGTAGGGTGATTGAAAATCAAGTGGAGTACTTTCAGCAAAGCCATTTTTATACTCAGGAGTACTATAACGAGTGGCCTCTTCAATGAATTTGATATGTGAAAAATCTCCGTAAACTTTATTTGTTGATGAATAAAATACGATACTTTTTGGCGAAAATTTTCGCACGGATTCTAGAACATTGAGGCCGCCAAGAACGTTGATTTCAAAATCTTTTCGTGGATCTTCAAGTGATGTGGTCATTGCAACTTGTCCGGCTAAATGAAATATCACATCGGGCTGAATACTTTGAATCACTTTTTCAATATCTGAGGTCGTTCGCGTATCAACTTGAAAAAAACTAAATCGGCCTTTTGATTCAAGCCATTGTTTGTTCTGCTCTGATCCTTTGCGACTCAAATTATCAACGATAAATAGTTCTTCGTTTCGTTTAAGTACCTCGGTCGCAAGATTGCTTCCCAAAAAGCCACAGCCCCCGGTAATTAAAAATTTCAATTGTCACCCCAGTTTTTCATTTTGTGGTCTTCAAATTCTATCGTTTTAATTAGTCCTTCACGCAAAGAAACATTAGGAGTCCAGCCGGTTTGCATAAAGGATCTTTGATTTTGTTCGACCTGCATCTGCTCTTGAGTGCGATAGATTTTATCACCGAAACCTAAGCAGTTCTGATTTTTGCCACACAGCTCGCAAATCAGCTCGGCAATTTTTCGAATGCTGCTACTCTGAGGTGAACGCACATGCCACTGATTAAATCCGCTTTCAACTTTCAATTCTAAAGAATGAACAAAAGCATTGATCACATCATCAACATATATAAAGTCTCTGATTTGCTCTCCAAGGGTAAGTGGTATCCGACTTCGATTCTGAAGTAATTCACATATTAACCAGGTGACAAATTTTTTCGCAGAATCGCCAGGCCCATAAAAATGCTCGAGCTGCAGATGTACAATTTCGCTTGATTTTTGATTTATTAAAAACTCACGAAAGGCTTCTTTGCTTTCTGCATAAGGACTCACTTCAGGTTTTAAGCTTGTGCCAGCGTTCACAAATCTTTGCATTTTTGAAAGTGTCCCCCACGCAAAAAGTGCGCGACTAAAGTTCAAATTCGTTTCCGTAAGTTTCTCTGCCCCGGCCTTTTCAAAACCATATTCAGCAGCACAATGAATGATAGTGTGAATAGATTGATCTACTGGGGTCTCAGGCTGGGATTTACGAGCATTCCAAATAATTGGCGGGAGGCTACTTAAAGAATTAAGCTTACGCAAATCTGTTTCTGGACGAACCAAAACTCTAACTTGAAATTTCTCCAATTGGAGTTTCTTAAGAAGTCTTGAGCCCAAAAAACCAGTGGCACCGGTCAAGACAATTAAATTCTGTTGCATAAGGACTCGCTCACCAAAATTGCATAGTTGGTTTACGCCAAAAGAGGCTTTCGTGTTCTCAAATAGAAGTCTCGAAGCTAGCCTATCTCAGTCCTTTTTGCCAACTTAGAGCGCGTTTAAGAAGTATTGCGTCACCATAAACGCGCTCTTATATTTCAAATTCAATTTGACACTTCCGGTGCCTTCGCCTACCAAAATATATAACGAATTTGAGCATTCCTCTAGCGATAGAAAGCAAGTGAGCTCTGTGAAAATTGATTCACTTCTTATCAATGTCGGCCTCATCTTTTTCATATTCTATATTGCAAAAAGACTTTGGCCAAAATCATATTTGTCGTCGTTAAGCTTCGATTCGATAGTGGTCACCTGCCTCTGTAAAATGAGCCTGTTCTGGTTACTTTTCACCGCCATTGCCTATACGCTTTCATATAGTTATTTTAGTTATATTGAAGTTAATTTGGCTCTCATTGCTGAGGCCTATAAAAATGCGCAGCCAATCTTTACTGCGGTTGATTCTCCAGCTCGTTATTCACTCTTATATGGCCCTTGGACTTCGGTTGCGAATAGTCTGCTGCTGATATCTGGCGTATTTGCTATTCAGACGTCAAAACTAATGGGTCTTGTAAACTTAATTTTGGGACTTCTCGCTTTATTTTTTGCGGTCAAACGGGCTAGTGAAAAAAGCTCGCTTGCGTTCATGGCTCTCGGCTTGGTCAGTCTCTGTTGGCTCGGCTTCGATAACTTTGCCTTTGTGAATCGTCCCGATTCATTTGTTATTGCTTATGTTATATTTGCGATCTTGGTGCTTGAGTTATGGGGAAAAACCCGGCCTCTTCTTTTTTTCACTCTGCTAGGATTATTAGCGGGCTTGGGAGAGGGCTGTAAAATTCACGCCTTTATTTATTTTGTTCCACTGGCCACTTATTCTTGGGAGTCTAAACGCGCGCTTTGGTCTTGGTCAGGGCTATTTTTGGGCTTGTTCACAGCAGCCGCCGCGACGGTTTTTCCTTTTCTTCTGCCACATATCTCGATTGAAAATTACTTCTTATGGTTAAGTGTCGTTTCTAAACGTGGCTTGAGTCTTATGCTTGCGACAGATAATTTAACCTATTTCATAAGCTTTTTGGTTCTCATTTTGCTTCTCAAACTTCAGAGGACAATAAAGTGGAGTTTTTGGAGCCTAATCTTTAGCGTCTTCGTGGCGGGTCTTTTCGGAAGCTTAGTCGGCGCAGGCACACACCACTTTATGCCATTTTTTGCATTCTTTATTTATGTCGCACTTATCGAAGTGCGTGAGTTCAATCCAATCGCGAAAGTTTATTTACTTTGCTTGCTCCTTGGTCTTTCTTATGACGCTATATTAAGCCAAAAAGCTCTTTGGAAGTATTTTGCGAACTGGCCCCTGCAGATCTCTCAGCGAAGCGACCTAAAGGTTTTGCGATCAAGTGTCGGCGAAGGACCGGTAGAGCTTGGATACGGGGACAACTCCCAAATGGAAATGAGTTACTACAAGCCCGAATTGGTTTCACTTGGTGACAGTATGATTTTAGATCATAGCGCCGTTATGGATATGAACGGTTCAGGTGTATTCATTCCGCAAAGTACTATTGATTTATTTAAAAGCTGCAAAATCCCGTTTATTATTTTGCCCAAGGGTGATCATCCGTGGGGAATGCAAGGTTTTCACGGAAATGTCTTTTCAGAAAATTGGACCAACGAATTTGCTAAGCTCTATAAATTTGAACGCAGTTCCCAATTTTACTCTCTTTATAGCTGCCAAAACCAAAAATAAAAAACCCATGATTTTTTAGAATCATGGGTTTTAAAGATTACATTTAATCTTTCGCTCAAAGCGAAAAATTACATAGCTTTCTTAGCAGCTTTTTTAGCTTTTGCTTTTTTAGCAACTTTTTTGCCTTCTGATTTTGGAGCAGTAGCAGTTGGAGCTGCTGCAGTTGGAGCAGTAGCAGTTGCTGTAGCTGGAGCTACTGGAGCCGTTGTAGCTGGAGCTGTAGTTTCAGCTGCAGTTGCTGTCAAAGCCAAGCCAAGTACGATTGATGCGATAATTGCCTTCATATTTTACTCCTTTTAGAGTGGTTTGTTTTTTTCTGAGTTCGAAACTACCACTCTCAGCTAAAACTTGAGTGAGCTAGAAATGAAAAGATTTTTATTTGTAGGTCTATAGAATTTACCTAGTGCTGCGACCGCATCCCAAGCCTACTATTTTTTCTTAAACTGAATCCTTAAATAACTAGCAGTTGAAATTAGTATAAAAATACTTATCCAAGAGGAAATGCTTACTGAAAGTGGCATTGGTCCACGTAGATCTGCCCTCAATGCCTCCATAAAGAGGCGTCCGAGCGAATGCAAAATGAGCCATAAACAAAACACAGCGCCGGAAATGCCTCTCCAGGGCGAATTTTTTGAAATTGCAGCTAATCTTTCAAATTTTAATAAAACGGCCAGAATTACGAATTCAATTAGTACCGCGTAGAGTTGGGTTGGATGCCTGAAGCTAAAGCCAGGATAAAGATCACAGCTCGCTCCAAAGCAACAACCTGTCACAAAACAGGCAATGCGACCTAGGGCGTAACCAAGGGCCGCAACAGGGGCAACCAAGTTCAGCAATGGGCCGACAGCATATCTTTGAAAGCGTAAAAGCATAGTGCCGCAAACAAAGGCTGCAATGGCGCCACCATAAAAAACAAAGCCACCATTCCAAAACTTTAAGATCTCAAGGGGATTCAATTTATAAAATTCGAAATCTTCAAAAAAAACATGAAATAATCTTGCGCCTAAAAAACCTGAAATAAGAGTCAAAATGAAAAGGTCGAAGACCAAGCGCATTTCAAAGTCTTGATCTCTTGCGCGTTTGGCTAGCCAAAAAAGGCAAAGTGAAAAACTAAGTGAAATGATCGGATAGTAAGTCGGAATGACAATGTCGAAGAGCCTAAAAAGCGGCCAGAATCCGTCAATCGCGTGCAGAGGTGCCAACGGCGACATCCTTATCCTTAGTAGCTACAGAGACGGGACTCTTTTGCTTAACAAGCTCTAAAAAAAGAAGAGTGCAGACGCCAGTAACTATTCCCATATCGGCAATATTAAATGCTGGCCAAGAATAAACTTGAAAGACTCCCTGAGCGTTCTTATAGCGTAAAGTGAAATCCAAGAAATCGACGACATAGCCAAAATGCAAACGATCAATATAATTACCAACGGCCCCTGCAAAAACCAGAGAAAGAGAAACCGCCATCCATTTATCATTGTCGCGAATGCCCCTCATTATTGCTAAAATAATTAAAAGTGCAATGGGAGGCATTGAAAGAAAAAACAAATCGCGAAAGGCGGGATGGCTACTCGCTAAAAATCCGAATGCAGCTCCGGGATTTCTCACATAAGTAAAATTGAAAAAATTTGCAATAACCTGGTAGGATTCGCCTAACTTAAAATGAGTATGAATAAATATTTTTGCAACTTGATCAGACGTCACGATGACGCCGCTTATAGCTGCAAGCAACAAATATTTTATTTTCATTCCAAAGCCCTCACGCATTTTGGACAAACTGTCGGAAATTTCGGACTCAAGCCAATCTTCTCATCAAAATACCAACAGCGCTCGCACTTTTGGCCCTTGGCTTTACTGACTGATATCTTAGCGGGTCCCTGACTTAAGTTCACTTGGCTTACAATATAATACTCAGATAAATTATTTTCATACTTTTTAAGAACTTTGTAACTATCGCCTTCCGCGGTTATTTCAAGGCGCGCATCGAGTCCTGAGCCAATGATTTTCTCGCGGCGCAACTCTTCAAGTGCCTTTGACACTTCTGAACGCAACTCAAAAAGTTTTTCAAATTCAATTTTAAGCTGTGAGTTATCCCACTTGGCATTCGTTTTTGGATAATCTAACAAAAATATGCTCTCAGCTTTATTGCCCGGCATATAAGTAAGCGTCTCTTCAGACAGAAAAGAGGTGATCGGAGCCATGATACGAATCAAATTTCCCAAGAGTTCAAATATGACGGTTTGCGACGATCTGCGTTCTAGAGAATCTTTTCTCCAAGTATAGAGGCGGTCTTTTAACATATCCAAATAAGCTGCGGACAAATCGACAGTGAAAAAATTATTTAAGAGATGATAGACTTTAAAGAACTCATATTTTTCATATGCGTCGGTGGATTTTGCTATCAAATCATTGAGTTTACTAAGTGCAAGTTGATCAAGGGCCGTCAATTCGCTGTAGGCGACTTGATCTTTTTCAGGCTTAAAATCTCCTAAGTTTCCGAGCATAAAGCGAATGGTATTACGGAACTTTCGATAACTCTCCGTTACACGCTGAAAACTTTCAGGACCACAGCTTAAATCATCGCCAAAATCTTCATAGGCTGCCCAAAGGCGCAAAATTTCAGCGCCATCCTTTTTCCAGATATCTGCTGGGTCAATTACGTTCCCAAGACTCTTACTCATCTTGCGACCCTTGGCATCGTTCACAAATCCGTGAGTAACCAATGCTTTAAACGGAGCTTTTCCCGTCGATGCAATCGATGACAATAAGCTCGTTTGAAACCAGCCTCGGTGTTGGTCACTTCCCTCTAGGTAAATATCAGCGGGACTTGCAAGATCACTTCTGCGACTTTGCACGGCTGCATGGCAAGCGCCTGAATCAAACCAAACATCTAGAATGTCTTGACCGCGTTTGAATTCATTGTGGCCGCACTTCTTGCATTTGCGATCCCCAATGAAGTCTTTGATCGGGAGTTTATGATAGGCTTCGATGCCGCCATTTTTCTCCATGAGATCTGCGACTTTCTCCATGACTGCAACTTCGAGAATTTCTTGATCACATTTCTCGCAATAAAAAACCGGAATAGGGACGCCCCAAATTCTTTGACGTGACAAAGTCCAATCTGGACGATTTTCAATCATTGAACGAATGCGGCTTTCTCCCCATTTCGGAACAAATTGAATTTCCTTAAGAGCTGCCAGAGCTTTTTTGCGAATAGGGTTAGATTCTAAATCCATGCCTAAAAACCATTGAGGCGTAGCGCGAAAAATAAGTGGTGTCAGCGAGCGCCAATTATGGGGATAACTATGTTCAAAAATCCTGGCAGAAATCAAATGACCACTTTCGCGTAAACGCTCTACAATTACCGGATTCATTTCAAAAATTTGCTTACCCTGATACTCAGGCACTTCATCCGTATATCTGCCGGCGGCATCAACCGGGCTTAAAACTTTGAGACCATATTTTAAACCAACTTTATAGTCATCTTGACCATGCCCAGGCGCTGTATGTACCGCACCCGTACCTGCATCTGCACTCACATGATCACCGAGAACAAATAAGGACTCTCTTGCAATAAACGGATGCTTTGCCGTCAAGCGATCGAGCTCGGCCCCTTTGGTTTTGATACCTGTGGGAGTAAGTGTCACTCCCGTTTCTTTTTCGAAAGCCTCTTTCAATTGCGTGGCGATGAGCAGATAGTTTTCTTCAGTTTCAAAAAATTGATATTCAAAATCAGGATGAAAGGCGATACCAAGATTGGCAGGAAGGGTCCACGGAGTTGTCGTCCAGATCACAACAGCTGTCGGTTTTTTCAGAAGCTTTGAAGAAAATTTCTCAAGACCTTTATCCATAAAAAATTTCACATAGATTGAGTGACTCTTATGTGGGGCATATTCGACTTCTGCCTCAGCAAGAGCCGTCTGCAATGTCGGACACCAATATACAGGTTTTTCGCCGCGATATAAGACGCCATTCTTCAAACAGCGGGCGAGCTCACGAACTTCTTCAGCTTCATAAGCCGGATCAAGTGTTAAATATGGGTTTTCCCATTCACCTAAAATCCCGAGACGCATGAATTGGTTTTTTTGAATTTCGATCCACTTCTTTGCTTCCTGTCTGCAAAGCTCACGAATATCAGCTTCTGATTTTTCTTTTCTCTTCGGGCCTAATTCTTTGGTAACTTTGTGTTCAATCGGCAAGCCATGACAATCCCAACCAGGAATAAAAGCTGCCCTATACCCAGACATATTTTTATACTTTACGACAAAATCTTTGAGGCACTTATTGAGCACATGACCGATGTGAATATTGCCGTTGGCATAAGGGGGGCCGTCTGGCATCACAAATTTAGGGCGCGCCGAATTTTTTTGCAAAATTTTATGATAGAGTTTTCTTTCATTCCAACCGGCAATGGCTTGCGGCTCTTTTTCTGCAAGATTGGCCTTCATCGGAAAATCAGTAATCGGCAAATTTAACGTATTTTTTAGTTCATTGGCTTGAGACGCGCTTTTATTGTCGCTATTTTGACTCACTTAATATCCCCAAAATGCTGTGAATTTTGGATTAATCTATCAGGCTTTTTAGATTTTTGTAAGCAATTGCAACCAACATATTGATTGCCTCGAGGTCAGAGCTCAGATTCAGCTTCTCCTTGACCTCCCGAATCATGTACTGGCTACTCGAATTTAGCTGTGGAGTCTGCACTTTCGACCCAGGAATTTCGCTTCGGAGCTGAGCCGCAAAACCTTGAGGCGCTTGAACGCGCTCCTGTTGAAAAACTGGCGGCGGAAGAGGGGGGAGCTGGGGCGCCGGACTCGTTGACTGGCTCATTCCTTGACTCAAACCTTGATTGGCCGGAGCAGGATCTTCAAATTGCTTTAGACCCTCAGCCAATGACTTTAAATCCGTCATAAAGTTCTGCGCACTTACTGGTGCGTCGGCATAAGGATTGGTACTTTGGCTTTCCATCTTCTTTTGATTATAGAGCTGAGATCTTTGAGTTTTTAAGTAAAGTGCAATCAAAGATTCAGGATTCCGAGCAAGTTCGCGCACCGACTCGGGCTGAGCTTGCAGCCACATATATGCTTGGGAAAGCATTTCGCGTGTGAACGCCTGAGGAGGATATAAATTGCTCGATGACATAAGGGCAGAACGTTACAAATCTTCATCAATCGAAGCAATGAAAAAAATTGCAGACGACAATAAAATCTCAAAGCTTTGTTAAGGGCGCATTTAAAGGCTTTCGAGCAAAATTAGCGATGTCTAAAAATAATTTTTAGAAGTTGACTTCGAAAAAATCGATAAAAAATTTTGACTCAGTCATTTCATTTGCAAGCTCCTAAATTTCAGATTAAAAATCCGGCAACCAACCAAAAGGAGCTTTTATGAAAATATTTTTCTTTGCCCTTGTAATCGGACTTCCATTTTTTGCACATGCCGCAGATCCTTGCTTAGATATTAAAACAAACTTCATAGGAACTTTCGCCACGGTTGCAAGCTCCAACTACGGCCCCACTGAACGTGATATAGTTGAAGTTACCAAATGGCCCGATGGATTGATCTTCACCGTTATGGTCAATGGAATCCCTCAGCAACAGTATCACATCGAATTTGGCGAAGGCTCATCGAAGGGTCATCCGACCTGCTTGCTTTCAATCGGCCAAGCTGTTTTGACCTCTACTTTTGTAGATGCTGTCAAAGGACACTTTAGCTTTACCGGAATGAATGCACGCGGCCCATTTAAGATGGAAGCCACTCGCATCGGTGCTCGCCTTCATTGAAGGTGCCTGCTAACATTTCGTAATTAAGCGCTTGAAGGTTTTGAATTGACTCTACTTTAGCGAGCTGATTTTTTCGATTGGTCGTCATTTCGTTTGAAAACTCGAATTGTTTTTTTCGAAAGGCGGCCTTGAGATCTTTTGCTTCAACTTTATCATATGCTTGGTTAAGCCAATTGAGCACAATTTCTGTAGAACTAAAAAGAGTTGCATCTTCAATAAGCGGAATGATTCCTCGCTTTTTTCCAAGAAGAATTTGAAGGCTGCTCCAAGGATATTCTTCAACGTGTTCGCAGATCTCGGCGGCCACTGGATTTCGATAAGTATATTTACAAACATGCAAATAATAGAGTGGATTTGATACCACCGAATTATAATATCGCTGCCCCCTAAATTGTAGCCTGTGTTCAACTGCTTGCCGGGCCGAATTACGAAATCCTAGGTGGCACTCTCAAAATAATCTTTTGCGTTGATTCCGTATTTTTCGATTTTGCGAAGCAAAGTCTTTTTTGGAATATTTGCATGAAGAGCTGTTTGATTGATTCTGCCTTTAAAAGCCTTCAAGGCTTTTATGATAAATTCTTTCTCAAAGGCTTCTTTGTGCTTATTAAAATCAAGCGCTTCGCCATTGATTGATACCATTTCAAGGCTCTCTTCAGCCGTATCATCGCTCAGCTCTGAGCCAATAGATTCAAGTTCATCATCGTCAAGAATTTCGGCGTCAATTGTTGGCGCTGATAGATTTGAAACGCTCACTCCGGTTGCCATCAAAACCGATTCAGGTAAAGAAGCAAGAGTTAAAATATTACCGGTCTCTAAGATAAAGGAATGCTCAATAACATTTTCAAGTTCTCGAATATTTCCTGGCCAGTCATACTTTTTCATAACTGAAGAGGCTTCAGGCGACATTCCGATGACTCTACGTGAATGAGTCTTATTGAACTTTTTGATAAATGTTTGGATTAAATTTTCAAGGTCATTTTTTCGCTCAGCTAAAGAGGGCAAAAATATTGGAATAACATTCAAGCGATAAAATAAATCTTCTCTGAATTTTCCTTCTTTGATCATTTCTTCTAAGGGGCGGTTGGTAGCCGCGATAACGCGAACATTGGATTCAATCTCCCGATTGGAACCTACTGGAGTGAATAGTTTCTCTTGTAAAACCCGTAGCAATTTAACTTGCATAAGAACCGGCATATCACCGAGTTCGTCTAGGAATAGGGTTCCGCCTTCTGCGAATTGAAATTTACCAACTTTTCTTTCGGAAGCGCCTGTGAATGAGCCCTTTTCATGGCCAAAGAGTTCGCTTTCAAATAGATTTTCAGGAATAGCAGAACAATTGATGGCAACAAACTTTTGATCTTTGCGAGCAGAGTTAAAATGAATGGCTCTGGCAACCAGTTCCTTACCAGTTCCTGAAGCTCCGCGAATCAAAACCGGAGTATCCACTTTTGATAGCCGATTGATGATATTAAATACTTTTTGCATTTCAGCGGTATTGCCGATGATTTTGCGGCCGGCCTCCATAAGGACTGGTGCGCTAGCAGCAATCTCAGAGATTAAACTTTGAGCTTTCAAAGCGCGATCCATGAGAGCCAATAGATCTTCGCCTTTGACAGGCTTTGAAATATAGTTGAAAGCGCCCTCTTTAACAGCGCGAACCGCATTGTCGATGGTCGCATAAGCTGTCATGACAATAACAATAATGCTGGGATCATATTCTTTTATAAGCTTGAGGGCTTCAAGGCCATCAAGGCGAGGCATATCGACATCTAATAAAACCAAACTATACGAATTGGCTTTTACTTTTTCAATGGCATTGATGCCATCAAAGGCCTCATCAATTTCAAATTGGCCACGTTGGGCAAGACTTTCTTTTACTGAAAATCTTAAGCCCTGATCATCGTCGACTACTAAAACTTTAAGCATGCAAAACCTCGTTAAAACGTTCTACTGTAAATCAAATCAACACTATTACACTTTACGGCCCATCTTCGAAGCCTTTCTATGTACCCTCAACTTGAACTTGAGGCAACTCCACAGTGAATGTCGATCCTTGGCCAGGTGAACTGTCCAAGCTAATTCTTCCTTTATGGAGTTCCACAAAGTATTTAGCAAGATACAAGCCAAGGCCAGAACCCTTAATTACCGATGATTTTGCGGACTTACTTCGATAGAACTTCATAAAGACGTGACCAATTTCGTCGGCTGGGATTCCGTTACCTTGATCGGCAATCTGTACGACGATATGGCCATCGCGCTCTTCGGTAGAGACCAAAATACGTGATTTTTCAGGGCTATATTTGATCGCATTTTCAATGAGGTTCGAAAACACCTGCCGGATCAAATCCACATCCATTTTGAGGCTAAAAAGGGTCTCAAATTCGGTTTGAATGACGATATTTTTTTGGCTGGCGGCATATTCACATTTCGCGATCACTTCATCTAGAAGTTGATTGGGATCCTTGCTTGATAGGTGGAGCTTGAGTTCTTTGCTTTCAACTCGGCCCAAATTTAAAATAGAACTTATAAACTCAACCAATTCGTCACAAGATTTTCGGATATTTAAAACCGCATCTCGCTGGCGCTCCGAAAGAGCTGCGGCTTCACCCATTACGACATCGGTCATGCCGCTGATGCGAGCCAAAGGGGTTTTCAAATCATGCGACATCATACTTAAGAAATTTGTTTTGAGCTCTTCTACTTGAGTTAGCAATCTGTTTTTTTGCAGATATTCCCAACTCTTGCGATTTTCAATAATAAGGCGATAGGGAATGAAAAAATAATAACAGACAAAAATCGATAAAAATGGATGACTCATATCAATCCACAGTCCCGCCCACCAAAAAAGAAAATAACAAATAATTGAAAACGACACAAAGGCTCCACCCAGAATTGCTAGGCCCTTGGTGGGTTTTACTAAGAGCACGACATAAACAGTGAGCATTGATATGAGGCTGGTTATAAGTAAGCTGAGCCATGAGGGAGTCTGCACAAAAGCAGAATTCAAAATCATAGTATCGAGCATATTGGCATGCATTTCTAAGAAACTCATGGCGATGACATCTCTTGAAAATGGTGTTCGAACATAGTCGTCAACGGTAGCCTGAACGTCTCTGCCCACGACGACAATGCTATTCTTAAATTGGCGGCGATCTAATTTGTCGTTCATAGCATTGAAAAAACTAGTGCGCGGATAAGTACCTGATGGTCTAAAATCGATAAAAACTTGGTTGGAGGCAAAAAATTTGAAAAGCCCACGAATATTTTTTTCATCGCGTATTTCGGTATTGTAAAGACCGGCGACCGTAGGATGCATCAGCATTTCATTTTGAAAGGAGGTAAACATACGACGTGTGACATCGTCTTTTGCAGCCAATTTCAAATCAGATGTATAGGGCGCAGATACCGCTTTGAGTTTTTCAAATGGCGGCCTAGGTATAAAATTGGCCTCTTGGCTCTTTGGCCAAACATCACTAATGGCAATCATGAAAAAGGGGAATTCTTCGGCCTTATGTGCAAGTGCCACGAGTTCATCGTAACTGCCAACGACTTCGCCAGGACTAATCAAATAGATAACAACTTTTACGCCAGCCTCTTTTAATTGCGAAAGCAACTTAAGGTGATCGCTCGCATTTGGCGTGCGATTCATGCTGTCGATGGTTTTTGGGTCAATCGCTATAGTTTGAACAAATCCAGACATCGGAGAAACGGGTTTAAGCCTCATGCGCAGGTCATAGAGGTAGGACTCAATGAAATCGAAACTAAATTGATTCAAGATAAAGGCAATAGAAAGCGCAAAGCTCACTCTGACGAGTGTCTGTAAATGCCTTTCAAAAACTAATTTCAATTGGTGAAACCAAGCTAAAACTAACTTCAAGAGTGCTCCTAAAGATCCAAGGGCCTACGCAGTCAATTGAAGGCCGATCATAATCTAAGAGCAGGGCTTCTGACAAGCGAACTAGAGCTCCGGAAGAGCCCTAGCTAAAGAGATTTCTTATAATCTTGGCTTAATCGTGTCCGGTCGGAACACAGCCCATGGACATGGTTTTTTCAATGACCACTTTTTTGCCGTCTTCTTTTCGAACTGCGAGCTTCGCCTTATTTGGGCTTACTTTCTTAATAAACTTCACTTTGCTCTCCTTCACTTTCAGACTTTCGTGATTCTTCATAATATTCTAGTCCCTTCTGGATGATGGCTCTGGTTCGAGTACAAAACTCAGAGTCTTTTTTATGTTTATCTTGAGTGCGCGAACGGTGAACAAACATACAGCCGCCACCGCAAATATACTTAGCCCAGCAATCTCCACAATTGTTTAACTTAACCAGAGGATCAGCATATTTGCCTAATTTTTCTTGGTCAATTGAGAGGCCTGAACCCAATTCTTCTTTTTTGTCGCCCACAAACCAATTGCAAGCATAAAACTTACCTTGGGTGTCGACTTGTAGCACTGACTTTCCAGCTCCGCAATAGTTATGAATTCTCTTTTGTGAATCTAGAATTTGAAAATAATCATTAAATTGAGAAATTTTTCTTAGCGCCAATTCGCCACCTTTTTTAAAGGCGAAGTCAGCAGTTCGAAACAATTCTCGCAAATAGACTGGGCTGTGAATTTCATCTTCTAAGCCTGTTGCATAGGTAAACAGGATGCGATCCCAGTCAAATTTCTGCAAGAAAACATAGGTATTAAAAACTTCGGTATTGTGAGCTCCAAAAACACTGTGAACGCTCAGTGAGCCCAATTGATCGTGCACTTTAAATAGGTCGGTAACACCTTTGAGGCATTTCTCAGTTGATCCAAGGCCGCCGGCAGTTGGTCGAGTCAAATCATTCATTTCCGCAGGTCCATCTAAGCTCACCACAACATTGACTTCAAAGCGGGCAAGCATTTGGGCAACTTCTGCATTGATCAGAGTTGCGTTTGTGGTGAGATCATAGCGAACCGTAATTCCTCGAGGTAAGGCAAGGGCGTTGGTATATTCAGCAATGGCCACAAGTGCTTCCGGATAAATGAGTGGCTCGCCACCAATGAAGTTGATCGCGAATTTTTCATTGTCATCGAGGCGTTTTAAGAGAAGTTCAATTTGTGGAGTGACTTTGCTAATATCAACTTTGGTAACTTTTGAACCATAGGTACCGTCGCCATCAGCCGCACAATAGGTACATCTCAAATTGCAAACTTGAGTCACATTGATTGAAAGGGAGCGAATCTTCTGTTTGATATGGGCATCACCAACATCGGGATCCTTAGAGTCGCTCCAAGAAAGCACTTCACTCATCATTTCATTCTCAAGAGGCGAGCTTTGGGAAACAAAGGATTTCTGGTCGATCAAATTCCAGATTTTTGGATCGAGTTCGGCGACATGCATATTTTCAACATGAAAGCCTAGAATTCTCTTTTCACTAATCTTAAATGCCACGATATTGCCGTAAGCTTTAAGGGAAGGCTGATCAGAAACAGGATCAAAAGCCTGATTCTCTTCCTTTTGAATTGTTTCTTCGGCCAAAAGCATAGACATCCCTCGTGGGCGCAAAGCGCACCGGAACTAGTGAATTGCAATAATCTGTCCAGAAAATTGGTGTCATTTTGCACTTAGGTCCTAACGGAACAGTGGGCTTTGGTGCCGCTACTATTTTGCTCAACTTTCGACTAAATATTTGAAAGCCTTTTGTATTTTGGCAAGCGCTTGCTTAAAATAATGAAGTACTGGCAAAATTTAGTGGCCCGCGAGAGTCGATCCTGGGGTCGATAAAGGCATGTAAAAATGAGACGCAAACATATTGAGAAATTCATTTTAGCACTGACTCTATTTATTGCGGCCTGCGCCTACCGAGTCGATAAAACTCAAATTGGTAATGGCAATACAACGCTCGGAAAACCTAAAACGCCACTTAATTTTGCAATGGTTGAGGCTGCGGTATTTGAAGCCAAATGTTGCCGCTGTCATAGCAATGAAACCAAGAATTCTGGTAATTTGAATCTCGAAACCTATGCCAATGTACGTGCGGCACTTTCTGCGATTCAAGATGATATTGTTTCAGAAACAATGCCGAAAGCTCCAGGTCTGCCACTCTCTGAAGAAGAAAGAGTTATGCTCCTTCAGTGGATTCAAATGGGAGCTCCTGAAGTCGGCCCGGTGACCCCAACGCCGACGCCAACTATTACGCCGACACCAACTCCAGCGCCCACACCGGATCCTCCAACACCGGGTTTGATGCCAACATTTAGCTCCATCAATTCACTTATTATTCGCGCTAAATGTTTTGATTGTCACAATGCTAACGGTAAAGCGAGTGATGCTCCATTTGAAAAATATGAAGATATTGTCGCTGGGTTTATTGTTATTCCGAAACTACCGGATAAAAGTTCGCTGCTAAAACACATTCTCCCGGGTGCCAAAAAATTAATGCCTCCGCCTGATTCTAAATACAATGCCATTGCGCCTGAGGATGCATTGATTATCAGGCAATGGATTTTGGATGGGGCCTTGAATAATTAAGATTAGGTAATAGATCAGTTTTCGCGGCAGTCGCAGCTGTCAATCGTCTTACGGTTTCGGTCCCGGGCGTCCGATTCAGTTTCTGGATCCGCTGCCGCTAACTGATTGCCGAATGCACTACTCTGAATCTTTCTAGATTTTAGGGCTATTCAGTCTACCAATTTTCGTGAGTGGGCTTGTTCAAAAGCACTCTTAATTTTTGACATAAGACGGACTTCAAGCTGCCTGACCGCCTCTCGAGTTGTTCCGTAGTGATCACCAATTTCTTGTAGAGTCATTGGTTCATCTGAAAGTAAGCGATTCTCTAAAATATAAGTTTCTTTGGGACTGAGCTGATCGCGAATCTCTTCAATATTGTCTATGAGAATTTTCAATTCTTCGCTATGGCCAATTTTATCGTCGGCTCCGAGCTCTTCAATGCTTTCAAAATCAAGCAGGCTAGTTTTACCATCTTCGCTTACTGGCTGATTGAGGCTGACGTCTCGGCCAGACATTCGATTGGTCATATCTAAAACCTCTTGTTCAGATACTCCCAAGCGACTTCCGATCAAAGCAAAATTTGGTTCTTTTCCCATTGCATCGAGGCGCTCTTTTTCTTTTTGCAGACGATAAAATAATTTGCGCTGATTGGCGGTGGTCCCAATCCGAACCATCGAATACTGGCGCATTAGATACTCTTGAATATAGCCACGTATCCACCAAACAGCATAAGTGATAAGGCGCACTCCTTTATAAGGATTGAATTCCTTCACCGCATGCATGAGGCCAACATTCCCCTCCTGAATGAGATCAATAAGTTTGGCACCAAATTTGGAGTATTCGGCCGCAACCTTCACCACAAATCGCAAATTAGAAGTGACTAGTTTTTCGGCGGCCTTTGAGTCATTGTGCTCCCGGTAGCGAAGCGCCAGCGCTTGCTCTTCTTCCTTTGTCAAAAGCGGATATTTTTTTAACTCAGCCAAGTAGGCATTGATTGGATCGAGAGTTGTAAGTGCTTTGTCTTGCGAAGAACTTTTCTTTTTCGGAGCTGAGATCGCTTGTATCAAAATATCTTCGGCGTCTTCGGCATTTCCGAGATCAAGAGAGTCGTCAAACTCTGCAATTTTATCGTGGTCTAGGTCATCGTGAACTATATGGTCAATGATCTCTGGCTGAACTACGCGTGGTGATTCTTGAGGCTTTGTTGCTATCTTCTCTTGAGGAGCCTTTTCGTTCCTCGATTTGGCCTTCACTGATTTTTTAGTTGTCTTTTTATCTGTTTTTTTTTCTGTGGCCATAAGTGAAAACTCTAGCTTAATGCGCTTGTTAATTTTTTCTGGATGGTGGCCTGGACCATTCCTTTTACAGGGGTCAAAAGCAAAGGCAAAGTCACTTCGATTTCAACTTTAGCTCCGTCGCCTGTTCCCAGGACTTTTATCTCGGCTTCAAACTTAGATCCCTTGGCTGCACCAGTCAGCTGCTGTTCATTGAAGCTAATCTTAGCACTTGGATCTAATTTTTTAATATCATGATCCGTTTCTAAAAAATTTTTCACTTTGCTGAAGGTTTCGCTAATTGAATGCTTAGAGTCGCTTTCTACTTTAAATTTAGGCATCTGAATTTCCTCTTTGCTGAATGATGAGAGATCAAATTAACATTGGAGTGAATCGCAGTGCAACAGCTGTTCTTGGCTCGACGCCTGTGCAAAATCATGTTCGAGAGGTTTGCCAAACAGAGTTAAAATGAGTTAAGCTTCTGAGATGACTCAATCAAATCAAAAATCCAATCAGAAGTTTGTTCGGGATCTCAAAAGAAGTATTTACTGCGGAAAATTACGCGGCGACAACGCAGGACAAGAAGTCAATATTATGGGCTGGGTGGCATCCCGTAGAGACCATGGTGGCCTGGTTTTTATTGACATGAGAGATCGAGAAGGCATTGTTCAGGTGGTTTTTGATCCAAATCAAGATGCTATGGCTTCGTCTAAAGATTTGCGTTCTGAGTACGTGGTGGCTGTCCGCGGCCATGTGCGAGCGCGTCCTGACGGAATGAAAAATGCGAAGCTGGCCACCGGTGATGTTGAAGTTGTTGCTTCAAGATGTGAGATACTATCAGTAGCTGCGACTCCGCCCTTTCAAATAAATGATCAGAACGTGAGCGAAACGCTTAGATTGAAGTATAGATATCTCGATATTCGCAGTGAACGCTTGCATTTGCATCTTAAAAAACGCCACGACATAGTTCGAACGGCGAGAAATTTTTTAAGTGATGAAAATTTTTATGAAATCGAAACTCCGATACTTTATAAATCAACGCCAGAGGGTGCGCGCGACTATTTGGTTCCATCGAGAGTAAACCAAGGTCAGTTCTATGCCTTGCCGCAAAGTCCTCAAACCCTAAAGCAACTTCTCATGATAGGTGGCATCGATCGCTACTTTCAAATGGCGAGATGTTTTCGAGACGAAGATTTGCGCGCCGATCGCCAGCCTGAATTCAGTCAAATTGATATTGAAATGAGCTTTGTAGATCAAGACGACGTGATGGAGCTCAACGAAAGACTTGCACGCAAACTTTGGAAAGAATATCGCGGCGTCGAATTAGGCGCGATTCCTCGCATGACTTTTGATGAGTGTATGAACCGCTATGGTAACGACAAGCCTGATCTGCGCTTCGGTCTCGAGCTATGTGATTTATCAGAGGTTGCAGTCGGAACTCAATTTCAAGCCTTCAATGATGTGCTTGCAAAAAAAGGTGCAATCAAAGGACTGGGCGTCGCTCAGGGCGGGGAATTTTCGCGATCTTTTCTCGATAAATTAACCGATATGGCACGAAAAGCAGGGGCCAAAGGCTTAATTTGGATAAAAGCCGATGCCAACGGAAAATTAAATACACCGATTTCAAAATTTATGAGCGAAGAGCAGCTTGCTAAGATTTTCAAAAAACTTTGCCCAGATGGCAAAGGGGTTGGTTTTATAGTTGCAGATCAATTTGAAACGGCATGCGCGGCCCTTTCGACAATTCGTCTTTTCATAGGGGCGGAACTTAAGTTGATTGATACAACTAAAGATAAATTCTTGTGGGTCATTGATTTTCCGCTTCTTGAGTTTAGTCCTGAGGCCGGCCGCTGGATGGCCAGACACCATCCCTTTACCTCGCCACAAGATGAATATTATGATGATCTCGCTCAAGGAAATGAAAAGAACTATGGTGTCATGCTCGCCAAAGCATATGACCTTGTTTGCAATGGTAACGAAATCGCAGGCGGTAGCATTCGAATTCATCGTTCTGAAGTTCAAGATGCGATGTTTAAGACATTGGGATTCAGCCCTGAAGATGCCAAAAAGCAATTTGGCTTTTTCATCGAGGCTTTGCAATACGGCACCCCTCCACACGGAGGAATCGCTTGGGGAATTGATCGGCTCGTCATGATTTTGACCAATACCGATGCTATTCGAGATGTTATTGCTTTTCCGAAAACTGCAAAGGCCACGGACTTAATGGCTGAAGCACCAAGTTCAGTAAGTCGTGATCAATTGATTGAGCTCGGAATTCGATTAGCAACAACGACTGAAACCAAGGCTTAGTGCCCGAGTAGACCTCTTGCACCTTCAATCCTTGATCGGGAGCGGATTCCTTCATTTTATCTCACGATTAATATGCAAGAGGTCGATTCTTAAAAACTAGTAATTGGTCTTGTTGAGTAACAAAATGAGACAGCCGAAGTCATAGTTGAGAGAAATCTATAAAAATTGATTTCAACTTATGAAAGTAGAATGCTTTCATCTTTTCCGCTCTACAGGAGGTAGGTATGGAAAAAATTAGTAGCATCTTGCCAGGCTCATCGCGTGTAACATCTGTCGATATGAAAGAGTCCAGTCCGGTTCGCTCCGGAACTCCCGGTTTCGGAAGGGCGGAGGCACAGGCCGGGCGCGAGCGTCCATCTGCAGATACCATCAAGCAGGCTTCTGAAGCTCAAACCGAAATGCATGACTGGAGAGCGAAAGATCTAAAGCATGCCACAATTGCAAAAGAACTTTCAGATAAGTTCTTCTCGAAAAACAAAGTAGATAATGAGGATTTGCCAACTCGAAATCAGGAACGACTATCAGGCTTGACTGGTGAAGCCGGATCAAAAATCTCAAAATCGAGAGATATTTTAGAGGAAAACGAAGAATTGCAAAGCGAAATTGAAGCTGGCATTTCAAATCCTGAGACGCGATCACAACCGGCTGGTCTTCACCCAAAGGGAAGCTTTATCAACTACGTGGCTTAGTAGGTTCTTTCTTCTTTTAGTTGCGCCTAAATTATTTGCTCAAGAAGAAATCCATTTTCTTCGAGTGAAGTGATTTTGTGAATGCTGTCGAGTTGCCTTAGGCCCGAAGAACTGCGCTTAACTACAATAACGTGAGAGAGACTTAATAAAATCAGCGTCCTAACGGCATTTAAACTCCACTGGCTCGCACCCAGTTGAATGAGCATTTCGAGCCGCAAAAGTGCTTGCCTGGCCGAATCTGCGTGCATAGTTCCCATACATCCCGAATGCCCGGTCGCAAATGCCATAAGCAGATCTTTGGCTTCACTTCCACGAATTTCACCCATGACAATTCGATCCGGTCGCATACGGAGAGCTTGTTTTAGCAGCTCTGCTTGATCAATGTCCCTTAGTAGCTTTTGTGGGTCGTTGCGAGTGAGGATTTTTGTACTTATCGCATTTGGCACCTTGAGTTCACTTGCATCTTCAATAATCACGGCACGCTCATTATTAGGGAGCTCTCCCAGGCAAGCATTGAGGACGGAAGTTTTGCCTGATCCGGTAGGGCCTACAACTATGAAATTACATCGTGTCTGAACAGTTTTTTGAATCACCGAAATCGCGGAGGCTGTCGCCCAGCTTGCTTTTTCGAGGAGTTTGAGTGTCCAAGGACATTTTGGATGCCTGCGAATACAAACCGAAACTTCCTTTTGAGTCCCAGGGGGTATGGCAATATGAACTCGAAAGTCTTCGAAGTAACCATCGACAAAAGGGGAATCTAAATTGGCTTGGGTATTTGTTAGTCTTCCTAAGCGCTCAATAAAATTTCGAAAGGTTAGGGGACTCAAAAAACAGTCGGGAAAGGCTTCAATTTTTCCGGCCTTTTCGAAAAAAATATGGTTCGTACCATTGATTAATATTTCACTTACGCTTTCGTCTTCAATAAGTGGTTTAATCGGACCAAAGCCAAAGTATTCATCTAAAATTCGGCCCATCGAATCGCATTGAGTTTTTTGCAGAAAGCTTTCAATTAGTTTGCGAACGGCAAGATCTTGCTGATCGAGTTTGGAGCTCATGATTTGCATGGGATCGAAACACTCAAGGTTTTGCAAATCAGAATTAATCTCTTCAACCAATGAAAAAAGCGCTGAGTTCACGACTCCTCCTCAGTTAAAGACTCCGGCTGAATAACTTCGGGGGTAACAAAAATGACAAGTTCAGTTTCATTGTTCTTATATTCTTTGCTTGAAAATAAGTATCCCAAAATTGGTATTTGACTGAGCCAAGGCAAGCCTTCTGAATTTTTAAACCATTCGTTTTTCATAAGCCCGCTCAGGGCGATGGTTCGCGATTTCTTTAAGTCAAAATGGCTTTCAATTCGGTTCGTTAATAGGGCCGGAACTCCTTCAATCGAGTGACTTGAATCCAACATCGAAACTTCAGTTGTAAGTGCAATGCTCATGCGGCCGGTATGATCTGCGAGGGGACTGACCTTGAGAAGTACGCCGTATTTCTTCCAGGTGGTTTCGTGATATTTGAGGTTCATCATTTTAATGGGGATTTCTCCGCCGGCAAGAAACTCAGCATTTTTTCCGGACCGACAAAGCAAAGTAGGAGCGGCTAGTAAATGTCCTTTTCCTTGGGACTCGAGAGCATTGATTTGTGCATTGACGCTTTCACCGGCGGCGGGCATTTGAAAGCTAGGTAGCAGACTTGCTGTCGCACTCCCTGGGAAAGCAATTCCTAGGCTGCGACTCAGGTTTTTGCGAATTTCAGCAACCAAAATATTGACGCGAACAAGTGGTTCGAGTTGAAGCGTGCTCGCATTCTTCTCAATGACAAAGCCAAATTTGCTTAAGACTCTTTCATAACTTGAGTGCAATAAATAGGTGTTTTTATTAAGTGAGATACTTGCAAAGGGGGCCACTTGCAGACTGGTAACTGGTAAGTCCGAAGATCTTAAGAGATTTTGAAAATACGTAAGCATTTCACTCTTGGTAGAGTCAGTGAGACTTGCATGAAAGCGAAAGTTAGAGCCATCGTAATTGTGTTTTGCAAGCTTAAGCCAATCACCTTTGCGAAGTAGGTTGCCGACAATTCGAATTTGCCCCTTATGTATTTCAATTTGAAGGCCACGCAATTCTCTCAATATAGGAACAAGTTGAGTATAAAGTGAAAACTCTTCGGTCTTTAGTACTTCGACGTGAAAGGCACCTGATTTGGAGTCGACTTCTACCTCGCCAATATGCTTGCCTACAATGCGAATTGCGGACCCTAAGTCTGAGGCTTTTAATATATTGTTATTTGAAAAATGAACCTCTCCACGGAGCTTCAAAATTTTTGAACTACCGATAGCAAGGACGATTGATGTGGGGGATTGGGCTTGAGCCCGATCTGCAAAATTGGCGTTAAAATATAAGCACAAAAGTAGGATGCAACTTCGCAAAATCCCTCCCTCCATTTTCAAAATCACGTTCACGAGTTTAATTGGAGAAGCAATGTTGGGACCTGGCCCAGCGAGCTCCAGCTGAGTTTTGAATTATTTTGAATTCGACATTCGGACGAAGCTTAAGCTAATTCAAGCTGAAAAGAGGCACTCACTAAATCTGAGTGAGAAACAAACTTCAATTGGCTATCGTGAAGTCGCAAAAGCGCCTGACAAATACTAAGTCCCAAGCCATTTCCTGATGAATGATGAAAGGCGTTTTCATTTAAAGTAAAACTCTTAAGTAAGTTTTGAATTTTTTCAGGCGAGATCGGAGGCGCATGATTTTGAACTTCGATTTCAAAGACTTGTACTTTTCCCTGGGCCTTGGCTTTTGCACTGACCAATATTTGCGTAGAAGCATTGGCAAATTTCACTGAATTTTCAAAAAGCCGTGAGAAGACATTGCGTAGTATTTTTTCATCAGCAAAAAAATGGCCGTTCTCAATGTTAAATTTGATGCTTAAATTATTTTTTTGAATCAGCGATTGAAGTGAGCTCGGGACCATAGCTTCAATGAACTTAGAACTTAACTTTACTTTCTTTACAGGAGTTAAGTGTGACTCGGCCGATAAAAAATCTAAGACATCATTGACTAATATTTCGAGTCGACCAGTCGAGCTTTGAATTCTTGAGAGAAACTTAGTTTGATCGGCATCGAGTTTTGTCTCCTTCAGCAGATCTGAGAAACTCATGATCGCCGTTAACGGAGTTTTCAATTCGTGGTTAACCAACATCATAAAATCAGACTTGGCTTTGTCGAGGCTTTTCAATTCAATATTGGCGCGCTCTAAGGCTTTGTTCTTTTCTTTTAGTTCAGCGCCAACTTCGAAGCGCTCGACTGCTTTATCAATTGCATTTTCAAGATCAACCGAGTCCCAAGGTTTGGTGACATAACGATAAATTTGTCCGGAATTGATTGCGGCGATAACTGAATTGACATCGGTATATCCAGTTAAAAGAATGCGAATGGCTTCACTTTGAAGTTGTGTCGATTGAGAAAGAAATTCGACGCCGGT
Source organism: Bdellovibrionales bacterium (assembly GCA_043739185.1). GTDB lineage: Bacteria > Bdellovibrionota > Bdellovibrionia > Bdellovibrionales > JAMPXM01 > JAYTQQ01. The sequence goes on from JAYUEN010000188.1 coordinate 28,495, forward strand.
CATATTCGGCATTCTCTGATCGCTAATGATTACAGTTACTGGATGTTGAGCTAGGATTTTGAGTGCGGCCTCGCCTGAAGTCGCCTTGAAAACCTGATATTTTTTTCGAAAAAGTCGCTCGAGAGCCTCGACATTATCTAGTTCATCATCTACGCAAAGAATTGAATGCTTCATTTAAAAAACAGTGTAGAATTATACTAAGTGAGACGACAACTGCTATTTTCTTTTATGGTTTTTGGTAGTGAGCGATTTTTTTGTTTTTGAATTGGAGTAGGTTCCAGACGTTTACCTAGAAATTTTCGACCTAGGTCGTGATTGAGCCGAATCGAGTCAAGTCTACTTAGGCAATTGTCGATAACTGGGACGTTACCATCGATGTTTCGATATAAGGTAAAAAAGTTATTAAGGGAGTAATTTGTATGAAATGGAAGTTCCTACCCATACTTCTGACCGCGAGTATGTTTTTAGACGCCATCATTTCGCCAGTGGCGAGAGCTCAGGTCGGATTCGGATATGGTTATCCAACAGCAGGATGTCCTTACCAAGTGACGGCTTCTGCGGCGGTAACAGGGATTCAAACGGATGTCGCAGCCATCAATGCTGAAATCACTGCCAATAAAACCACATTAAGAGAAGATCAAAAGACGGTTCGCACCAAGCAACATGAATTAGATGCTTTCGAAAGAGATATTTCGAATGTTGTTGATTCTGACTTTTCTGAAATGGTTTTTGATCATATGAAAAATCATTACAATTGTTGCAAACCCTTTGATAGCGGAACTTCAGCAAGTTTCTTTTACGAAGTATTAAGTGACAGTTATGCTCTCAATTATCCAGCGGCATTTGAAGACAGTGTTCAACTTGTAACCCCAGTAACCGACGAAGTTTATCATGTGAAGAAAACCGAAGTTGCTGTGATTGAAACATTTCATCAATCACGTATGCCCGCAGATATTTCTTGCGTCGGAAGAATAGGCGATGATTTAAAAAAGTGTTGCGCCGGTACGACTAAGCCTCAAGAAATTTGTGGGACAGCGATAAAGAAGCCCGCCGTAGCAGCAGCTCCCGCTCCCGCGCCAGTAGCAGCTTCCGCAGCTCCACGAGATCCTCCGCCAGCAGCGCCATTGGCTCCAGTTGCAGGTCCAACCGGAACAGTTAGTTTAGATCAACCAAGAGCAGAACAAACAGTTGATTTAGGAAAACCATGTACGCCCGCATGCCCTCAGCAGACAGTTCCGGCTCCTGCCGCAGTTCAAGTGGTTGTAGGTTCTGCCACAAGTAGCGATTCGTGCGCGATGTCTCCTGACCGAGTGAAATGTCCGGGCGGTTATACCGGAACCGGTAAAGATGCGGTTTGCAATGGCGGCGGCCAATGCGCAAAAGACAATGATAAAATGTGCCAAGCTTGTATGTTGAGTGCGAAATGGCGAAATGGCGGCGGCGAAGGTGGCGATCGATTTCGCCGTGGACATGGCCCACACGAAACTCATTGTGCAGACAATCCAATGTACCGTTCGGATCCCTTCCTTAATATTTGCCAAGATAAGGGCAAGATTCTGCACGAAGCTTGTACCAATAAATTTTATCAAACTGGTGATCCATCTAAATCAGAAATTTCAAAGTGCGAACGAGCTCTTAAGAATTATGCGAAGACTTTAAAGGAACTTGAAGAAGCGCAAAAAGAAGCAGATGAAATGGAAACCGCGATTGCGGATCAAAAATCTCTGCTCAAAGAAAGAAAGCGCGATTTGACTGAGCAAATTGCAGCAGACGCTGAACTAGAAGCAACTTGCCCATCATGTGCTGCGGCCAAGCGTGCCGAAGCACTACGTCCTTCAAATCTTCAACTCGGTTTGACGGCTGCGGCAACTCTTCTTGGCGGCATCGGTGCTTATCAAGGTGCAAAAGCAGTTAACAATCAAAATATCCAAACCGGTTGGCCAGGGAATCCATATTTAGCCGCGGGCTCGATTTATCCCTTTGTTCAAGCTGGAATTAGCGGAATCATGGGTGGAGTCAACGGAGCTTATGGCTGCGGTGGCACCATGGGTGGTGGTGGCTATCCGATCGGAATGAATGGCGGAGTTTTCGGAAATCCATACGGCGGAATGTATGGCAATCCGATGGGCGGCGGTCTCTTTAACCCAGGCATGGGGCCGTGGGGAGCAGGAGGTCTCGGCGGATTCGGCGGATACAATCCGTATGGCGCAGGATTCAATCCTTATGCGGGCATCGGTGGCGGTCTCGGACTTGGTGGCGGAATGGGTCTTGGATTTAATCCCTATGGTGGACTCGGAATGGGTGGCGGATTTGGAATGGGCGGCGGTCTCGGCCTTGGTGGAATGGGCTTGGGCGGCGGTCTCGGCCTTGGCGGAATGGGCGGCTTGGGCGGCGGACTTGGATTAGGTTTGGGCGGTGGTCTCGGCCTTGGCGGAATGGGCGGCTTGGGCGGCGGTCTCGGCCTCGGCGGAATGGGCTTGGGTGGCCTTGGTGGCCTCGGCGGAATGGGAATGAATCCATTGTATATGCAGCAAATGATGCAGTATCAGATTCAGCAACAGCAATCTGCCATGCAAAAATATACTGCTGAGCAAACTTTGCTACAGCAATATCAAAAAATTCAGACCCAAATAATGATACTTGAATCAGGCGGAATGGGTAGTGGACTTGATCTTGGCGTGAGCGCTGGATTAAATGGCTATTCACCATTTGGTACTGCTGGTGGTTTGAGCCCTGCTGGCCCCTTTGGTGGCGGCGGCTTGGGTGGTAGACAATAAATAAAAGTGCGCTCTGTAAATCAAAAATACAGAGCGAGGCACCGGCTCTCTTAATTTCCCTCCTGATGAACCGGCGTCAAATCGGGCGTTGGGTTTGAAGTACCTCCGATATTTTGAATTTGATTCTGATTGTTCTGATAAATAAGCGCCACAGATGTTAATAGGGCCGCCCCTAAACCAATCCATAGCCATTTCTTCGCGTGAATCGATTTAGAATCTGTTGCCTCGGAGTTTTCAGCAGGCAAATGACTTTCTTGATATTTATTATAGTGCGTTGCCTGTAAATTAAGATGGTCGATTTCAGAGTGGGATTTTGCGAGCCAATTGTGGCCATTAAAATTTCGGATGCAGGCATCCTCAAAGACTGCGGCAAAAGGAATATTCAAATCCCCCTTCAATTCAGGATTTTTGCAAGTGCCAGAAACTAATACGACTGGGTTAAGCTTCATCACTTGAAGCTGGGTGCTGCTAATTTTTTGGCTAAAATATTGCGAGTGGCTTCCTAAAAATGAAACGCGATGCTCGCCCGGAAGAATCGAGACGGATTCAGATTCGTGAATCGAGTAGCTTCGGCCATCAATTTTAATGACATCAAAGCCACTAAAATCTTTGAGATTTGCCAGTTGGATCGTCTGCTTTTTGGCCAGCGCAATTTCAGTTTTCCAAAGTTTAATGACAGGTGGAGGAAAAATCTGCTCTTCAAAATGAACATCATAGCCAAAGCTGGCAGCTCTCTTAAGATAACTCATGCCCAAGTGTGATTTATCTAGTTGATATATTCGAAGCATCGAATAAGTGATAGCTTCTCTCTCGATTGGTCGCCAATCGTTAGAAGTATAAAGCTCGGCAATTTCTTTAAACTTATTTTTAGCTTCAGCCAATGTGCCCGTAAGAAAGGCCTTCTGAGAGGACTCAAAAAGCTCAGTCAGGTGCTGGGACTCGTTTCGCGTAGGATATTGGCTATCGAGATGTTTGATCCAACTTTGGTCGTCTGGGTGTGTAGCGATCCACGCGGCATATTCAGTAAAGGGCGTAGCTCCGGCTCGAATAAATAATTCAGCTTGGCAGGGTAGAAAGGCGAATAGGCCAAAGGCAACAAACCAATTCCTCTTTCTTAGAAAGTGTTTTTTAAAAATCAGAAAGTTAGTGAGATTCATTCGCATCCTCCATTTTAAGCCTTGAAAGGCCCCTTTTGGGTCTGAGTCTTTCAAGTTGCGTACCAGCTGCATTTGGATTTTGTACCACCGCAAAGAATGCGCCTTCGTAGTGAACAAGTTGAGACGAAGACTGTTCATTTACTAAAACAGCAAACTGATTTGGATTTAAGGGGGCGCGAAGAATTTTGATATGTTCCGCCACCTTTTTACTCCGGCCCGGCCGTTTCAAATCGGGTGCGAAAAGATCTACAACGCCGCGTGAACCAATCATTGAGTCTAATGCTTCGGCATTGCTCAATTGAATCGGCACCAAAACAAAGCCAGCGGGAATAAAGGTGTCAACACTCTTGGGGGAAGATATAGCTTCTGGATTCTTAGGCTTATGAGACTCCTCCCAAATATAGGCTAAGAATCCTAAAAGAAGTACGACGCAAATCATTTTGTTCTTTGAACTCAGGCCTGGCTGATTTGAAAAGCGAGTTTTAAGCTTCTTAAGAAGAATGAGATTTTGTAGACTTTGAATTTTTTCATTTAACCAAGATTTTATTGATTGAGAATTCATTTGATTTCCTTTGTAAATAAATATGAGCTGTTCATTTTTTCAAATGAATGAAGTGCTTCGAAAATTGCAAAGAAAACTCCTAATATAATGAATGAAACTAAAACGAGTTCGACAACTGTTTGACCCTTATTATTTCTGTTTGAACTCGATTTTTTTCTGATAAACCAGCCAGCCATTGCGTCCCCGTCTCTTGAAAGTCCTCAAATTTGGTTTTAGTAACAGCAGGATCAAGGCTTCCTGCGCAGCTCAGGTTAAGTAAATAGTCCTGAGGAAATATTTGCGGATCCCTCAAGAAGTTTGTAAGCCATTGAGGCAGGAGTTTTGAAATTTGAACCTTCCATTTAATTTGAGACAACATAAGTTCCGTAAAGTTTTTCTTCGGCACATAGTCGGGAGTGAGGCTGTCGCGAGGCCTTGCCTCTACGGCCAAGGATGGAGAGTTTAAAATTTCCGAATGTATCCATTCAGTAGTTGTAGGACTTGAGAAAAATTGAAAAGAAGATTTGATTTGGCTCTTGGTGAGGTTAAGAGAGGACATCATTTGAAAATTTGCGGTGTGGATAATTTTGAGTTGAAGGGAATGAAATAGCACCCTGGCCTCTTGTATACTCATTGCGCCCAATTGTCCGTAAATTGGAATTATCAAAGTCAATTTACTGGCGTGATTCATTTGCCGTAGAGTTTTGGCCATGGGGTTTAAGCTCATCAGTTTCTTTAGACTTGATAGCATTTGGTTTTCGGCATTTAAAACACCTTGGCGACATATAAAATTTGTCTTTTCAGTAAAATGTATACTGAGCGCCCCTGCCAGTGCCACCGCTGCGATACTCAAAATGAGTGGCAATAATACGAGTAGGAGTAAATTTGCAGATCCACGTTTGTTCATAATAAAGAGCTCGCTTCACCTATAGGTAAATGTAAAACCTGATGCTCTCGTAATTGAAAATGAGATTTGTGGCCCAGTTCTGAATTTAAGCCAAAGCTCCATCTTGCGCGAATACTTAAATGGTCCGGAAATATAAAAAACTCGTCTACCATCAGCCGTCCAAAGGGTAGAGCGGAATGCATATTTTTGATAAAGAGATTTTGGCAATGGGTGGCTTTATTCTTACTTGCAATGCAAATCAAGGCTTCATGGGAGAAATGCCTAAGCCAAAGTTTAGCAAAAGCGAGATAAAGCGTGGACAAGCAACCCATTATTAGGATCGATATGGCCATTGTGGCCACTAGGGATTCAATGAGTGCTTGTCCACGCTGAGAGTTTTTCAAAATTATTTTCATTATGTTTTGACAATATTTTTATCGAGATTCGCCAGAATTTTCGAAAAAATTTCCTAAATCACTTTTCTGATAAAGATTAGGGTCAATATTTGTAGGCCCTAGCTTTTGGGGCTTGCCCTGGAGTGAGCTCGTAATACTTCCAAATTTAGCTTTAACGGTCTGGCCCATTAAAGAAATGATGCCTATCGTAGACACGGCCATTATCGAGACAATAATTAAATATTCAATTAGGCCCTGACCACTAGAGTTCAAAATTAATTTTGATTTCATCTCAATTCCCCTTTGTGAGTTTTGTACAAAGGGAATTGCAATCAAGTGCACTACATCAAATATATTTTACGTTGGTATGGGGAAAGTGAGTTCCGAAATTCGGATTAAGCTTTTGCTTTCTTGCTTTTTTTAGTGGCATCTTCTTTATCGAGTTTTCGTCGATATATGATGCGATCGAGAATTTCAGCGCCTTCTGCACGCAAATCATTATCAAAAATGAAGCGATAAAAGCCTTCGATTTCAGGGCTTTGACGAAATTTTTTGAGTGAAGTAGGGAGGCTATCAGATTGCACGAAATCGATTGAGCTTCCGTCTTTCGATAACTTTACTTTATCAGGCTTTTTCACATTGCACCTCTTCAATCTCCGTTATAGGGATTAGAGGGGATCACGTCAACGCCATTCTGACAGTTGAGGACACCGAAGATGCTTATTTTAGACGGAAAACTCGTAGCGAGTCAGCGATTTGAAACTTTGAAATCTAAAATTTCAAAATTTAATTCAAGTAAGGGGATAACGCCGGGGCTGGCCGTTGTTTTAGTGGGTGAGGACCCTGCAAGCCAAGTCTATGTTCGGAATAAAACCAAAACTTCAAAAGACTTAGGAATGAACTCCACGCAAATCAATTTGCCTGCTAGTACCACCCAAATTGAGCTTGAGGCCAAAATTGATGAGCTCAATCAAGACGAAAAGATACACGCCATTTTGGTGCAATTGCCTCTGCCAAAACATTTAAATGAAGAAAGAGCCCTCGATCGAATTTCAGCCCTTAAAGATGTCGATGGTCTTCATATCGAAAATCAGGGCTTACTTTGGGCGGGACGTCCACGTACTATTCCCTGCACCCCCAATGGAGTTATGAAAATACTTGAACATTATAATATTTCGACTTCTGGCAAGCGAGCCGTAGTCATTGGGCGTAGTCAAATTGTCGGAAAGCCCATGGCCAGCCTGCTTTTAGCAGCCAATGCCAGTGTCAGCATCTGCCACTCAAAAACCAAAGATCTAAAGTCTTATACAACGCAAGCCGAAATTGTGGTGGTGGCGGCAGGCATTGAAAGGTTTATTGGCAAAGACTCATTTGCTAAAGACGCAGTAGTAATTGACGTTGGGATGCATAGACCCGTTTCAGGGCCCTTCGCAAACAAGCTTTGCGGCGATGTACGCTTTGAGGAATTGGGGGATTGGGTAAGTGCAGCAACCCCAGTCCCGGGCGGCGTAGGACCCATGACAATTCAAATGCTCATGGAAAATAGCTTTTTACTCGCGGAGCTTAAGTCAGTTAAATAAATTAGATTCGAGAGGCTTGACTTGACGCCGTCTGAAAAGCGAGAGTAGCTACTATTTTCTAGGATATTTTTAAGCGCGCCAGCGGAGGCATTTTGGATAGCAGTCAGTTAAAAACGACTCCACTTAAAGCAGAACACGAGCTTTTGGGCGCACGTATGGTTGATTTTGCCGGTTGGTTTATGCCTGTGCAATACGAGGGCGTAAAAGAAGAGCACTTGGCGGTGCGAAAAGCAGTTGGTCTGTTTGATGTTTCTCATATGGGCGAAATCCGCGTTAAAGGCTCGAAGTCTCTCGAGACCCTTCAATGGTGTACGACGAACGATGTGTCGATTTTAAAGAAAAATCAGGCCCAGTATTCGTTATTTCCCAACCCTCAAGGCGGGATCGTTGATGACCTCATTATCTATTGTATCGAACCAGGCGTTGAATATCTTTTGTGTGTGAATGCCTCGAATGCAGATAAGGACTTTGCTTATTTGGTTAAAAATAATCGTGGGGCTGAACTAACAAATGAAAGTTCTCAGTGGGGTCAAATTGCAGTTCAAGGTCCGCAGGCGATGGCGCTACTTGAAAGGATTTACGGATCGAGCGTTCATGATATTCCAACTTTTGAATTTCGAGAAATGAAATATGCTGGTCAAAAAACCTTGGTAGCGCGCACGGGATATACGGGCGAAGATGGCTGTGAAATCTTTGTTCCATCTGAAAAGACCGCTGAACTCTGGAAGTCTCTTTTAGAAAATGGCGCAAGTTTTGGAGTCAAAGCCATTGGTTTGGGCGCGCGTGATACGCTTCGAACCGAAATGAAATATTCTCTGTACGGAAATGAAATAGATGATGAGAGCAATCCCTATGCGGCGGGTTTAGCTTGGGTCGTGAAGGCTTCAGCCAAAGATTTTTTGGGAAAAGCTGAAATGCTCGCCAAAAAAGAAAAGGGATTGAAATCAAAACTGATTGGTTTTGAAATGCTTGAGCGTGGAATTCCACGCCACGGCTATGCAATATTGGCTGCGGATACAAAAGAGAAAATAGGCGTGGTGACCAGTGGTACCTTTTCGCCCTCGCTCAATGAATCTGTGGGGATTGCGTACATTCGAAGTGACTTGGCAAAAGTTGGCAGCGAATTTTTAGTTGAAGTAAGAGAGCGCGGCGTGAAGGCTCGCGTGATTGAGACTCCGTTTGTTAAGAATACGAGCCTCAAAAAGTAAAATATTGGTTTTAATTTTAGAAATAATTTAAGGAGAATTTTTATGTCGAACTATCAGTTGCCAGAAGACTACTACTATACCAAAGAACATGAATGGGCACAGGTTGATGAAAACATCGTGACCATCGGAATCACTCAATTTGCGCAGGAACAATTGGGCGAAGTGGTTTATGTCGAGCTACCTGAAGAAGGAGCAAAAGTAAATCAAGGCGAATCCTTTGGTGTCGTTGAAAGTGTGAAGGCCGCAAGTGATTTGTATTCTCCAGTTTCAGGAACCGTCATTGAGGTCAATACGGCTTTAATGGATGATCCGAGTGGACTAAATGATGATCCAATGAATGAAGGTTGGATGATGAAAATTGAAATGGATACGGAAAAAGAGCTCGCGAACTTAATGCGAGTGCCAGACTATAAAAAATTGATTGCGAAGTAAGGCATTTCGGTTTACTTCCTTATTGTTCAAATTACGATAATTTGAGTCATGTGATTGTACGAATGCCCAGATGGTGGAATTGGTATACACGCTGGTCTTAGAAGCCAGTGCCGAAAGGCTTGCAGGTTCAAGTCCTGTTCTGGGTACCAAATGTCAAAGTATGGTTCTACGGGTTCTACTCGTTCGATGGTGGAAGTGTATCCAAAATCTCAAACATCTTAAATGTTTATCAAGCGAAGCCTATAATTTTTAAAGCTTCGGCGACCTCATCCTTTACAATTTCTGGGTAGCTTCGATAGTTGCTGGCTGTAATCATCTGAACTTCCTATACACTGACGTCTTTGGCGACGAATTTTTCGGCAGGCAAGTATTTTAAGGTCGATTTCATATGTGATTTCAGTGAGATATGGAAGTAAAATTTGATCGAAGCCAAGACTTTCAGCCAAAAAGAAGGATAAATGAATCGAAGTTGGTAGAGAGCTGTCGCAGGCGATCACAAATTATATCAATTTAAAGGTGTCCCAAGAGTTTTAGGACAAAACGCAAACTCTCAAAACCAGTATCTCTCGTCTAAATCGAGCGTGCTATGGGGCCTAGACATTTGTTTCTTGACCCAACTTTCTATGAAATGAAAAAATATTTACAATGATGAAATTTAAAGAAATCTCCACCAGGTTTGCTTTTATGCTAGTTTTAGCGTTTTCTGCTTCTAGTTATGCTACGGATCGATTGACGATCGAACCGATCGGCTTCTATGGAAAATCACAATTTTTATATCGCGCTAAAGACCCCGCTTGTGTCTGTCAAAAAAGTAATTGCGCCTTTGAAGATGAAGGCGGCAAGCAAGAATGCATTCCAGTAAAATTAATTTCTTTCGACCTTTCTAGTGACAAGGTTACTTTTATTGATCAGAAAACGCTAAAGGCCATCAGTGTTGCAGGAACGCCACCTGCAATTGGTAAATTTCCTATAGTTTTCAATGGTGATCGTTTCAGTGTTTCTTTGAGAGATGGATGCAATAAAAATTACGAGTCTTTTCCGCCAGGAACCTCAAATGTAGAATGTGAAGTATTTTTAATTTCGAAAAATCTGGGTAGAAAGAAGGTAAGTAGCATTTCATTTTACCCAAGCCCCAACCATTCAATTTCTGTAATTGGTTATTTCAAACATCCGTCTGAACTTAAAGTTGTGATAGTCCTTCAGGAAGGAAATTATCAGTTCGAAGGAGAATCTTATTTCTATCAAAAAACTATTGGGGCGGATTTGACAAAGGGATTTAAAAAGTAGCTTCAAAACCTCTAGACAACCGAACAGAGCCCGATCTGTTTCGCGCAGACAAGGTGTCCGCCGGCGACCTGTTTTACGCGACTAAAATGCGGACCATTTAGGCCGCCCAAATAACTCAGCTTTCAAGCTGATTGCGGCAAGGCAAATGCAGACGCTGGTTGCAAGGGCTAAGAGGCCAAAGTCTCATCCAGTCTTGAATCTAGAGATAAATTGAGTTTATTTGATGGAAAACGACGCTGTGACTTAGGGCTTCTTATTTTGATTTAGATAAAGCGAAAAAGTCTCGGCCGGCATAATGGCTAAATATTCTAGCTGAGAGACTTACTTCAAGTCGGAAGGTGAGATTGCTACTTCAGACTTGCCGTAGCGTTCGGCCAATTCTTTTCTAGTGAGTCCTTTTTTGAATCGCAAAACTGCCAGCTCTGCGAGATCAAACCTAGGCTCCCATCATTCAATAGGGTTTAAAACTGGTTCTACTGGGGACAAGAATTGAGAGTGTCAAAATGATAGCAAGAATTTTGCTGGTCCACCCATCCAGCTCCAGGCGGCGCAGTTAAATTGCATCTCCAAAGAATCTCGTGGTTCGTTGCAGAACAAAAGTAACATGATTTTGAAAGACCGTTGTCGAAATGATAACAACCATTATTTTGATTCACCCAGCCCGCTCCAGGTGATGACGTCTGACCACAACTCCAAAGAATTTGATGATCGACACTACAAAAGAAACCCGAGTTGCTAGTATCACCGGCTGGAGGTGTAGGCGTTGGAGCTGGTGTTGAAGTCGGAGTCGGAGTCCCTATTGGTGTTGACGCCACTGTTGGAGCTGGCTCTGTCGCCATTGGACTTATTGTGTATATGCTAATATTTTTATAAGCCAAGCCTAGCCAACCCTCGCCGCCGTTCACTTTTGCAATCTCAGGATCAAAATTAAATCCATTTACATAATAGACAGAGGGATCATCGGAAAGTTTTGAATATTGACTGGGGTATTGCTGCTTAATTGCCGAGATAGCATTTTTTAAATTATTCGCTGAAATACCAAATAAGAATCTATTATATCCAGCGCTAGGAGTAGTTAAAATATTTGCTCCGCCGAGTGCCGTGGAGTAAAGGCCGTTTTGTCCGGCCACAGCTAAAACGATCGCTGCCTGAGTGCCTGGAGTATCACCATTAAAGGCTCCATCAAACATGACGGCTTCTTGAGCGCCACGCGGATCATAGACCGTTGAGCCAAACCAAAAGCCCTTGTTGCATGTAGAATCTACAAAGAAAAAGTATTGAGTCGCATAGCCAACAGCAGGAGCTTGATTGTAGGCGCCCGAAACCTGTAAATCCATTGAGAAAACTAAGAGTTGGTTTGCATTGGTGAATGGAGTTACATTCAAACTTGCTCCAGAGACAATTCCAAATATGGTGCCTGAGTTTGTCGTTGCAGTTTCAGCACTCTTTGTATGGATCATGAGTCCGATCACGCCAGCTTCGACTTGAACGGATGTGGATCCGTAGCTTGCATTGTTGACACCAAGTTGGGCAGAACTTTTGTTCGCAGGGTAGAATCCTGTGAAGTCGCCCACATTCCATAGAATGGGTACATCGGCAGGGCCATTGGGATTCGAAAACCACTGCGAAATTCCAAAGCCTCCGGTAGGATTGGTTTGATTGATAAAGAGAATATCTTGTACTCGGTCCGAAGTCGATTGTTGAAACCAAACTTTCTTAGTTGAAATATCGACGCTAAGTGCGGATTTATTATTAATGGTCAGCCCGGCAGTAGAAACTTGAATTCCGGAAAACTGATTGCAATTTTGAAAGCTCACCAAAATAAATATTCCGGCGCTAAATAAAAAAATAGGTCTTTTTTGTGAAAAAACTATCCGAGCGTTTCTTAAAAATTGGACCATAAATCATCCCCTTACAAATTGGTTAGTGGGCAACACAACCAGCTGGAGCTGATTTGCAGGTGTAGGTACAATTATAAGTGCTATTTGTAGCCATTGCGCCGAGGTTACTGGCGCTGCATGATGGGTTTCCATCAGGAGGCACGGCTCCAACAACAAAACCTGAAGCTTCCCAATAGGATTGGTACAATTGGTTGGAACAGCACTGCATCGAAAGGTATAATTTAAATTTGGGTAAGTATTAATACTGCTCACGAAAAGGCTTCCATTGAGATTGTTTGGGTTGCAATCCGTATGATACTGGTTAATGACATTCACATGGTTCTGGTCCACCCCATTTGGATCTTCTGAAAAGATCGCGGCCCATTTATAACTACATGTTATTTGTGACCCCAAATTTGCGTTTACAGCTTGATTGCTAAATGATGATTCTGAGCTAGAAGCAGACTCTGTATTAAACTTAGAACAATTTTGAAGCGAAACGAGCAATGCAAAGCTTCCCAAGGTTCCACTGACCAATCGGATAGTGTGTCCGTTTACATTTTTAAGCTTTATGAATGACCCCATATGAAGTGTCCCTTTTTTATGTTCTATAAGCTCTCAATATAGTATGAGCAAAGACGAAGCCCAGTTGTGAGATCTACCTTTGTTTGCGCTGTGAATTGCTAGCCGTATGTTACATCTTTAACAGGGATAGACATATATTACTCATCCGACCATTTAGTAATCATCGTGAATTGCTTCAGTTGAAGTTTGTCAGAGTTGTAGAGATCGACCTATGAGAAATTGTTCTGCTCGCCCTAAATTTATCGAATCATAATGAGATTACACCAATCTGATCTGTCTATAAATTAAAGCAGAATCTTCACCTTTAGGTTTGGCTTTGTTGAACCGGTACACCCTCAAATCAGGCCGAATTTAGCATTGTACGCGGTGAGAATTATAATTTTTGGGTGCATACGGCGGCTTCATCGGATGATTATGGTCAACCTGTTCGCTTGAATTTTACCTGCAAATAGGAATTTGCAATTTGGTGTGGCCGACCAAATTTTGAGAGCTCATATCTGAATCAGTCCACTAACCTACCGAATCAGAGACCGAAACAGCCAAACGGTTAACCGCTGCGGCTGCCGTTAAAACTGATTTCAAATCTAGACTTATAAATGAAACCAACCAATAGAAAACAGAGTCCAAAGAGTGCCCTTTTCAAGGACGCAATATTCAAAAGTGACCATTTTGGGTTGGCAAGTGGAGTCATGACGCCCGAGTGAACCTTGAGCCTCCTTTGAGCCCGAACAGAGTTGGACAGGATTTAGCATCAACTGGCTTCACGATCTTTGAAACTTTGAAATAATTGGGAAGTGCTCTCAATGAATTTTCAAGGGATCTCCGTTTCTGAGGAGGAACTCAATGCGTTTGCTATACAAATTGGCTTTGGGCTTGAGCAAAGTTATGATCCTTTTTTTACTAGCTTCATTTGCACAGGCGATAATCGTTGAGGCCGATGATTGTGAGTTTATTCGAATCGCCCTGAATGACCCAAACGTTCATGAGGTAGTGATTCCTGAAGGCTCTTATACAGCGAACCGACCGATAGTGGTTAATCGCAGTGGGGTCAGCTTAATAGGCAAGGGAAGGGTGACGATAACTCTAGCTGATAACGCCAATTCACCACTCCTCATTTTAGGAAATATCGAAACTCCGCCCGCGCCGATTTCTGACTTAAGAGTAGATAACCTGATCCTAAAGGGAAATCGCGACAATCAAAGTATGGAATGCTGGGGTGGCCCTTGTGATTCAGATGCGTTCAGCACCATTCGAAATAATGGAGTCACAATTCGGGGAGTTCATCGCGCCAATATCACAAATATTCAGACAATAGGAATGCGTTCTGGCGGCATTGTCACCGAGAAAGTCTGCAGTGAGCTGAACATCGATGGCTGGATTTCAAAGGATAATTATTTCGATGGTTTTGCCGGTTATGAAACTACAAACAGTACGTTTAAAAATTTAGATTTATCTGAGAATATGGGCGCCGGAATTTCGATTGATATTCGCTTTCATGGCAATACCTTTAAAAATGTTCGAATGCATAAAAATATGGACGTGGGAATTTTCATGCGTGATTCAAATAACAATTACTTTATTGATTTGAAGAGTTATGACAGTGGTAATCATGCCATATTTCTTTCACAAGTTGATAGTGATGCGGACACGGTTCCAATAAACAACACATTTGAAAATTTAGAAGTTGATGGTGCCAAGGGTGATGGCTTTCATTTAAACGACCCTGGCGTCGGCAATAGATTGATCAATGCAAAATTTAGAAATGTTCGGGGGCGAAACATATTTGAAACCTTAGCGGGAATAATTGAAATTTTACCAGCGACTAGTCGGTGCGAATTGCTCTTCCGCTAACGATAAAATGACGTCTCGTTGATTCAATTCTCAGCTTTGTACTAGACCTTCATTTATGGTGGGCGGGTGATTTGAGTGAACTCAAAATAATTCGCTTGAAGTTGCGAGGCCTTATTGCCAATCTCCAAATGTTTCGATAGCGTATTGTAAGCAATGAACTTAAAATTTTATTTTTTTATTTTAGTTTTGGTGGTGACAATGAGCTTAAATGTTCGGGCCGATCGAAATCCGCCGGCAAAAATTCCCCCAATTGTTTTTGAGAAACACATTTTTAGCCAGAAGTTTGAAAAAGATGAGGTTGGATTCAGGGTCTATATTCTTTCTAGCGATTTAAAGAGTCAAAAAGTTGAATGGAAAACAGAAATTTATCATGGCACTTTTGACCAGGGTCTTGAGACAGATGTGCAAGAGGTTTATCTTGCGTCGCTTAAATTGCAGAAAAAGAAATTGCAACTTGAGGCAGTAGATGAATCAGGCAAAAAATATCTTTTGGACAGTGTTAAGGGTAAGTTGTTGGAGCCTAGTTCGCCTGGATCTTATTAGTGGCTGATTTAAGTGAAATTTAGGTGGGAAATTCGATTGAAAAGGAAGTTTGTTTTCTTATTCATTTTGCTTTTTTCTCAAGGGGCCTTCGTGTCTGAAATAATTGTTCAATCATCTGGTGAAAATCTCGAACATTTGGCCAAACGCGCCAGTCATATTTTGATAGTTGAAAAAGGCAGACCCAAGGAAGTAGTCATAAAAGAAATTGTCTTCCCAAAGGAAACCCATTTTGAAAAGAAAATGGAATCAAGTTATACAGAGTACGTTGAAATTTATCACATTAAGAAAATAATTAAGTCCGAAAAAATCAAATCAGGAGAAGTTAGAGTTTGGACAGCGCCTGCTTATGACGAGGCGTCGTCTAGGGCCTACCACGAAGAGGGCTTGTCTGAAAGTCCGATTGTGCGTGAGTATCATGCGAATTCACCAAATGAACTCGGCGATGAAAGAATTCTTTTTTTAGCAGACTCGATCGACCACTCAGATTATTTTTTATTCTTAGGCGCAGAGGGATTAAAGTCACAAGCGCAAATTGAGAAAGCCTTAGCTCTTAAAAAATAGATTTTTATTCTTAAATCCTTCAAAATTTTAAATTAAAATTTGCTAATTTAATTTTTCATTCTACCCCAACCAACGACGGCGCTTACAATTCGCAAGAAAAGCTTGAGTCAAAAGTCTAGTCGTGCCGACGTTTAAATTTAAATCGAATAGACAATTTCGGCTCGATTTTAATTTAATTTAGAAAGGGAGGTCGAGAATGAAAGAAGCTTTGTGACAAAATTGGTGATTGAAATCATAATATTAAAAAATTGAATATTAAGAAAATGAAATTTCTATCTAGGGGAAACAAAATGAAATTAATATTACTGGGTATACTCATGATCGGCACCTCGGCACTTGCAATTGGGCTGTCTATTCCGACTCCAAATATTCAGGCCGAAAAGCAAAAAGCCATACAGCAGCAGAAAAACAATGCGGCAGAAGGTGCAAATAAGGCAGCAAACAAGGCCGCCGAATTTCATGTGGGACCGCCTATGTCAGATGCTTTGGCTCGAATAGCAAAAGAGAAAAATCAAGGGCCAAATGGCGCAACAGCAAAGGGCACGTTCGTTGCGGACTGTACGAAAAAACCTACTGATAAAGGCTTTGATTGCATCATTAAGCCTGACATTGAAGTAAGACAAAAATAGGAATTAATCATTTCCTTTTAGTTTGAATGCGGCTATATCAGTTGGCATCGAGCTAAGGGGGAGCGATGAAATTATATCTATTAATTTTAGCAGTTTTGTTTTCAACAAATTCAGAAGCAGAAATCCTATCGCCGATGCTTTGTGGCGATCAACTCAAGTCATCGCTTCCAATATTTCAAACAGCTTTAGACAATTTGTATTCCTTTTCCTATATTCGATCGGCTCTTCAGGAAGAATCGGTACGAATGCCAGAGTCAGAATATTGTGTTTCAAGTATTGCTCTCGGCGGAAATATTTATCAGTATTTCAATTATTTAATTCTTGTTGAGGTTCGATCTAAAAATTCGACAGATATAAATCATTTTCAGTTTTTATTTCAGGATGCCTCAGTTCAGGCTTTTCATAATATTGGGGGGCAGCCTTGGGCGGGTTTAGAATTGACCAAGCTTCGGGAAGTATTCAGAAAGTTAATCGAACAAGCTCAATTTAGGCCGCAACCAAAATCGCAGAACTATCAAAATCTCGTTGAGATCGCAATGAATTCACGGACATTTAAAAACAATTCCAAAGATGTTAATTTGGATTCATTCTCAGCTATTCCTTTAGGCGGCAATGGTTCGGGAGGATTTTTTTATTTAGTCACGTGGCTCACAAATCCAAACAGCAATCCATTTTTGTATCCCATACTTTCGAGGGGGGTTTTAATTTCAATTGATGCTTTCGGGGGTATTGAAATCGCAGAAAATATTGCGCCTTTTGCGGACATATGGTTGCCGCTTGAAGAAAATGTATTGGAGATAAATTCAGAATTATCTAGTGACGTATTGATTTGGAAAAATAAATTACTGCAAATTTCAAACTAGAGAAAAATGCCTTGCAGGAATTATTTTCTGCCTTTGGCCAGGCACTCAGTATGCTTAATCCCTAAAGACTGAAACTGAAACAGGATATCAGGTGACTGCTGCGGCTGCCGCGAAAAGTGATTTAAACTCTAAACCAATCAAAATAAGAATAGGCCCGAAAGATGGGTTCTTTCTTCTTATAGTTGAATTCCTGTGGATAAGTATTTTTAAGCTTTTGCGTTATTTGGGAGTTTTTCGGGTCTGGTTTTGGACTTAAAAAAAG
>JAYUEN010000189.1:0-1775 GCA_043739185.1 Bdellovibrionales bacterium
TAGGGCGATTTTAAATTTAGTTTTCTTAAGATCTGAATTGCAAGACGGCTTTAAATATTGGGGTGATGTCAGTGAAGAGCTAAAAAAACTGGATTCAGAAGATCGAAAAGAGATTTTCTAGCTGCCTTTGGCTAGTGGTGAACTTCCATTGGCCCAGAATGCCCGCGTGACTCCGCAATTTAAGCCAACTCTTTAGATTGGGTCGATTATGAAGACGGGCCTCTTTGCCGAGGCCTGAGCAATCTCTACCAAGGCAGTGCGATTGCCCCACCGCTAAGATATCGCTTTAGATTCTTCAGCTCAAACATAGCGCTGGGCGCGTTTTAGAGATTTGGTTCGCGATCACACAGCATGAAGGCCAAAAAATTTATTGCAGCGTAGCGCCGCTCACTTGTTTTTTAATGTCTAACTTGATACGATTCATGATGCGAGGTAAATAATGAAGTATTATATCCTGATTTTGACTGCAATAGCGCTCCCAATTTTCGCAATGAGTTCCGAAACAATGCCATCTCGAATGTTAAACGAGAAAACTCTCACCAAGAAACAAGCCACAGAACAGTGCCTCAAGCTAGATCTCGGCGAAAGCAAATTAGACTGCACAGAATGTAAGGTCATCAGCGTTCAAAGTTTTGCCGATATTGATGGCCAAAAGCTGTCTCTTGCTCGATACGAATATTCTTGGTCAAAAGAATCTGGTTTGAAAGAGTGTGGCTACGGATCCGTTGTCATGAAAGAAGTCTCTTCGAGATTTGCACCCATTTGGGGTGCCTTTGGCTCGGCAAAAAACTCAGAAGAACCAAAGATCTTTCAACTGAACGGCACAAGTTTTATTTCAATCCCAATCCGCTATTCAGGAACTGCTGCCGCTCAAAACGATGGCTTGCTGTCATTCAAAAATGACCAATGGCACGAAGTCGATACTCAAACTTATCAAGCTGATTTAAAGAAAAGAATTCCAGCGAGTCTAAGTATCGAAAAAGGTCTTTATCCCGATTATAGCAAAATGACTGTCGAGTCAGGACTTTGGAAAAAGAACGATCCAAACTGCTGCGCTTCCGGCGGTCAGTTCACTGCCAAATTGTCAGTTGCAAACGATCGCTTGGTCGTCACAGACTATAAACAGAATATTACCAAGTAAGGGGTCTTATTCACCAGCCGATATAAGCAGTTTAAAATGCCGCCAATTGGTTGCTCAATAACCACTTGAATCTCGATGGCCGGAATAGATTTTAAAGCAGAGTGATTCGATACATGTCAGGCTGGGTAAAAACTCGGCCTATTTTTTTATGCTTCACATTGGCTCAAGAACAATCGGCTTTACCCTAACCCGTGGCACTATATCCTGCTTGCTTTTGAAGGCTCGCAATATTGATCGTAGCTCTGGCAAAAAATAAGATCTCAAAAAAATTTTCCTGCACTTTTTGAAATTAAAAAATTGTTGGTTCGAAGTTCGCTTGCCAATCCTGACTCAATATCTTGTCGCCAAAAGTTGTTTGGCTCCGGCGGAGGCGCACTAAAAAGGCAGCCATTGAGTCAAGAAAGCTAAGAGCATGTTGTCTGATGCGTACTTTGTCAGGGCCAACCCAGGCGGTGTCTAGATGAGCGGACCTTTTGAAGCATTACTTAAATTCGCCCACTATCGATCTTACGGCAGTAACGCATATATGCGACTTGGGATTCCTTTTTGAAGCATAGTTCAGACTTTACCGTGGCAATTTTATTTGCCACACTTTATGGCAAAAACTATTGCCGCAGTTAATTTTTTGATTTAC
>JAYUEN010000190.1:0-1771 GCA_043739185.1 Bdellovibrionales bacterium
TTTAAAAAGCAGATAGCTGATTATGCATCACAAAGAGATATTCCATCTAAACACATTCAGAAGTTTCATCAACAAATCTTAAGTCGAGCGGAAATAAGCCTTATGAATGATGACGTCAACTCTCGAGATTTCTCCTGTGCCATTTTCGCTATGAAAAAAAGTGACTTGGCCTTTGCCAAACAAGAGATTCATGAATTTCGCCGCTCCCTGATGTCCCGCCTCGAAAATATTTCTGACCGCGATCAAGTTTGCTGCCTCGCCATTCAAATCTTTCCAATTGGCTAGTTGTTCTGTTGCGCAAATTGATAATAAAAAAAACAGACCTTGATACCTGATCTGGCACCGCGCTGTTTGCTTGTTGTGAACAGATATTCGTTATCCTTCGGCCGAGTATTGCGTTTTCAAATTGAGACAATCAAAACGAGACTCTATAGTTAGGTTGCAACGGGACCCTTTATTGGCAAAAAAATAACCTTTTCGAATTAATCTCAAAATTGAAAATGGAATTTTGAGGAGTGTCTCTCGAGTGAATCAGGGTATTAACCGATAGGACCAATGGCCAGCTTGAGACGCGGCGAAATTGGAGCGTTTCTTTAATTTCAAAAGAGTGGGGTGAGTTCATGGTTCGACAACCTAAGCGGATTCTCAGTATTACAATTATCGCCGTATATTCACTTTTTACAGTTTTTACATTTCAAAATTGTGGAACCGGCTTTGAAGTCGTTCCGTCTCAAAATGGGTCGTTGGTTTCACCAAGTATTACGGGAGCTAACTTCGAAGCTAGTTCAATTATGAACCTCAGTTACTATGCTGGCCAACAGATTGCAGTCACACCTAACCTAGAAGTCGATACGAGCCTCATCCATTCTGTCAAGTGGGCGGTGAATGATATTCTCATTCAGTCAACTCCAAACTATGAGGACTTCTCCATACTTGCTACGAAAAATCTAACTGGCAAACTATCAATTAACTTTGTTTATAACGGCCAAATAGTAACAGAATCAGTAGCTCAAATTTCGGTTGTCGACAGTCCTACGGCTCCAGTTGCGCCAACAGTTGAAACGCAACCGTTTGGTGCCGCTGCGCTCAAGGGCGATCGGGCAAGCCTAAGTGTAGCCTTTTTAGCCTATCCCTTGGCGTCGATCCAATGGTACAAGGATGGTCATGCCTTACAACATCAAACAAATAGTTATTTATTACTCAAAAATCTAGGTCCCGCAGATGCCGGCAATTACTATGCAAAGATCTCAAATGCGCAAGGCCAGGTCGTTACTGATTATGCAACGTTGGCGGTTGATATTCCTTATGTGCCAGCAAAAATTCTTAGTCCTATTGGGAATCAAGATCTACACATTGGCGACCCTTTAAATGTGCAGTTGCAGTTTGAGGGAATGCCGACTCCTACAATAAGTTGGTACTTCAATAACGTGAAAATTGGCGGCAGTAGTACCTCGCAGTTTCGGATTCCAGTACTTGGAATTAATCAGCAGGGCAATTATCGTGTAGTCGTTTCAAACCTTTATCTTGGACAAACCTATCAAGACAAAAGTGACTTCAGCGTGAACCTTTCATGTTTATTACCTAATACTCACATTGAGTCGGGCACTTGTATGGCCAATTCTCAAAGCTGCTCGGTAGCTAATGGCAGCGGCACTAAAACCTGGAATGGCGCTGCCTACAGCGCTTGCCAAGTTTCATCTTGTAATTCAAGTTATCATATCGAATCCTCGCAATGTTTTAGCGATAGTAAAACTTGTGCAATTTCTAACGG
>JAYUEN010000191.1:0-5433 GCA_043739185.1 Bdellovibrionales bacterium
TTGGCGGATTCGTCGCAAAATGACTTGTTTCAACTACTTAACGAATCCGCCATGCTATTATAGCACAAACTTCTTTCTTCATCACTTCTAGCGTGAGCCGAACATACTGACCACATTCGCAGGGAGTTCCATCGGGCGCTCAATCGCCTTAGATTTAAAGCTGAGCTTTTCTGTCGCTCCCGCTTCCTCAATACCAGCCATGCGGATGTAAATCTGCATCGTCTCAAGATCCTGCCATCCACCGATCTTCATGACCGTTGTCGCAGGAACCCCGGCTTGAATTAAGTGCGTCGCAAAACAAGCTCTGAGCGTGTGGAACTTAATAGATTTAAGTCCCTCGTTCACACAGAAGGCTCGAAGAACCTTCGCTTGCATGCCTCGTCTCAACTCATGGAAGTCCTGAAACACAAGAGTCCCTTGCTCGTCCTTGCCCCAACTCATTGACGGCAAGTAACTTTGTAGGAACCAGTAAAGCTCACTAGAAACAGGAACCGTGCGCCAGTAACCGGCCTTCGTTTCCCCAAATTTCTTTGTGCTCTGGCTCCATGCCCGGTGAACCCTAATAAGTCCGTAACTCTTTTTCGAATCATCAGACTTATCAAGAGCCAAGGCTATTTCCCTAGAAACAAGGTCGATGTCTTCTAACCGAAGGCCTCGCAGTTCTCCTGCGCGCATTCCAGTATAAAGACCAACCTTCCATATAGGGTGCCAAGGGTGCTCTTTTTGTTCCGACCGTTCTAGCAGCAGAATAACTTCATCCCTCGTCAAGATCTCGGGGATGGTGCAAGCTGGCTTTCGCTCAAGCTCCACCGCGTGAACAGGGCTCTTGTCTTTTCCGACAATGTGCCCGTGCTCCATTCCCCATGTGTAAATCACATTGATTGCGATCTTGATCTGATATTGAAGAAGGATACTTGCTTCTTCTGCTTTTGCTAAAGTGAAGATCTCTGCGCCATCAGCAAACCCAAGCTTCGATGCGGGCTTCTTCAGCCAAGACTTCGTCCAGTTATTGGCTCTCGCCACATAATCTCGGACAGTCGCAGGCTTGAGCTTCCGCGAAGGGAAGAGTGTGTAGTAGCGTTCCCACTTGTCCACAACTTCACCCCAGGTCGCGCCCTCGTTCTCACGTCTCGCAACTTTGATGCAAGCTTGCTGATATTCGCGCTTATAGATTTTTTCCGCTTCCTCTTTAGAGGCAAGATCAATCTCTCGTTTCTGTTCGCGAATCTTGCGATTCTTGCTCGAAACGACATTGACGTATGCTTGCCACAATATTTTTCCATCTTCTTCGTAACTGGTTACACCCATCTTAATTCTCCTTTATTTCTATTTTTTTAGATTAGAGAGAGTTCAAGTAGGCGATCCAGTTCGACCTTCTTAAAGAAGAGTCTTCGACCCCATTTGCGAGCTTTCAAAAGTCCTCGCCAAACGGCAGTACGAATTGCTCCATCAGAGGGTTGTCCATCCTTGCGAATTTTTCGCAAGTACACAGCAGCGTCTTTCGTAGATAACCAAGTCAAATTGTCAAAGAACGGCTTATTTGATTCTTCGCTTTCCGGCTTAGAATCTCTCAAATTATTACTGTCCATAAACTACTTTCTCCTTTGAGAAATATCAAGAAAATTCATTAAAAATAGAGCGTGCTTTCAAAGAGAAAAATGCGTCATTTCCCCTATGAAACTGCTGCATTTCCTTGAGCCGATTTGTTGCTTTCTGATTTCAAAAGATGCGCCAAGTAATCGTCCATTGTGATCTGTCCGAACTTCGAACAATGCGCACGATAGCTTTGCTCCATTCGATCACGTCCCGTAAGACTGGCCTCCTGTAGTTCGGTCAGGTCCTGCGCCGTGAGCTTCGGAAGAAGCTTCAGCAAAAGCGCGTCGAGTTTGACGCGTTTGCCGAATTGCTTCTTATTGATTTTGGCGAGTTCTGAAAGCAGGCGCTTTCGTGTTTCAAGTGAAACGCGAATTGCCGCTGAGTTTGATTTTTTGATCGCAGGCTTTGCCACTTTTTTTGCTTCTGAAGTTTCCATAAGGTTTCCCCTTTGTGAAACCTCGTCCGCCTGATTATGGTAGGAAGAGGATTAAATTTAGATACAGACCGCGCTTAGGCGTAGGTCATTTTCTTAGATACCGACGTCAGGGCCTCGGCTTCGGTCATGGCTCAGATCACTCATGGAGAGTTCCTTCACCAAAATATCGAATGGGTTAAAACGCTCCTTCATTTTGTCCGCAAAACTCCGTTCTTGTTTTAGCTCTTTATGATTTTGAGTTGGCATGACATGCACTTCTTGAATATGTGGATTCAAAGCCAAAACCTCCGTCATTCTTCTTTCTGAACCATCATCAAACATCACAAAAACATTTGAACCTTTTGAGTGAGACGCTTTGCCGCTACCACTTAAAATTAAAAACTCAAAAGGATCAGAGTGAACGCTCATTTTCTTTGAGTTGGTGAGACTCTCAAAAAATGAAGCTGATGGCTTCCCATGACGTTTTTGTTTCCATTCACCATTTGGTTCTTGCTTGAACTCAAGTGCGGATTCGTTCTTTTCCCCCATAAGCCAAACGCTTCGATTCTCGCCGACATGCACATTCTTGTTCTTAAGAACTGAGCCTGCGTGAGATTCGTTAAAACCTCGCGAGCGCAAAAGACTTTGCATTGTTTTTTGCGCAACTTCAGGCAAAGCAGATTTTGGCTTTGGGAAATAAAATGACTGAACCCCTTTCTGATACGATCCCATGTACTGTTCTAACAGCAGCAGCTTTGGGTTCTTATTGATGATCGCAAGTGCGCCAAGTTCATTTGTTTCTTTATGCGCTTTTACGAAATCAATAATTGTTCCCTGACGTCCGCTTTTACTATTCGTCCAAGATTTATCTTCGACGACAACGAACTCCAAACCGCGCAAAACCTTTTGCCCCTTGGCATTTGTCTTAAGCGGAATTTTGTTCGCTTCGCAGTAGCCAAAAATGCTCTGCTCATTGGCCCGTTTCATTTCATGGTAAAGAACCCCGCCGCTACTATCAAAAATTGCAGGCAGCACATCCCGAGCACTGTTGCGATCAATTTTTGTGAACTTGCCGTAATCCTTTTTTCCGAGTCCTGAATAGCTTGTTGATTCAGGTAATAGATGGCTTTGAGTTCCCACAAAATTTCCTTTTCCGTCAAAGGCTGCTCCAAGATCGGAAAGGGTTCGGTCTCTAAGTCCTGGACTCTTTGCATATCTCTCATCATTCTCCTTAAACGCTTTCATCAAGCCGTCTTTATCAAATTTGTCTCCAAGGCGCTTTCCCCGAACTGCTTTGGCTTCACTTCCGTAGAGATAGCTAATGTTTTTTTCCTCAACCCGAACATGCACACCACGGAATTTCAAAATGCCAACATACTCGTCAAAGCTTGTGCTCGCGGCTCTCGCGAAATCTGCTTTTTGTCTCATATCAAAAAACCAAGTCTTTTTTCCGTGCGCTGCCATGTCTTGAGCCTTGTAAGGAACGGGAGCCTTGTCGTTTCTGCTTCGTTTTTCAATGACGCTGAAACCATTCTCTCGCGCAATTGCGTTATTAGCCTCGTGAAGTTTGATCAATTCCGACCGTTTATTAACGAGCAACATTTTGGTGTCACTGTTCACGGACGAGATCACAATATGGTTATGAATGTGATCCTTCTCCGTGTGAGTGATAACCCAAGCTGAGTGACCGGGAGCAATTCGCCTCGCAAGCTCTAATCCCATCTCATTGTACTTTTCTGGTGGAAAGAGATCGCTCTCTTTCGCGGGCCAAGATTGGATAATAGTGAGTGCCAAGTTCTTCGCTTCTTTTTTTCGTCCCTCATGCTCATCCCGAATTTGCTTTGCCATGTTTTCCGCAAGGCCATTCGAAGCACTTCGTAGTGGCTCAGAGTCACGATCCTTGTCCAAATACTTTTCAAGTGCTTCGGGAGCTTTCACCCAGCTTTGCTTAACGATTGGCATAGTTCACCGTGAGCATTTGACTCAATTTCATATAGTTAACATTGATCGCAGATAACGCCTGACTCCATCCAGCCATGAGCCCCATGTTAATTTTTTTTGCGATCTGATTGATGTTATTTCCCTGCCGTTTAAGCTCAGTTTCAAAACTCTTTGCCTGTTCAGGTGTGAGGAGCGGGCGCTCAAGATCCATTCTGGCAAAGAGCGCACGTCTAAAAAGTTCTGGGCCAGACATTCCAGTCGCCGCGATCATTTTTCTAATTCGTTGATGCTCGGTCGCATCAATACGAACGCACATTGCGGTTCCTACATCCGACTCGGTTTCTAAATTCAATTGTTCCATTTTTACCCCTATGAGTTAGTTGATAAAAGTCCTCGGGGTGTCGTGGGACTTTTTTATTTTTAACGCTTGCCTCAGCGTTTATGCCGGTAGGCCTTTTTTAAATGCGGTCATGGTTTGAACGCTGCGATGATGGCTTTGAAAATCGTTGTGAGCCATCCTTTTACTTCTTCGTGATCGACTTCCGTTTCCGCCGCAGCTTTTGCGGCTTCTTTTACTGTCGCACTTAGTTCGCCGACTGCTTGCACGACTTGCTCACCTGAATCAATCGTTAACTCTTTCATCTTTCCCATTTTTTGCCTCCTGTTTGTTTGGGTTCATTATTTTTGTCGTTACAACATTATTTGCGTTCAAGATCTCATCGAGACTCATCAAGAGATGAGCTTCTGCTTTCTTTAAAAGTTCGTTTTGCTCAATGACTTGTCGGAAGCTTTCTTCCGAGCGCTCCGCTTTTATTTTTTCAATGAGTTCATTTTCTTTTGCTAAAACCGCATGGATTGAATTGTCCCTATGAGGGGAGCTTGCGCATCCGGTGAGTAACATTTGAAGAGTGAGGGCGAGCATTAGGATTATAAAAGGAAGTTGGATTAATAATTTGCGTGTGCTGTTACTAAATTTTGGTTTGTTCATGTTTTTTCCTTTGTTTGTTTCATTTGTTAGTTTGGATCTTTTGGGGATTTTGGTTCGTGGCAAGATAGGGGTGTGATATCTCCCTCCCCAAAAATGTGGTTGCTTTGCCCCCACACCCCCGAGGCCGAGACTGTTGGTCTCGGCCACAAATACAAGACAGGAACTCATAACGCCGCCTTTGCCGCCGTCATAAGCGGACCAGAAGTCGTCTCTAAGAACTCAGGCTTTCCTTCGGATTCGCTTTCACCAAGCATCGGTTTTAGGAACATAAACACCGAACCTGTTGTCATCGTGGCCACCAGAAGTTGAACCCATGAATAGATCGAAAACATATAGTAGAGCCTGTGGTTCACGAGACTGGCCGAGTACATGGATACCCCATCAGTCATTTGCCCAAAGGCTTGCATGACCTCAGACGACATCGAGATACCAAGCATGATGTGATAGAGAAGCGTCCATAGTGGCGTCCACAAAAGAACCGAGAAGTAGATCC
>JAYUEN010000192.1:0-1761 GCA_043739185.1 Bdellovibrionales bacterium
GGAAGCCACGCTTTTCACTCATCGATGGCTTAAAACAACTACTTTAAGATCTGGGATTTTAATTTCTCATAGCTATCGATGGCTTGTAAGTAATCATCAGGTCGACCAATATCTAACCACAATCCTGTGTGTGGCTTAACCTGTACTTTTTGTTTTTCAGCTAAAAGCTGATACATCAAATGATCAAATCCAAAAGCTTTATCTTTAGGAATAAAGCTAAGAACTTTTTTGCTTAAAATATAAATTCCCATACTGACACTGTAAGCTTGAAGTGGTTTTTCTTCAAAACCAGTCAGGTAACCCTTTTTATCTTGATAAAGGACGCCGTAGTCCACTTTGTGTTCCCGGTTGTAGCTAGAAATTGTGAAAAGATTTTTTTGAGCCTGATGAAATTCAAATAAACTTTTGAAATTTAAATCTGTTAAAATATCCCCATTCATCACCAAAAAATTTTCTGGCAGCGACTTCATTAATTTTAAAGGCCCCATGGTGCTTAAAGGCTTACTTTCTAAAGAATAAGTGATTTTTGCACCAAATCGCTTGCCGTTGCCGATGACGGCTTTGATGATTTCGGCTTGATGATTCACCGCTAAAATAATGTTTTTAAAACCCGATTTGACCAACTGTTGAATCACGATTTCTAAAATCGGCTCTTCACCTAAAGGCATTAATGGTTTTGGCAGAACCCAAGTGTACGGGCGAAGACGAGTGCCCTTGCCGCCAGCTAAGATGACAGCTGTTTTAGACATTATAAATCTCCGTTTTGTACTTTTTTAAATTTTCAGGATTTTGAAACCATTGGATGGTGGCTTTAAGACCCTCTTCCAGACTTACATTTGGCTGATAGCCCGTTAATTCTTTGATCAGCTTATTGTCAGCCCAAAGTCTGAAAACCTCTGAATTCGCCGGGCGTTTTCGTTCGTTTTCGGAAACAATGGTCACTTTTTTATTCATTAATTTCTGCAAAAGCGCTAACAAATCTCCGATGGAAATTTCTGAATTGGATCCGATATTCACAGTCCGACCAATTGTTTTTTCACTTTGACTCAGAAGCAAAAGCCCCCGAGCTGTATCTTCGACAAAATTAAAATCTCGGGTTGGAATTAGATCACCAACTTTGATGACCTCTTTTCCACTGGCCATTTGCGAGATCAAAGTAGGAATAATAGCTCGTGCGGACTGTCTGGGACCGTAAGTATTAAAAGGTCGCGCGACCGTTAAAGGGATCTCAAAAGAATTATGATAACTTAAAGCCATGCTGTCAGCGCCAATTTTTGAAGCGCTGTAGGGGGATTGCGGCTGTAACGGATGTTTTTCATCAATCGGAACATACTGAGCTGTTCCGTACACTTCACTGGTTGAAGTGTGCACAAAGCGTTTCACGTTATTTTCTAGCGCCGCCAAACACATATTAGAAGTGCCGGTGACATTGGTTTGAATATAGGCATCAGGAGCCTGATACGAGTAAGGAATAGCAATCAAGGCGGCCAGATGGAAAACAGTATCGATGTCTTTGCATATTTTTTTACAGAAATAGGCATCGCGGATATCGCCAGTGACAACTTCGACCTGTTTTAAACAAGAAATATCTTCAAGCCAACCCCAGTAGTTAAACGAATTATAATAACTTAATGCCCGAACCTGGTAGCCCTCCTTGACGAGAAGCTCGACCAAATGGGATCCAATAAATCCGTCAGCACCTGTGACCAGAGCCTTTTTCAAAGATGTCTCCTTTTTTTTGTTAAGCTAAGGGAAAATGAG
>JAYUEN010000193.1:0-1759 GCA_043739185.1 Bdellovibrionales bacterium
CTAAGCTTAAAGATAACTGAATCCCATTTGGATGATCTTCGAAATCTGCTATCTGTTTACGAATCTTGTCCATTTAAGCCAAAAAAATATCTTGAGTTAAATCCTTCATTCGGGTTAGCGACGCACGTCATTCGTGGAGCTGATGCAGATCTTATATACGATCGAGCCTTGATAGATATTAAAACTTCAAAAAATCTTGAAGTTGACCGAGATGATTTCAATCGGCAGATAGGATATTACATATTAAACTTATTGGACAGTGGTGAGCAATTGCGGCCTAAGATAACTAGTCTTGGATTCTACTTTGCCAGACACGGTGTTTTCGTAGAATACAAGATAGATGAAATAGTGATTAAGGAAAAATTCAAACCGTTTATGAAGTGGTTTAAAGATAAAATTAATTGGAGTATTTTTGACAAATAGGTTCAAAGAAGCAACTCACCCATCGGTATTGATTTAAAAATGCCTACTGCGAACTCCTCAATTTGATTAAAGCCGCCGCAATGCGCTCAAATTGTGTCAGTGGGCCTAAATACATCAAAAGCGAAAACTCCTCAATTTGCCGCATTCTTCTTGATAATGCGTGTCTAATCGAGACTCCTAAGTTTCAAATAGGAGGAATTGCTATGCGTATTTCAAATAAGCCTGGTGACGCTGTTTTAAGTAAAAATGGGCTTGTCAGAGTAGATGGACAAGTTGTCGGAGTGTGGCTCAGAGAAAATGCAGTTGAGGTTGGGGGCAAAAATACGTTTCACTTCTATTTGGCGGATAGTGATGAATCGGTTGTATTTTCGAATTCTGTTACTAAGTTTAGAGAAGCTATCGGAGACTATGTCCGACGGTATAATATACCGCCCATTAAACTTAGTCCTAAAGCAAAAGCTGCCTTCGCAAAGCTATCGTGCAAAGACATATTTATATAAAGTAGAACGAGGGGGCCGGAAATCATCAGGCGGCAGGTAATGCCAAGCAAAGAGGGGTGAGGCCATTATTGAATAATTTTTTTGGTTTGTACTAAAATCAAAAAGAATTTTCAGGAATATGGGCCAAATTAAGCTCGCGCGCCTTAGCTATTGATTGTTCGCAAAGTATTTTTGTTTCCGAATGTATAGCCCAAAACGTTCGATCTGTACCGTCAGTTGCGCGGCACCCGATAAGAACCTGCTTAGGTTTACTGCCGCT
The DNA here is from genome assembly GCA_043739185.1 of Bdellovibrionales bacterium. Taxonomy (GTDB): domain Bacteria; phylum Bdellovibrionota; class Bdellovibrionia; order Bdellovibrionales; family JAMPXM01; genus JAYTQQ01. The sequence continues at coordinate 1,183 of JAYUEN010000193.1, forward strand.
AGCTTTACACTGGGGGAAAGATTGAAGGTAAACTTGGGGGGTGAAACCGATGTTATTACAGCCTCCATATGCGCCTGCCATCCACCAGCCGCCCTTTTTGGCCCCGTCCTCACTTGCCTTATCAAAATTTTTTGCTATTTTCCTGGCTGAGTGTTCTGATGATTTTTTCGGTTGAACTTCGATAGGTTCATCTAAAGATTTATTTTCAGGTTCAGCATTTTGATATGCCTGGTTGGCGCTGTGCTTATCTACGTAAATAACTATTTGAGACAGCACAAATATTATTGCAGACCATAAAAGAAATTTCTTCATATTCACCGTAGAGTTCTGGGGAGCTTTAGGGCCCGTCACTAGCCTTACTGTTCTTTATCGTCAGCCATTTGTTGAACTTGAGATCTAAAAATCTCAGAGAACAATGTTATATTTGGGCATCGTGCTCGGCTTTTTCAAAAGAATGACCTCAGCGAAAGATGGTTCCCAATTGGTTCCGAACCTCAGAGATTCTGCGAGATTTCGGCAGACCTTGGTAGATTGAGGCTCTTAGATAAATACTCGAAAAGATTAAAAAATGCCCCGG
>JAYUEN010000194.1:0-1756 GCA_043739185.1 Bdellovibrionales bacterium
AGAGTTTTTATTCGGCCCAATGAGCTTCGAATTCAACTGTCGGCTTTTGACCCTTCGGTCCCGACTCTAGTTTGGCGATCTTCCCTCGCTGAGTGATGATTGTTCCTCCATCAGTCATTTTACCATTTCGCTCCAGTTTATACTGAAATTCAATGACGTCGGCCTTTTGAATTTTGGAATCAATCACTAGCTCACATGGGGAACCTGCATCATCAACACTAACAATCTTAATTTGGCTTCCTGGCTTAAATGTGAAATTGCCCTTCGCGGCAAAATCTTTTGTTTTAAAATCAATTGAAAGATTATTTGCATAGACAATATTCGTTGTTAGGACAATTAGGGATAGAAAAAAATACTTCATTAGGACCTCCGTTAAAAGGATCAAGCGTGGTCAGCAACAAGTCAACATACGAATGATAAGGCCGAGTGTCTCGCTCGCTTTCGTCGGGAGATTAAGAAGTTTTGCAATTGAAAATTTGGATTGTAAGTCGTCGAGCAAGTGAACGATCTGAGGCTTTGCCGAATGGCTAGCCGCGGTCCAAAAAACCCGTTTTAAACGCGCAAAATTCGCGACAGACAAATTACCGAATCTTCGTCTCGGCAGACAGTCAACAAGCGAACTCTGTTTTCCTTGACATCAATTTTAGCTCAATAGGGAAATTCACCGCCGCTTTTATTTCCGAAAAAATTAATTCGAATCGCAGCTAATCTGTGCAATTATAGAGAATCCGGTCCCAGGAAAAGCTGCGAAGTTTAGCTCTGGTCCGAAATTCACTTGGAATCTATCTGTATGCTGCCAGTTAGGTCGTGGGCGACTACACATTTGGTTAGCAAAGATACCGACACTCTCATGGCAATCTTGTAAGCTAATAATATCTGAAGTTGGACCATATTGTAATCGAACAGTCTCATTTGGTGTTACCGAGAGAATCGTACAGACTCCTTTAGACTCATTTTCGCCAGAACTAAATGCTTTGAGGTATATTACCTTCGGTCGACCGGGGCGCTTTTCGGATAGTTGCACATGTGCATATAAAAAATAGCCTAGGCCCATGCAAACGGCGAGTATCTGCATTTTGTTGTGTCTGAATTCTATGAGTGACAAAATAGCCATAGGTGCGATGGCTATTGCAAAAATAAATCCGAGCAAATCAAGTCCGCTTGGTGCATGCCCAGCCGCAGCTATGCCTCCCAACGCGTTACATATGTTTGCATGAGGCTCGTATGCGCAGATATCAGAAAATAAAAACGATAATGTATACCCGATAGCAAGCAGGTAAAGAATAGAAATATATTTGTAGAACTTCATTCTTTGCCTCTTAAAAAGTCTGCATTAACATTAACATAAATTACATTGTCAACCTACCAAATTCGGCTACTTGCGGGCGATGTCGCTCATTCATTCTGTGCAACTGCTGCTGATTCTTTTTAGTCCGGCTCCGCTCTGACTGAGCCGGTATCGTTGAATAAAAGTTAGCGCGATGTTGGTCGCGAATATTCGTTGAAAAAAATCAACAAGCCGTGCAATTACTGAACTGCCAAAACTTGAAATGCTCGCTTTACTTAACGGCTCGTCGAAAATTTTCGCGCTTCAGAAGACTCAGAAACGTTTAAACCGTCAAGCGAGGAAAATATTTTGCGGTAGCACGAGTGAACAGAAACAAATGTCCTTGGGGCCAAATGCGATATGGTGGACTTGGCATTTTGGAGCCCCAGAGATGGGGTCACCAACGATCCATTTCCCACAAATGATCGT
>JAYUEN010000195.1:0-1753 GCA_043739185.1 Bdellovibrionales bacterium
GCGGAATCAAAGGTCCATCCGTTGACGGGATCTTGCGGGATTGCGACTGAGTTCACCGACACAACTATTGAAGATGCGATCGGAGCCCGCTGTAAATAAAATTCTGTCGATAGCTCTAAAATCTTTTCTTGAATGGCGTCGAGAGTGCCGGCAAAATTCGGATCACAAATGCTTCCGATAACACCATTGGTTTGAGTTGCAAGGTCGATATACCTTTGGCCGATAATAGTTGAAGAAGCTCCAGCCTTTAAAAGGGACTGCACGCAAGTATTGTCTTTGGCAGTAATGGCAGAGACATTGTAGTGTCTTAAGCTCGGAGTGCTTCCGGTTAGAGAATCGAGCGCACTCAAATAACTAGCTATCGTGTCGAGACCAGAATAAGAATAATTGTGATCGGCTACGAAGCGGGCGTTGTATTGAGCGGTGGTTTCGTTTTGTTGCCTTGCGATCCAACTGTACTCCATTCGCGAAGCGCTACTGAAATCATCCTCATCAGATAAAATAATCACAGCGAGATAAGAGTTTGGACGCAGTAAAAGCGGATTGGATTTATTTCCGAGGGCGGCCATGAAGCTTGAAAAGGCGCGTTCATCGCCACTTCCCTGATCACCTTGATAACCATTGATCATAAAGGTTGCGGTGACGTCTGGTGAAACACCAGGGTAAATTAGATTGATTCCGGTATGCTTGTTATAATTGTTACCGGCGGAACTGAAGGTGGCGCCATCTCTGTATTTTGAAATAGTTGAGTCATTGGCGAAATTCGCGCCAGCGCGATAGGCTTCAGTCGTCGTGACGGCCATTTGATAATCGAGATTCTTTGAGTTGAAATTTTTCATGAAGCTTGAAAAATTACTTAAGATATTTGTTTGTGACGGCGACATTGAGCCGGAATTGTCCATGACCCAAAGAATATCAATTTTGCTATTTACGGTATTGGCTGCTTGTTTGAAAGTTTGTCCAGTTGGTAGCAAGCTAAAACTGGATTGGTTATTTGCGCAGGCTGCGAAAAGAACAAAGGCATAAACCAAAAACATCATTCTGATTGTTAATAGAGTCCATTTCATACGTCCCCCTGAAGAGAAAGAGCTGAAACGAACAGCTGGCTCTAACCCTTACCCATAGCTTAACGGACGTAGGTCTAGGACTCATAAGTCTCAAAGATTGCGAAAAACTTTTTGACAGTGCTTTTAAAGCGTCGAGGGGGCGCGTCATGAATTTAAAGTGTTTCACTTCGATAAATTGAAACGAAGATCGACATTTTCGGTGAGAAAAAATATTTTTAGAGTCTTCCTTTTTTCAAGCCAGTGTGCATTTTTGAGGCTAATTAGACTCACTCAAAGTTAAAAAAATGCGATCAAAATAAATACCACGCTCGTTTTAAGCAGAGTAATCATGAAAATATATTTGTAGGATTCGCGATGAGTAAGTCCCGTTATCGCAAGTAAAGTGATGACCGCACCGTTGTGAGGCAGAGTATCCATTCCTCCTGAAGCCATTGAGGCGACTCGGTGAAGTAATTCGTGGCTGGTGCCGCTTTCGTCTGCCCACTTCATATAGTCTTTTGAAAATGAATCGAGCGCAATGCTCATTCCGCCTGAGGCAGAGCCAGTTACGCCAGACAAGACATTGACGGTAAGGGCTTCGGAGAATAGGGGTCCTTTGCCGATATGCAATCCCATGAGACCTGCGGTGATACTCTTAAATCCATCGAGAGATTTTACGACATTCCCGAAACCCACTTCGGAGGCGG
>JAYUEN010000196.1:0-16217 GCA_043739185.1 Bdellovibrionales bacterium
TTTTTTAAGTCCAAAACCAGACCCGAAAAACTCCCAAATAACGCAAAAGCTTAAAAATACTTATCCACAGGAATTCAACTATAAGAAGAAAGAACCCGCAGTGATGGCATTTCGTGGCAGCAGCGGCGGTCGGCCGTTTCGCAGTTTCAGTATCAGTCTTTGGTGGGTCAGATAATTTAGACACTACACAAGGTATAGGATTCTATCTGATTGGATGCGCTTTAGCTCATTTTCCCTCAACACGACATTGGTATACGGCATTAAGAAATCCATGCCGCCGTATACCTAGGTTCTGTTGGGGGAAAACGAACTCTTTGTTTCTGTGAAACTGAATTTATTATCTAAATGCAAAAAGGCCGATCGCGATCGGCCTTTTTAAGGAACTCAAAAATTACATCTATATTATTAGAGAGACTTATCAGATTGGCAAAGCAGACGGTAACTATAGTGTCCGCCACCTTCTCCGTCAGAAGAAAATCCAATGATGACGCCATTTTCACCTGCACCAAGACCCACACCCAAATTGCGGATTGATTGCAAATAAGCATTGGCTAGATTTGCTGGTAAAATGAGAGTATCGCCATTTTGAAGACTGTATTTTACATCTCCTTTATATGGACTATGAACTGAAGTTTCGATTTTGCCTTTGATTGTACCCAATGTATTTTGTTCGCTGCCATCAACTCCCCCTTGATTTGCATTTTTGTACAAGAATTTAATATCAGAAAGAGTGGTGTTTGATTTAATAGTTGCCGTCATAAATGGAGTGGCAACTTTTGAGAAATTGACTTCCCAGCACTGAAGTGTTGAAGCGAAACTTGAACTTGCAACGAAAAGACCTGCGATTGTAGCTAAAATGCTTTTCATAAATTACTCCTCTTTAATTATTGGCTAGTCGAACTTCGGTAGCCGGTTTTGTTGAAACAGGTTCTACCAGAGGTATTTAGTTAAGTATTAGAGTGAAGGTCTTAAATTATTATGCATTTTAGACATAATAAGTGGAGCAAAGCATACTCCATTTATCAAATGAATTTTCTACCTAATTTCCGCCGTTACCTGAGCCTTCGCCGTACAAGACATTGTTGATCGCAACAAAGCCTCCGAGATGGCCTCCGGTTGTTTTGTGAACCCAATGAAGAATTGCTCCGTCGGGAGAGGGCGGATAGTTTGAGGTTGGACGATTTGCAGTGATATAATCTCCGCATGCTTCAACTGTCATGCCAAGACTGAGGGCCGGCAAAGCACCAAAGCTTTGATTGTAAACAACTTCAATAGTGTCATTGGGGCCAGAACCTATTTTAACTTCAAAGTGATTGTGACCAGAATGATCTGCGAATAGATGACTGACAATCCCTTTGATGTGAGCACGCGTGAGATATTGATTGGGGGTTGAGACCTTATATTTTAAAACTTGGCCATCATCAATGGGCATGGCTTGGCTTTGGCTATTGAGGCAATTTGGAATTTGCGTCTGAGCCAATGAAAAATTGAAAGACAATAAGAGCAGTAATATTCCTGAGCCGACCTTGATCACAGAAACTCCCCCTGGTTTTTTAAAAAACCTTATTTGTTTTTATAAAAGCCCTTCATCGTGAAGCCTTTTAGTGGTCGAAAGCTCATCACCAGCCCAAAACTATTTCAAGCGCTAAAATCAGATGACACGATGTTAATAAGAGATCCTAACCAAAATCCGACAAAGCTGCTTGCTCGCTCTTTTTGTCAGCTGTCGTAAAGATCGACGATTGAATCTCAAGTCGTTAATTATTTTAGCTTATGTTTTGAATTTTACATTTGAGCTTCATTCACGGCGAGACTTAAAAGCGGCTATTAAGCCTGCAAAGGCTTGAATTATTCTGGCCCCTAGATTGCTCATTTCACCATTCATTAAGATCTAAAAACCTATTTTGTGAGGAATTATGAAACTTATCAGCCGAATTATTTTATCAATTATATTGATGTTAGCCAGCGGGCCAGGTCATGCAGTTCCACTTTTGACTTTAGATGCTTCAGGTCAGGACGGTAGACAAGCAACTCCCGGAAGAGATCATTCGGGCACTCAAGCTGCAGAAGGATCAAATGGCAGTGTTTTTCCTGATGCCAACGCAAATGGAGCTACTGCTTCTAACGGACAAAATGGCGGTCTAATAGATGTGACGGCCACTTCGCCCGTGAGTGGTACAGTTTTGATTACCGGAACTGTGAATAGTCCACAAAACGGAAATTCTTCTCCCAATACAAGCGTAACTTACGCAAATACTTCTGCTGTGATTTTACTTGATGCGAGCGGCGGAAATGCGGCTCCTGGAGGAATTGGCGGCGGTGGACAAATGGGCGGTAAAGGTTACGATGGCGATGATGCTGAAGCGCCAAATAAGGAAGCTACCCCCGGTGAAAAAGGTGCGCGTGGCGGCCAAGGCGGAAATGGTACCCCAGCTACTCAAGCCGGAAACTCTGGTAATATTAATTTACGATTCAAAAAAGCTGATGCCCATCTTGCGATGTTGTTTCAAGCAAATGTTTCAGGTGGCGCCTATGGTCCCGCTGGTGTAAACGGTGCTGGCGGACCCGGCGGCCAGGGCGGAACCGGTGGAAACGGGGTCAACTGGACTGAGCAAGGTCAAGTGGGCTCGAATCAAGAAGAAATGAATGTTCTCGATGCTAACGGACAACCAATTCCGAAAACAGAAACTGTAATGGTAGATGATTATGAGGACCAAGTTCAGGGTCAAAAGCCAGCAGACGATGGCAGCTTAGATGCTGATGGCAATCCAATTATGGTAGACAATGTTGTACGTGTGCAAGTGGGCAGCCATCCAGAACAACAACCAGTGCTAGATGCCAACAATCAGCCTGTTTATGAAACGACTGTTGTTGATGTTCCGGTTATGGGTCAAATACCGATGTCACTGCCTGAGGCAGGCAATGGTCCACAAGGTGATCCGGGCAACCCAGGTGTAGGTAATATCACTGGTTCACGTGCAGGAAATGTTGGTAATTTCACAATGTTTGTTACCAATCCTGATGGCACAATTTCTCAGTTCAAGAGCCGTTACAATTTAGTTGTTACTGGTTATACGCTTGCTGCGGGATCAAACAACGGAATATTTCAACCTGGAGACAATGTCGTTGTCAGCGGAATCAGAGTTAAGAATATGAGTCCAGATATGCCATCACCAGCCGGTCAAAATGCTTTAATGACCATTGATGATGCTGGATGGATTGTTTCTGGTACTCAGTCGTTAACAATTCCGACTGAAATTCAACCACTCCAAGAAATTACGATTCCCGGAAATTTCAATCTCGCTATTCGCGATACACAAATCACTCAAGGTATGAGTACAACAGCTACGGTATATCCGGATATTATGCTTCAAGGAGTGAATCGACACTTTGAAGCTTTGGGCACTCTACAACAGTCTTTTACAGTAGCGTATCCAGTTACAATTAAGATGACGTCTCCTGACCTTTCGAAAATGGATCCTAAAGGCGTAGCAACAATTACTTATCAAATCACCAATTCAGGTAGGCGCGCAATCGGAGCCCAAGCTGATTTAGCTCGAGCTGTTCAATTGGTTATAAGATCAGCCGGAGGACAAACTCTAGATCCAAGTCAAATCATTATTTATGATTCAAACGGACGCCCGGTTCCCGCTGGACAAAGTGTGATTACTGACATTCCCTCGATTGCTGCAGGCCAAACTATCACAATGCAAACGAAAATTTCTATCGGCGCCAATGCTCCTCGAAATACCAATGGTCAGATCATAGCTGAGCTTCACATACAAAGTCCTGCGACTCCCGCGACCACTCATATTGCGGATATGGCATTTACGCCAGTCGCGATTGAAGGCATGATTTCAGGAATATTTCATAAGCTCAATCCTTTTCAACAACAACAAACGCGTCCCCGTATTGATCCCGCTGTCGTTGCAATGCAGGCATCTCAGCAAAGAGCCGCGACAAGTCGCAAACCAGTTGGTCCGATTTATACTTGTGAAGAATGGATTCAAGCTAATTAGTTTTGAAATTTAAAATTTTAAAAAGCATAGCGGGCGTTGAGTAGAAGACTAAATAAGTCATCTTCTTTAACGCCTGCTTTTTTAGTTAAAGCATCAATTGGTACAGTATAACTAAAATAAGGCATCAAGCTTAAGCTTTTCGAAGTTGCGAAAGAAGCATAATAGGCGAGTAAAATATAATTGGTGAAGTCGCCTCCGGTATAATAATGAGTGAACCCGACTTGGCCTCCAAATTTATTTTCATTCATTTTCATTTCGTAAATACTACTTACAGAGCTGCTAAAACTACCGCTTGTGCTCACTCCTGGATCAAAAGTGATGGGACCATAATAAGTGCTGTCGAATTTAAATACCAATAGGGAGGTTTCATCGAGCCTTCGTTGCCAAGCAATTTGTGGAGTATAAATATTCCCGCCATAGTAGCGTTTGGTACTGCTGGCATTACCCGGACTTATGCTTAATAAAAAACTCGCAAAAAACTTTCTTTGGTTTTTGAGCTCAAATTGAGACTTCAATTGCAAGGCAATATTTGAAACTCCGGTGGCGGTCGATTCAAAACTTGAAATCTGCGTACTAGCACTCCCGAAATCATCACTTAAAGATAAGCTCAATTCCTTACTGAAACCATATTCAAGGCCGTAGCCGATAGTCTTGCTCGAAATTGTTTCAGTAAAAGAGTTTGCGACAAAAATCATTTGGCTTAAAGTCGGTGTGAGTGAGCCCACCCATTGCTTTTCACGGGCCTGAGCGAGAATTTCGGCCTCTTCATAGTTCATTACCTCTGAAAGGACTTCGGCTCTTAATTGCAAACTTGAAAACAACAAGAGGATACAAAGCATAGTGGTGTATAAAAATTTAATATAGGCTCCTATTTCAAATATTAAGACCATATTTTAGCTTGGAGCTCAAGCAAAAGGCCTCTTCAAATCTCATCGCCAATTGATTCCTATTTTTGATAGCTGAGTCGTGACTTGACCCCAATTTAAATTTCGCTGATGGTAGCGATTAATGCATTGAATTACGAAATGTTAGCAGGCACCTCGCGGAGGATTTTTTGCTTTTAATCCCAAAATTCGAAGACTTAGCAAAGGCTGACGCCGGTGACTTAATTTTAGATCGATTTTTGAGTCATTTGAGTGAGAAGGGACTCAGTCTCTATCCGGCTCAAGAAGAAGCGATTTTGGCTTTGCTGTCTGGTGAAAATGTTATTTTAAATACGCCCACCGGAAGTGGTAAAAGTTTGGTTGCTGAAGCCCTCATTTACTCTTCAATTTCACTCGGAAAGCGCTCAGTCTATACCTGTCCCATTAAAGCCTTAGTAAATGAAAAATTTTTGAATTTATGTAAACTCTTTGGCGCTGAAAACGTAGGGCTTGCAACCGGTGATGGAAGTGTCAATCGTGATGCACCCATTTTGTGTTGCACGGCTGAGATCTTATCTAATTTAGCTTTGCATGAGGGCTCGGCAACTAAAATTGATGATATTGTAATGGATGAATTTCATTATTATTCGGATCGCGAACGCGGGATGGCTTGGCAAATTCCACTTCTTGAACTTTCAAACGCAAGATTTTTGTTGATGTCAGCAACTCTTGGCGATATGGATTTTTTCAAAAATCAGCTTTCTCAGCTTACGCATCGTGAAACGCGTATTGTAGTCGGTGGAGATCGACCGGTTCCCTTGGAATTTGAGTATCGTGCGGAAACGCATTTGCACGAAAGTATTTTAGAATTAATTGGCGCTGGCAAGGCACCAATTTATTTAGTTAATTTTACGCAAAATTTAGCAGCGGATGAGGCGCAAAATCTCATGAGTATCGATTTTCTTTCAAAGGAGCAAAAAAAAACTCTGCTTGAGAGACTCAAAGATATTTCCTTTCGCTCTCCCTATGGCAAGGAACTCGCAAGATTTTTAAAACATGGCGTGGGGGTTCATCACGCAGGGCTACTTCCAAGGTATCGCATCTTAGTTGAAAAGCTTGCGCAAGAAGGTCATTTGAAGGTCATATCTGGTACGGATACCCTTGGAGTAGGGGTGAACATCCCTATACGAACCGTGCTCTTTACTAAGCTGTGTAAATATGACGGCGAAAAAACAGCTATTTTAACGAGTCGAGATTTTCATCAAATATCAGGACGCGCCGGCAGAAAAGGTTTTGATGATAAGGGTTTTGTGGTTGCACAGGCTCCTGAACATATGATTGAAAACATAAAATTAGAGAGAAAAGCTGCGGCGAATCCGGCTAAAGCGAAGAAAATTGTAAAAGCGAAGCCTCCTGAAAAAGGCTTCGTCATTTGGTCCAAAGATACTTTTCAAAAATTAATTTCTTCAAAACCCGAGCCCCTGATATCGCGTTTTAGAGTAGATCATAGCTTAGTGCTTTCAGTGCTCTCACGAAAGTTTGATGATGGCTGCAAGGCACTTCAAAAATTGATTCGCTTGAGTCATGAAACTGACTTATTAAAAAAGAAACATCGTGCAAGAGCCTTTGAATTATTTAGATCCTTGGTTGACCGAAAAATTATTAGTTTGAATCCCCTAAGAGTTCTTGTTGATTTGCAACAGGATTTTTCTCTTCATCAAAGTCTGTCCTTGTGGTTAATCGATACTTTAAAACTCCTTGATCGTGATTCTCTCAGCTATGCGCTTGATGTGATCACTTTGTGTGAAGCGATTTGCGAATCTCCAGATTTGATTTTACGTAAACAAACCGATCGTGTGCGACAGGCCCTTTATCTCAAGCTTCGTGAAGAGGGTGTTGAGTTTGAAGAGCGCCAAGAGAAATTAGATGCGGTTGAGCACCCGAAGCCACTACGAGATTTTATCTACTCAAGTTTTAATGATTGGTCAGACAAACATCCCTGGGTTGGAGGGGAAAATATTCGGCCAAAATCAATCATTCGTGAAATGCTTGAAAATGGCTATGGTTTTGCGGATTACATTCGAGAATACGAATTGAGTCGCGCAGAAGGGGGCCTTCTCAGAACTATAAATGAAGTCTTTAAGGTGCTCTCCCAGACGGTACCAGATTCATTTAAAAATGAAGAATTAAAAGAGATCGAAGACGAATTAGCCCTGATCATTAGGTCTGTAGATTCCTCTTTGCTTGAAGAGTGGGACCGTTTGAAATCCAATTTTGTTGAGTTGGGTGGTAAGTCAGAGGCCAAAGCATTGGCCAAAGAATTGTTAAGTGAAGCCGAAATGCAATCCGCAAGAGAGAAGGAGATGGCATTTCGGGCAGCACTTCGAAGACGAATTAAGGCCGAAATTTTTAGAATCTTGGGAGCTCTGGGGACAAGTGACACAGAAGAGGCATTTCAAATCCTTCAGGACTGGAAGCATTTGAAGATTACTGAGATTGGCTTTTCTACTCAAGTGCAATTTGAAGCCCAAGAGCTTTCAAAATGGTCGGCTTCAAGTTTTGAAGCCTTTTTACGCGAACTAAAGGATGCGGGCTTCACAGGAATTCGAACTGATTTAGCGGCTCGAAACGCAAGTCTGTGTAGTTGGAGTTTTAATAAAACCGGAGAATTACAAGTAGAACAAAAAATACTAGATTTAAATAGTGAAGAAATGGCATTTTTTAAAATGAAGCTTATTTCAGATCCGACAGTTTTAAAATATTAATTAATTTATCGGTAAGAACCAAATATTAGCTTCACGAGTAGGATGAGTAGGTATTTATGCAAATTTGGGAAGAAAAATTCAAAAAAAAGATTACAGAACTAAATGGGATCGAAGACCCGGCGCACGATTTGCTACATTTTATGCGTGTTGTTCAGCTTGCAAAAAAAATAGCTATAACAGAAAAAGCGAAGCTCGAAGTGGTGATTCCGGCAGCTTGGCTACATGACTTTGTCATCATTGCTAAAAACGACCCGCGGCGCTCACTGGCATCAAAGATTTCAGCAAAGGCCGCAGTCGAGTACTTGAATTCAATAGCTTACCCAGAGAAATATTTTGAAGAAATCGGGCATGCAATTGAGAGCCATAGTTTTAGCGCAAATATTTCGCCCCAAAGTCTTGAAGCTAAAATTGTTCAAGATGCAGATCGCCTCGATGCACTTGGCGCAATTGGTATCGCGAGGTGTTTTGCAACTTCAGGAATTTTAAAGACGGCGTTTTATTCTGAATTTGATCCATTTTGTAAAAAGCGAGTTATTGATGATGCCAAGTTCACCATTGATCATTTTTATAAAAAATTGTTTAAAATTTCTGAAAGCCTTCAAACCCAAGCGGGAAGGCAAGAGGCTGAAAGAAGAATTAAAGTTATGAAGATTTTCTTATCTGATTTGTCTCTAGAAATTGAAGGAATAAGCTAGATGAATTATCCCGACTTTGAAACCGAGTCTTATTTCGGAAAATATGAATTCACCAAGCCCTATATGCTTTCAGCATCAGATTGCGAAAGCATCAGCACTTCGGAGCTCATAGAGCTTGGTGGTGGATCTCTAGAAGAATTCGGCAAAGTTAAACTTGATTACCCAAGTATGGAAGGCAGCCTTCAGCTACGCACCTTGATTAGCAAAACTTATGAGGACGTGGGCTCAGATCAAGTCCTCATTCTTGGTTCTCCAATTGAAGGGATTTATCTATCCACTCAAGCCATGCTCGAAATTGGAGATCACGCAATAGTTCTTTCACCTGCATATGATGCCTTATTTAATATGGTTCAAGCGCTAACCGGAAATGTGAGTCGTTGGATGCTGAAGGCAGAAGATGGGGCTTGGAAGCTCGATTTTGAAGAACTGCATCGTTTGATCAATAGTAAAACAAAATTGCTAATATTGAATTTCCCACATAATCCAACTGGCTTTTTGCCACGAAAAGAAGACTTTCTCAAACTGACAGCAATTGCAAAAAAGCATGGAATCTTCATTTTTTCAGACGAAATGTATCGTGGGCTTGAATATAATTTAGAATTTCAATTGCCCAGTGTAGCTGATCTTGAAATGAGTGCCATTACTCTTGGTGGTGTGTCGAAGAATCTTGGACTACCTGGTTTGAGGTTTGGCTGGTTGGTTTGTAAAGATGAAAATATTTATAAAAAGCTTCTGAATATGAAATCTTATATTTCAATGTGTTCTCCCCAAACTCTTGATTATTTGGGGCAAATGGCAATGAAGGCGTATCCTCGTTTGGTTCAGAAAAACATTTTACTAATTAATGAAAATCTAAAATTGGCACAGTTGTATTTTAATTCGAAAAAAAATCAAATGAGATTTCTGGCCCCCATGGCTGGTTCAGTAGCTCTTTTTAAGCTGCCTAATGGGTCTGCTGAAAAATTTTGTTTAGAAATGGCTGAGAATCACGGAATCGTGCTTTTGCCTGCGAAATTTATGGGGATTGCGGATCAGTATGTTCGCATGGGTTTTGGGCGAAAGAATTTTTCATTGTGCTTTGCGAAGTTCGTTGAGGTACTTGATAAAGTAAAGTTCGATTGAAACAGAATTGAAAGACATCATTTAACCTTTTGAAATATTTTTAGTGTCCCTGAACCTAAGGGATGATTTATGAAAATATTGGGTTTCGCATTTGTTTTAATTTTTTGGGGATGTACCAAAGTGAATTTCACTGCGAATGCCCCTGTTCCGTCGCAAGAAGTTCAAGCCCCAGTGGGGCCCATTGCGGCGCCAAGCCCAACTCCAGCTCCTGTGAAATGTGTGAAAACAATTGATCAGACAACAGAGAATTTGCGAATTATTTTTATGGTGGATAATTCTGGCTCAACACTTGATACGGATCCCAACCAACAAATCAGAGTGCAGACGATCCGAAATTTTATTGCGAAATATGGGATGAAAGCCAATTTTACCTATAGCTTTGGTTTTTTTTCAGACGATACTTATTTTTATAATACCAGTACAAAAAAGTTCATAGATGTCAGCAGGTCAGGAATTTCCTCAATTAAGTTTGGGGCTAGCGGGGACTTGGTCAATGCGCTTAATTCATTCAATCAAATTGATGGTTTTGGAGGAACCAATTATTCACCAGCACTTGGTGCGGTTTCCAAAATTATTTCGCAAGACCCTGCTTCAAAAGAGAATTGGAACTATATAGTGATTTTTATGTCGGATGGTCAGCCGTCTGATATTTTAGATCCAGTTATAGATCATCTCAAATCTTTAGTCGATTTGGTCACGGTGGCAGCGCATTCACATAAGGCGCTGGCAACGATGAGCACTGTTCTCTTTGATCCAATTCATGATTCTCAGTATCCCTCAAGCTCTGACAATCTTAAGTATCTAGCAAAGCAGGGAAAGGGGCAGTATTTTGATACGAATTTTCCTCCGGCAGGAGGTCTAGCTATTGACGATATTATTTCTGTACCTGGCGAAAAGTGTAGTCAGGATTAGCATTTGTTTACGAACGTTGCGCACCAAAACAAGGGATCAAAATATTACTAAATTTACTTGGCCCTTTGTCTGTTGATCCTTAAGGGAAATGATCCGAAATAATCTACTACTGGAGGAAGTGGTATGAAACTTTGGATGTCGAATCTCCTTGATCAACTAGGCCTCACCATTGAAACAAAAGAAAAAACCTCGCCTCTTTCAGAAGAGCACGCAACGCTATTGTATATCATAGATGTTTATAATCGAAATCTTTTTCAGATCGATCAGCATCCCATTCGGAAAGTGCGAAGTATATTAGATGCCTTTTCTAAGGAACTTGTTCAGCATCATGAAAATCGACCGAATGATGAGGTATTATTTAAATTTAGACAATGGTTTTCAAGTTACCGAACTGAAGAATACGGATATATTCAAAATACCTTTGAAGACTTTAAAGGTATCATTTGGGATTTTGCAGATCAACTTGCTGAAGAACTTACGGTTGAAAAGAAAAAAGACGACAGTGTTAATTCAAGCTTAAATTTATTGCGCGAGGCAGTTGAAAGTAACTCAATTGAGGCTTTAAGGACGAGATCACGCGAATTTATAAATTTATACATAGATACTCAGTCTCAGAAAGACGAACGAAGACAAAAGAAAATCAAGTCGATTCGAAAGAATCTTTCAACTATAAAAAAGCAACTTTCAGAGGCTCATAAAACTGTCAACTTAGATCACCTAACTGGTGCTTATAATCGCCGAAGTTTTGATGAACAGGCCAAACGTTGCAAGACAATTTTTGAGATCTCTGAAAATCCGGTTTCGATGATTGTACTCGATATCGATTTTTTTAAAAAAATAAATGATAGCTATGGTCATGATATAGGTGATTTTGTCTTAAAAGAATTTGTCCACCTTCTGCAACAAGTATTCAATCGCACCGAGGATATGATCTGCCGAATAGGAGGCGAAGAGTTCGCGGTCTTACTTCCGGGATTTACTCTAGAAAATGCCGTTAAAAAAGCCGAAGAAGCGATCGCACGTATTCGAAAAGATGTTCTCGTGCAAGGTGATCTCAAAATTGCCTTTACGGCCTCAATGGGGATCGCACAACTACTGCAAAGTGAAACTGTAGAACAATGGCTCAAGAGAACCGATACGGCCCTTTATGCTTCAAAACATAATGGACGAGATCGCTTTACCGTAGCTCAGCTATCTATTGTCTCAGATCGAGTCGCCTAGTATTTTTGAACACTTGCGTGTGATAGTTTGACATCGTCAAAAGCAAGCTCAGCACTTCAAATTTAAAGCCAGTGTCTTGAAATTTCTGCTGTCAGAAAATAGCCTGACAGTGTCGCCGATTTTTCATCTCCAAACGAATTTAGCTTGTGCTGGGCCTGGCCCATTATTGCAGTTGAACCCTGGCAAGGAGGTTCAACAATGAACTTGAAATATCAAAATACAATACTAAACATTTTTGGTGCACTATGGGTGCTAGGAGGAATTGAAAGTACAAACGCATTGACCCTTTCAAAGAATGAACTGGTGCCAGTGGTCGCAGTCATCGATACCGGAGTCGACATTCAACATCCTATCCTAAAGGATCAGATATGGAATAATCCGGGTGAAACTGGCAGCGATCGATATGGTCGAAACAAAGCCAATAATAATATAGATGATGATTCAAATGGCTATATCGATGATGTTCATGGCTGGAATTTTTTAGCCAATAACAATAATATAAGTGATCACATCGGACACGGAACTCATATTGCCGGAATCATCGTTTCTCAAAGTAAAAAAATGGCCCAGGCTTCGCAGCATTCTCCGGTTAAGTTGATGATCCTTAAATTTTATGATGTTGGGGTATCAGGCGAAAAAGTATTAAATGCAACCGCGAAAGCAATTGAATATGCAACCAAGATGAATGCTCACTTAATAAATTATTCAGCCGGAGGGCGAACGGCTTCGCCTCGGGAATATCAAGCCCTGCTCAGAGCAAAGGACGCCAATATTATGGTTATTGCTGCCGCCGGAAATGATCACACAGACAATGACCTCTTACCATTTTTTCCGGCTAGCTATCATCTATCAAATGTCATGGCGGTAGCAGCAACGGATGAAGAAGGAAGGCTCCTGCCAACCAGTAATTTTGGAAAGCGATCGGTTATAAGGCAAGCGCCTGGCAAAGATGTTCTTTCAAGTCTTCCGGGTGGGAAGATGGGCAAACTATCGGGAACTTCGCAAGCCACTGCTGCGGTCACGGCGCAATTGATTCTTGAGAAATTTCGCATGAATGCGATTCAAAAAGGTATGGAGGAGGTTGAGAGAATATTTGAACTTGAATTAAAACCTGAGCTACCAAAAACCAAAATGAGTGAATTGAATATTCGCACTCCGAGCGTTATTCATGGCGTAGTTCAAGATTTTAAATGAAAATCTAATTTCGGTCGAACACCCCGAAATCTATCAAAGTACAGCGTCGATCCAAACAAAACTCCGGTAATGAAGAGTGGAAGTAAAAATCCCTTATAGCCCATGCGAGTAAATGCAAAGCCGCCTATCAAAGATCCTAGGCCAAAAAAAATAATAAGTCCGACGCGCACCAAATTGGCTCTGACTTCATCTTCAATCGAATAGTCTAATTTTTTTCGATGCAAAACCCGAACGATGCCGATGCCTAAATCAGTCGTAATTCCTGTCAAATGGGTGGTTCGAACAACAGCTCTTGAAACCGTTGTGATCATACCATTTTGCATTCCACAGATAAGACAAAGTAAAGCCAAAAGACCGTAATCTGAAAGGGCAAGCGGCCCTCCGAATTCACCAAAGGCTCCGTTGAATCCGGTGACGACAATGAAGAGTAAAAGCAAAAACAAGACGCCGAAAATAATATAATATTTTGGTCGTTTATGAAGTTTTAAGCGGATATCTACCAAGAGCCCACTTAAGACCGCGCCCAAAAGAAAGAAGAGTGGGACAAGTAGCATACCAAGAGCACTTGAATAATCGTGTTTGGTAACCTCAACTCCGAAAAAAGTCGCAAAGCCTGTGACATGAGAAACGAATCTTCCGCAGGCGAGAAAGCCACCCATATTCAAAAGGCCGCCCTGAAAGGCGAGCGCCATCCAAATGCAAACATTGCTCGGAGTATAGGTAGAAATGGATTCATTTCCGTAAAGCATTTGTTTTCCTAAAGCTGCGTAAAAGAGAAAAGATCTTATACGCGAAGTTTCGCAACAGGCTTTACTTATTTTACAAAGGAGCACCTACTTTATTCAATGTAAAATAAAATGAGTTTGATTGAGAATTGGTGGTTAAAATAAATTCACCAGGCTAAGGTCTGTAGTCTTGAGTGCATTGGGCAAATCGAATGTGTATCAGTTTGAGCCACTCGCTCAAGTTCTGTTTCCAAAGCATCACTCGGCACTTATAATCAAACTAAGATAACCGATGAGACTCAATGCTTTATAAGAAACTAAGTCTATTGCAGTTTGCGGCCTTTTCGATTTCAATGTTGATTTCAGTTTTATCCTATCAAAACTGCACTTCAAGTTTTCAAACAAATACCAATGTCAATACTTCGACTTCATCTCAATCCGCAGACCCAGCTGTACCTTGGTGCTGCGCCAATCTTGATGAAAATCATCTTGAAATGGGTGGCCCTGTTCACAGTTTCTTTGATATAGGAGCTTATCCGGAAAATCCCACTACAGAAAATTGGAATAGTGGAGTTAAATCTATAATTGCACGCTATCATTTGGATCCTCAGAAGGTCCGAAATCAATTGGCAGACATTCGTGCCGCGGGGCAAACAAAAATTGGCTTTAATATCTATTTTGTTGAGTCATTGACCGTCGAAGAGTGGATCCACTGTGTTTCCCCAACTCAAGAAGGAAGTTTGCGTCCGCAACACGCTCAGAATTTAGTAAATTTTTTGACGGATATTCAAAATGCTGGTTTTGAACAGGTGCAGATTCGCTTTGGCCCACAAGGCGGAGCGAGTGTCGACATCAATAATACAGTCTTCAATCAAAGCATTTTTGATTTTCATTGGAATATGGTCAGAAGCACCCATCAGCTTGTTTCTGCGATGAATTTTAAAATGAAGATTTTTTTTGATCCCACACCAGAATTTGTTGGTCTACCTCATGTTGCCACAAATCCAGCTTTCAATAAATATATTAAAAGCATGTATCAGAACTATGTAACAGCATTTGGAGCCAACGATATAATTCAGGCTTTTAATGGCGCAGATTTAAGTGGCAGCATTGCAACATTGCAAATCTATAAAGACGTTGGCGTTTTTCCCTCAATCATTGCCATTGATATCTATCACGACTTCGATGCAACTTTTGGGCGTTTAGCTAAAGTCCTTACGCAGTTTGGAATTCCGAAGCATCCAATTTTTGTGCAAGAAACTTTCTTCAATGATGAGCGAAGTGCTTTTGAAATTATCAGAGCTAAGAAAAATTATGCTTTGAATATTCGTTATGTGATGAACTGGCCACTCTCGCGAGCAGAAGATTCAAAGCGACGAGGCAGCCAAGTCGATATCAGGTCAATGAATCAATACGGCAGTTTTGCGTCCTACGTTGTTGGCTCTGGTTTCTCTCCCGGGCCAATTCCAGATAATTTTCGCCTGCCAGACCCGTCAGGAATTACTCCAACTTTAATAAGCGCAAACTCGTCGGGCAATGTATTGCGGATTTCAGCTTCGAATCTCGAATCAGATTTTCGAATCGATGTTAGAAAGGTCGGGAATCCCGGGATTGATTGGGTCTACTTTCAATTTGATGATATGACTCTCTTGCAAAACAATTTCGGAACCGAAATAACTTTAACCGTAAATGCCATTCCCATTCTCGCTGCGATTTCAAATCCGGGTGTTGAATTCTGGCTCGTGAACCCAACTTCGCATACAGCGGTTAAAGCCATTACGGTCACTGGTCCGTGAGCTAGCTGTTCAGTTAGCCAGTATACCTTGAAAATAAAATCTGGGTTGTTGAAGGCACGATGAACAAGCCTGAAGTTGGCGGAGTGACACGCGCAGAGATATCTCAAGTCACAGGGAAGATTATTAACTTAAGCCACGCTAAGTAATGCGAGTTCGGCGATTTAGTGGCAAAGCCACACTTGAAATTGTAGTCTTCTAGTTGTATACAGAGCCCTAGAATTTAGACGAGAACTGGGCTTTACCACTATCCAATTAATACAAATGCAGAGGCTGTAAATGAAAAATAGAATCCTATTAAATTCTTATGGGTCAATTTATGCGAAGCTTTTTCTTGCGTTTAGTTTGGTTGGTTTGTTTCAAATGGCCTTTGCAGAATCTAATGTTGAAGTTTCGAGTAATGGGCGTGAGTTGATGGCCTCCGCTCGAATTGATATAAGAGTTATAGTACCTGAAGTTTGTCAGGTTAAGATAGTTCCATCGGTAGACAGCGAAAAGGCTGCATTAGGTAGTATTTCAATATTGTGCAACCGAATGAATCCGCCCCAACTAGGCGTACTCAACTTTCAAGAAGGTCTGGAATCTAAATTTAATTTGAGCTTAACTAGTACATGCGACGAGCTGGTAAGTGTTATTGATTTTTATGCGAATCTAAAATGGCAAAAAGCCTATATATGTCCCGTGGTGCCAGGGATACAGTTAGAAGAACTTCATGCGCTGGTCACATTTCTTTAGGCTTGAGTACCGCCTATTCAAAGGTGGCAATCCCTATTCGCGCTTTAGCTAGTGATTTAGCCAGTTGGCTCCAGTAAGGTTCTCGGTAAAGTAGAAGGGTCTGGATTATGCCAAGAGGGGTAGACACCAAAACCAGGACGTTGTGTTAATGTATCTTGAGTTTAAAAATCCAC
>JAYUEN010000197.1:0-1745 GCA_043739185.1 Bdellovibrionales bacterium
TCAAGTTTTAATGCATCCTCCCATGCCTGCTTAAAGTGTTTCGCTGATAGCTTCACACCATCGGAGAATTTTTTTGACTCATCAATTTTAAAAGTAAATATTTTGTAGTCTGGAGAAATAGTCCATTCCTTTGCCGCGAGAGGAACGTAAGTACCGTTTTGATTAAAACCTATCAGTGCTTCGAACTGATTGCTCAAGGTCAAATCGCCAATCAGAGTATGTTGCAGACCTGGGTGGATACTTTTCCACGGACTACCAAACGCCATTCTTATAGTTTTTGGATGAGCATTTGTTTTCAAGCGCCACACTCCTAAGAGTCCCAGCCCCAATATTATTGGAGCCAGGACGAAAGTTAATTTCAAGTTACTAAATTGCATAATGACTAGGACCGCCGCCACTGCCGGGATCGTCACTCAATCTAATCAACCCATGATCTATCAGCGAACGAATATCCTGCAGCATCTGTTCTTCGGACGCTTGGCCGACTGAAAGCCGCCGGGAGCTGTCCGTATTAGCTTCTTTGATGAGCATTTTGGTTTGATCCTCACTCACAAGTTCACTTACTTTGGCTTGTGCCACCACTGCCACCGACGTAATCGGTGCATAGGTCAATAATAGCATCAGCAGTTTCGTAATCTTTTTCATAGAGCTTTCCTCATTTCTTGTTTAGATTCTTGTTTCCAACAACCTGGGTCCTTACCCAGAAAATTTCCAGACGCTGCAAATGCTGCATTTCTATCACCTCCACAGACAGAATAGAGAGCACACTCTCCACATCCTTCAATATGTCCTCGCCTCAAAGCTTGATAAATATCATGATTCAAAAATATGTTTTCTAAGCCGTCGTTAATTGCATGGCCCATCCGAATTTTAGATCTGCTACTCGCAATCACGTAACCCTTGTAATCAATCACAATCGACTCCCAAAATTTGCCGCTCTGACCAAGCCCCGGAATTACAAGTTCGAAAAGTGGAACCTGGGTTTTGCTCTTGACTTGATATTTAATCATAAACTGAATCAAACTTTTGTAAACTGACTCCAACTCAAAACCAATCAATGGTTGATCCTCGGAGTTTTCAAGAAGTTTTCGTCCATATCCTTCTGGCACAAAACGTACAAAGTTCATTGAATTAAAATTTTGGGACTTTGCCAGTTTAAAAAAGTCCTCCATCCATTCTGCCGAACGCTTAGTCAAAACCGATAAAACATCGACTTTAAAGTCAGATGCTTTTAATATTGAAATGCCTTTTATGGCTTTATCGAAATTGCCTTTACCGCGAATGAGATCGTGTCGTTCTGAGTCTGGACCATCAAGACTCACCTGAAAGCCAAGATTTGAAAACTTCTTGAGATAAGTTGCCAAATTTTCATTTACAAGCGTACCGTTCGTCAAAATAGTAATTTTTGGTGCGCTCATTTCGTTTGTTATAAATTCTAAAAGCGCCTTGAGATACGGACTTACTAACGGCTCGCCTCCGCAAATAACGATAGATGGACGATATTTCATTTTAAGAATGAGGGCTTTGTATTGGCGAAGAATGCCCTTCCATTCGTCAAGTGATATGGCACCCTCGTTATTATGGTGCGGATGATAACAATGAACACAGCGAAGATTACACGCATTTGTAATATCAAGTTGAAGTGGTAAGTATCTATCCACATTGATTTTATTTAGCAAAAAAGTCTCGATCTTATTTTTAAAAAATCCCAAAACAACCCCTATGAATTCGTAATTTCGGTATCG
>JAYUEN010000198.1:0-16156 GCA_043739185.1 Bdellovibrionales bacterium
ACACGCGAACAACAAGATCAGTTCGCAATTCGAAGTTATACCAAAGCACAAAAAGCCATTGCCGACGGCGTTTTCAAAAACGAAATAGCGAGTGTCGAAATAGTAAGTAAAAAAGGGAATCTTCAGATCACGGTTGATGAAGACCCAAGTAAAACTGATTTTTCAAAAATCCCTGGCCTTAAACCGGCTTTTGATAAAAATGGTACGATCACGGCAGCAAATGCAAGTAAACTCAATGACGGCGCTGCCGCACTTGTGATCGCAAGTCCCGATTTTGTAAAAACCAGTGGGGCCAAACCAATTGCTAAAATTCTTTCACAGGCAAGTTTTGCGCAAGATCCAAAATGGTTTACTACAGCTCCCATTCCAGCCATAAAAAAAGCCGTAGCAAATGCAGGTCTTAAAATGAGCGACATTGATTTATTTGAGATAAATGAAGCCTTTGCCGTGGTCACCATGGCGGCTCAAAAGGATCTTGAAATTCCAGAGGAAAGAATCAATGTGCATGGCGGAGCGGTTGCAATTGGCCATCCAATTGGCGCCAGTGGAGCAAGAATCTTAACCACTTTGATCCATGCCTTACATTTTCATAAAAAACGCTATGGTTTGGCCACACTTTGTATTGGTGGTGGCGAAGCGGCAGCAGTCGTAGTGGAGCGCGTATGAGCATTAAAATATTTAAAGATGCGAAATCTGCACTGGTGGGAGTAAAGGACAATATGACCATCTTAGTTGGTGGTTTTGGCCTCTGCGGAATTCCAGAAAATTTGATTGTGGCGCTGAGAGATACGGGCGCAAGAAATCTCACCTGCGTTTCAAATAATGCTGGCGTAGACGATTTTGGCTTGGGACTTTTGCTGCAAACCAGACAAATTAAAAAAATGCTTTCAAGTTATGTTGGCGAAAATGCAACTTTTGAGCGCCAATATTTGAACGGCGAACTTGAGCTTGAATTTTGCCCTCAAGGAACATTGGCAGAGCGCTTACGCGCAGGAGGCGCCGGAATCCCAGCTTTTTTTACTCCAACCGGAGTCGGCACTTTAGTTGCTGAGGGAAAAGAAGTCCGTAATATCGACGGCAGAGATTATGTCCTTGAACGAGGAATCACTGGTGATTTCGCCCTAGTTCGCGCCTGGAAAGCCGACACTTTTGGGAACCTTGTTTTCAATAAAACGGCTCGTAATTTCAATCCGATGGTTGCAACAGCTGGGAAAATCACGGTCGTTGAAGTTGAAGAAATTGTCGAGCTCGGAGAATTAGATCCAGATCAAATTCATGTTCCTGGAGTCTATGTGCAAAGAATTATCAAATCACCCAAACTTGAAAAACGCATTGAGCAAAGAACGACACGAAAATGAGGAATTTATGCCATTAAATAGAGAGCAAATTGCAAAACGAATTTCACTTGAAGTGCAACCCAACTATGTCGTCAATTTAGGAATAGGAATTCCGACTTTGGTGGCAAATTATATTCCTGAATCAATGAATGTTATGCTTCAGAGTGAAAACGGGCTTTTAGGTTTAGGCCCCTTCCCATTAGAAAATGAGGTTGATGCCGACCTGATAAATGCCGGAAAGCAAACGGTCACTACGGTAAAAGGCGCTAGTTTTTTTTCAAGTAGTGATAGTTTTGCCATGATTCGCGGAGGCCATGTTGATTTGACAGTACTTGGGGCGATGCAAGTCGACGAACAAGGAAGCATCGCCAACTGGATGATTCCCGGCAAGATGATTAAAGGCATGGGTGGAGCTATGGATCTTGTGGCTGGCGCGCAACGTGTGATCGTGGCTATGCAACACACCGATAAAGACGGAACCCCAAAGCTTTTAAAAAAATGCACTTTGCCGTTAACAGGACTTAAATGTATTAAAAAAATTGTCACCGACTTTGGTGTGATTGATGTGACGCCTAAAGGATTCGTTTTGGTTGAATACGCTCCTGATCTAAGTCCAGAACAAGTTGTTAAAAGTACCGGGGCTCATTTAGAGATTTCTAAAGAATGCCGACCTATGAAGTTGTGATATATGGTCGTTTAATTTTGAATCAGATCTGGCCCGTTTAATTTGAACTGGCTCAGACTTTATTTAAATTGAACTATCTATGACAGCTTTATATTGGATTTTCTTTAAAGGTTGCAACTTTGAGCGGCACAAAGAACTTAAAAAAAGGCGATTTACTCTTCAGAGAAGGTGATCCTTCTGACTGTATGTATGTTGTCAAATCCGGAAAACTTGCAATCATGAAAACCAAAGGGGCTGGAGAAATCGTTCTAGCCGAAATTGGCGCCGGAGATATGGTTGGCGAGATGGCCTTTTTTGACAATAAGCCTCGCAGTGCTGGCGCAAAAGCATTGGCTGATACGATTGTCATTGAACTGCCTTTTAAAGCACTCAATTCTCAATTTAAGACTTTCCCCGAATGGTTAAAGGCCATCATGCGTTCGGTGAATACGCATCTACGCAATGCCAACCAAAAAATCAAAAACCTCGAAAAATCAGGCGATGAAGAGGTCGCCGTATTTCCTCCTCACACTGTCACTCGACTTATCGCAATTTTGGTTATGGTTACTCACAAATACGGTGAAAAAGATGAAAAAGGAAATTTTGTGGTGCCTTCAGGGACACTTCGCAAATACACCATTCAAATTTTTCAACAACCAACTAATAAAATGCAAAAAATGACAGAAATGCTTCAAGCTTTTGGACATATGAGTTCAGAAGATCTTGGCGAGGGCCGAGTCAAGTTGACGGTTTTTCAGCCCGACTTTCTTTTTAACTTTGTTGAATTTTATAATGACTATTTGTTCAAAGAAGATTCAAAACGCACCACGGTTTTAGAAAAAGAAATGAAATCAATTTACGCCCTCATTCACTTCGGACAAAGACAACTTCCTGACGAAAAAGGTATTGTAAAAGTTAATCTAACAGGAATGCAAAATGACTCAATGAAAGAGCTGCATTATCTTTTCAGTGTTGATGATGTTGATTCTTTGGCTGGAAAAAAGTTAACAAGCGAAAAAGTATCAGAAGAAGGCGCCCAACTGAGCTGCACCTTCAATTTCGCTGAACTGCGCACCATTTATCCCTACTGGGAATTAATTCATGCTTTTAAGAAAGTCACTAAAACTGATTAAGATTCGAATAGGTCGCGTCGTCAGCCATCAGAGCGGCACGCATCGAATTGATATTCAGCGAAGATACAAATCGCCTCAAAATATAAAGTATTGCTATTAGAAATGCGGAACTCAAATACACAAATTCAAATCTTTTAAAATTCGGCCAGGCTTTCGCCGAAATTAATAATTGTTTCGTTAGCTTTGTAGTCACTTCAATAATTATTTTTACGAGCTATATTATTTTTTCAGAATCAATCCTATGCTGATAGTAGATCTATCTGAGGAGGAAAAAATGATGATTCGAAATGTTTTAGGTTTTATTTTACTTGCAGGCATATTGAGCGCTTGCCAATCCGGATTTGCGCCGGTGTCAGGAGCTGCAAATAATACTCAAGCGAGCTCTTCGAATCCTCCTTCTCCTGCTTCAATTGTAGTTGACCAATCAAAGGCTCACAAGATGTTACTCGATCTTTCAAGTCAATTGAGTGTCAAAGCAAATGCCGGTTTGTTCGCACTTACACCAACGCAAATTGCCAATCTCATCTCCCAAATTGAAGCGGAATTGGCGGCGGCTCATCTTTCAAGTAGCAATGATTTAAATTTGATTCTTCCGATTTTAATGGCAGGGGCTAGTTCGGCAATTGGTGGCCTAAATCTGAGCAGTGTGACGGACATTTCAAGTTTGCTTTCAAGTATTGCAAATAGTTATTTGGCGTCAGCGCTCAAATTATCAAGCGGACAAATTTCTCTTGCTCAAATTGAAAGTCTCGCCGCATCTCTTTTTGCAAACCTTTCAAAATCTGGGGTCGCGCAGAGTGATCTCTCAAGCCTTGCAAATTCAGTCATGAGTCTCCTCTTAGGAGATATTGCTTCAACGGGCCTGGCCTCAATTGGTCCAGCCCTAGAATCAATTGTTCAAAGTATTGCCTCTGGTGCAATAACAGGTCTCGGTAAGAGCGGTATATCTTCTGATTTATTAAATTCCATACTCAATGATCTGGGCGCTGGGGGTTTTTCCGGAATTAGTAATTTGATAAATTCACTTTCCGGAAAAGGCCTAGCATCAACATTAGAGTCACTCCTAAAAGCCTTTGCAGCTGGCTCTAACAGTGGGCTTTCAAATATAATTGGCATTTTAGCTAGCGGTGGGTCCTCTTCCCAAATTCTAAACCAATTGCTAATGAGTTTACTTGGTGGAATGAGTGGCGCCGCCAATAATTCCGGAAGTCCTCAAAACGCAATATCGCTCATAGCCTCATTTATCGAAATGCTGATCGTAAATGGCGTTTTGAAAATATAAATGAGTTTTTCTTTTAAAACTTTTCAGCCTTGGCAACCGCATACTATATTTGCGGTCGCCACAGGCGCATTTAGATGAGTCCAAAATTAATGGGAGCTTCGTTGCCTTCGCCGGCGGCCTACCTGCTGCTTAAGTCGATTGAATTGAAATGCTTTTTCGGTTTATATTGAAATCAAATAAAGCTGCAATTCCGTTCATACCAGTTCCTGATTGCTTTATATTTTGAGAAGCAAATTCTTCTAACTCAAGAGTTTTAAAATTAAAAATTATTCTACTTGAATCTATTTGCCCACCGAGTTTATGAGAGCGAATAATGTCATTTGTCCAAATATAGGTAGTCCCACCGAAAGCGCCAGAATTTAAAATCTTTGGTAGGTCAGCAGCATATTTAAAGCTTTGAAGAAAGAGGATAGGGCCCAAAAGGTCTTCTTGATAGAGTGTAGAACAATTGGTGAGGTCTTCGTATATGACTAATGGCATTTGCGTTGAATCTTTGAAATCTTTTCGAATGAGAATTTTTGCGCGATCTTTTTCAGATTTTTTTATATAGTTTATAAAGCGAACGTTGAACTCATTTATAGGTAAGCAGCCTATCATTTCAGCTAGGCTGCCATCCTCAATTCGTGCTTCAATTTGATTAATTAATTCTTGTTTGAATTCTTTTAAAATCTTTTCTTGCACAAGAATGCGATTGATTCGGTTGCGACCATAATAATGAAGTTCTAAGCCGAGTTCTAGAATTTTCGAAATACAGCCCTTAAGATCACAGTCAGCAAATGCGATTGCCGCATTATGCACCCCCAAAAAGCTATGCAATCTTTTATGATTTTCAGCAGCCAATTTATGTAGCATTTCTCCCCTGCTCGACTCTCCATAGTAAGCCAAATATTTAACGCCAGGATGTTCAAGCATAGCGATTGAAATGGCATCTCCTCTTCCTAAAATGACATTAAATACGCCGTCTAAAATTTTTGCTTGGATAGCGAGTTCGGCAAGCTTCAAGCTCGAACGCATCGAAAGCTCTGAAGGCTGAAGAATGACCAAATTTCCGCAGCGTAATGACATTGCTAGATTCGCTAAAAGTACGGCAAAGGACTGCTGCCAATCTAATATCAGGCCGGTTAATCCAAGCGCCGAATGAACTTGAAACTGGCTCATGTTTTTTTGGCTCAAGTATTGAGCTTCTGGTTGGAATTTTAGGCACTTGTAAAAATTTTGAATTGCATAAAGACATAGTTTTTTGGCTACTTGAGGAGAACTTCCCTGATCCTCACTCTCAAATCGAATGAAAACCTCTAAATTTTCCTCAATCAGTTGCCCAAAGTTCTCTAATAGTAGAATTCGCGAGGCTGTAGTTAGCTCCTGCCATTTCCTTTGAGCATTGTTGCCCGCTTGAACAGCTGCCACGATATCCATATAATCAGAATTTACAAAGGAAGGGCTTTCTCCCTTAGTTTTTGGCAGTTGCTGATTCAGTTTTTCAACGACTCGACCACTTGATCGACCATTGATAAAATTTTTTAAAGTCTCCATCCGCAGTATTTTGCCTGAAATGAATTAAACTTCATACATCTTTGTGCCGACACTCGGCGGCTGGCCGCACGCGTTGATCTATTACTAGGAGTATCTTGCTTGCCATCTCAAGTCTGAATAAGATTGCACTATGTCGAGTGAAAAAGCGCATCATCATGATCATCATCATGACCACCACCACGGTCATTCACATCTACACGGCCATCATCATCAAACTTTCGGGCCCGCGTTTTTTCTCAATTTTTTATTGAGCATTATTGAAATGTTAGGTGGCATTTGGATCGGCAGTTTTGCGATTTTAGCAGGTGCTATTCATGATTTTGGCGACGCTATAAGTCTGGGACTGGCATGGTATCTTGAGCACATTGCGAATCAAAAGAGGAACGACCAATTTAACTTTGGATATCGCCGATTTTCGCTACTTTCGGCATTGATAGCGGGTGTGGTCATACTTTCAGGCTCAATCATGATTTGTATTCAAGCGATCAAAGATTTTGGTGTGGCTCATCAGCCCGACCCGAAGATGATGATTGTATTCTCTTTACTGGGTTTGACGGTCAATGCGGTTTCGGCTTGGAAGATGAGCCGAGGGAAAACTAAAAATGAAAAAATTTTGACCTGGCATCTTATTGAAGATTTTCTGAGCTGGTTCGCCGTTTTATTAAGTTCAATTTTAATTTTTTATACTAAACTTTGGTGGCTCGATCCGGTGGTTGCAGTCGCGCTCAGTGTCTTTGTCGCCTTCAATGTATTTAAACATTTAAAATCGACTATTTTTTTATTTTTACAAGCTAGGCCTGAAGAATTTAAAGAGCAGATCTTCATTGAAGAAGTCACAAAAATCGACGGGATATTCAAAGTCACCCATATTGCCACCTGGTCGCTCGATGGAGTTCACAATATCTTGTCTTGCCGGATTATATTTTCTAAGGATTTCAGTGTTTCACAACTCGAACAAATTAATAAATCAATAAAAGCTATTGCCAATTCTCAGGGTAAATTTGAAGTCACCATCGAGCCTCATTATGCACCAGATTGTGATTGTGCCGTTACATGAAATTGAATTTATCTCTGTTTAAAAATATACTAGCTGTTTGTTTACTCGGATTTTTTGCAATCGGCGCATTTATGGGTGGCAACTTATTTAATAATTTCAAATTTATTAAAGAACCCCAGCCGCTGAACTTGCTTATTTACAATCACTTTATTTCGCCCGAGGTATTTCACGATATTGAAAACAACTATAATTTGAAAATTAATGTCGACTATGCCGATAGCTTATTTGAGATTGAAGACAAGTTAAAGGATCCAAAAGCGAAATACGATTTGATATCGATTTACTCTTTTCAAGCATTAGAATTAGATGAAGAAGCGCGGCTTCAACCCATCAATTGGTCCTTGATAAAAAATCTAAAAAATATTTCAAGTGACTTTATGAGCCTTGGTGGCGACGAACTTTCTAAAAAACTATTGCCCTTAAGTTGGGGTGTTAATGGCATTGCCTACGACGAATCTAAGTTTGAAGGCCCCATTGAATCTTGGGAACAAGTCTTGATTCAACTGCCGGCAAAAGAGCATATCTTGCTAATGGACATTCCACTTAGCCTTTTTCAACTGGGGCAATTGAAATCAAAAAGCCTTCAAAAAAATGCCGCTTCCGAGCAAAACCTCAAAAATGCTCTAAGTAATTTGATGAAATTTGCGGATCTTTATCATTTGGGAAGTGCGCATATTCCACTTGTAAGGAATTATGCGCTTATTGAGGCCGCACAGGCCGGCTTACCAAAAGAAACTGCAATGAAGTCCTTCAAATTTGTAATACCTAAAGAAGGCGGCTTATTTTGGACTCTTAATTTGGCAGAGCCACGTTTTGCTCCGCACCCTAAGGAAATTGCCGTTTTTCTTGGAGCTATACTAGAAAAAAAGGTGGCATTGTCTATTCTCAACTTTGGGGGTGCGAGCTCCACGAGCCTCACGCTGAACGACGAAAATGTTGACCCAAAATTGAAAGCTCAATTTATTAGAGAGATTCCCCTCACCAAACTAAAGTTTCAAACTAGTTTTCCGGATGCGGGTCTTTTTTCGCAATTGATAGAAGAAGCACAAAAGGCATCGAAGAAATAAATTTTCAAATGCCAGTACGTGGACTCAAACCCACTTGTTTCTTATTTAAACCAAGTGAATTGTCAAATTCAAGGCCAGTACTATCTACTCCTCGCAAGACGACATTCAATTGATAGTTGCTGCTTCCACTGAGCCCGCCAATACCAACAGGAAAATGAAACTTTCCTAATGAACTACAAATTCCGGATGTCATGCTCACGGGCACGACTATATTCCCAGCTAAATCCTGAATAGAATAATAAATATGACTTCCCGGATAGCCACCCATATTGCAATAACCAGAAACATCTAAGTTTGTTTCAAGGATATTGGCGCCACTTGCTAAAAAAGAGATCGGATTATTATTTGAGATTTCGATTTGTATATAGTTAAAGGATTGAGGGCACCCACTGGCTATGCATGGGGTAAGTGAAGTAGACACTCCGTTTGATGAAGAAGATGTTGATGCCTTTTGAGCGGCGTTCATGTCTTGTCCACAGTTTTGAAAACTGAAAATAACCGTCATCATCAAACCAGCTGAGAGTAACAATTGCTTTTTGAATTTAATCCTAAATGGCATAAAAAACCTCTTAAGAGTATTTGTCTATTGCCTTGGCCTTCATGTATATTATCGGCATATCTTGAGACAAAACTGAGTTAAAATCTCAAAATAAGCATTTTTTCAATCTGTCTCAAAATAAGACAAAGAGAGAAAGATCGCAGCTTTATGTTCATAAAAAAAGCGTACATCGGGATTTTTTTTGCTAGCTTAATTTTGGGATTTAGCTTGCGCGCTCGATCTGATGATCATTTCAAATTTCATTTGTCTTCAGAGCCAAGAAGTCTTGACCCAGCTCAAATTTCTTTGGGTGATAGCGTTGGCTATCTTTTTCAAAATATTTACCAAGGACTTTATGTCTATCATAAAGAGAAATTGATCCCACTTGGGGCACAAAACTGTCGCTTTCAGAAATTGAAGTTGCTTTGCGAATTGAATCCAAATTTTAAATGGAGTGACGGCAAAGTTGTTGAGGCGAGCGAATATGTGGCGGCATTTCATCATCTTTTATCCTTTAAATCTAAAAACTCAATTTTACGAATCTTAAAGAATATTAAAAATGCTAGAAAGGTATTTGCAGGCGAACTGCAAGAGTTTGAACTTGGCGTGAAAGCCTTAAGTGCCCATGAGCTGCAATTTGAATTTGATTTTGAAGATCCCGAATTTCTGTTTAAGCTAACGAGTCCTCTAACAGCACCTATCCGAAGTTCAGAGTTTCCGGCGACCACTGATGCGCCTAAACTCTTGGTGACTGGCCCATATAAATTTGAAAGTTGGACAAAAAATAAAAGAATACTTTTGTCTGAAAATCCGAACTATATTTTTTTTAAAAAAAATAAGCCTAAAATTGAGGTGTTCTTTGTCGACGATGACCAAACTGCATTACTACTTTACGAATCTCATACTTTAAATTTTCTAAAAACCCTGCCCACGGCATTGGTACCAGAATATAAAAGGCATTCAGACTTTAGGCAAATTCCGATGGCGCGCTTTGACTATATTGGCTTTTCGCCTGAACTCAGAGCCATTCCCCATTTGACCCAAACTCTGACCCTCGCACTTGATTTTGAACAACTTCGCAAATTGTTTTCAGCTCTCGGTTTACCGGGATGCTCAAGCCTTCCAGATAATTATATGAGTGAAGTTGTTTGCCAGAAGTATGATCTGAATAAGGCCAAAGCACTTTTTAAAGAGCTTCCAAAGGCCGTTCGTGAACGACAATTTCATTTGACCTTCAGCAATTATGACCGCGATGACGTTTTGCGAGGAATGCAGTGGATGGCAGAGCAATGGAAGCTGCATTTGAACTTGCACATTGATCTTGTTCGTCTTGAAAGCGGAGTATTTAACTCCAAGTTAAAAGATGCTATCCCTGATATTTTTAGAAAGTCAGTACTTATGGATCGGCCTACTTGCTTAGCCGCAATAGAGAATTTTGGCGAGCAAGGATCGGAGAGCTTTTTGAAATTAAGTTCACCGCAAATCGAGAGTCTCATCGCTAAACTAGGCGGTAGTTCGAGCGAGCCAATCAAGAAAAAACTTTGTAGTGATGCGCTTCGTGAACTCTTTGACCCTTTCAAGATAATTGGCTTAGGTAAAATTCACTTTACGATGTTGGTTTCTCCCCAATTTACTGGCTGGGAAATCAATGAGCTCAATGGACTAGACCTCAGTCAGCTCGAATTCAATCCGGCCTTAAAATAAAGGCTATTATTCTGGTCGTTCATCCCCTTTGGCTCTCTTTAGGTTTATTTCAATAATCACGATAAGTTTCGAGAGGTCACGACAATAATGAGCTCCAAAAATTCGAAAAAATCAAAAAAGCTCAAAGCCAAGCAATTGAGCCAGGAAAATAAGTATCGATCTCTGGTCGATATTGGGGTCGCACTATCCGGCGAAAAAGAACTAGAAAAAATATTAGAGCTGATTTTGACAAAATCCATGGAGACCACCTCTGCCGACAGCGCCAGTATTTATCTTTCTGAAAGCATTAAAATTGAAAGTACCGGCGGAAAAAGATTTTATCCCGTGCTCCGATTTCATCGTACCTCGAATCGCGTGAGCGGAGTAAAAGTTCAAAACAAGGTACTTGATATTGACAATAGCATCGCGGGATATGTGGCTTCAAACTGTCAAACCTTGAGAATCGAAGACTGTTATAATTTGCCGCCGCACTCTGAATTTAGTTTTAATCCAGAATACGATGTGGCTGTTGGCTATAAAACGAAATCAATGCTGGCGCTGCCTATGGTATCAAATACCGGCAAAGTAAGAGGCGTATTGCAAATTATAAACAAAATGAACGACGATAGCTTTCAAAAAAAATCCTTTCATGTAAACGATGTTGTTTCATTTACTGATGAAGATCTTGAACTCATGAAAGCCTTCGCTTCGCAGGCAAGTGTTGCCCTCGAAAATGCAAAGCTCACCGATGATATTGAAAACTTATTAGAGAGCTTCATTCGTGCCTCGGTCACGGCAATTGAGGCTCGGGACCCATCTACAAGCGGACATAGTGACCGGGTCGCCGTCCTAACCGTCGAATTGGCAAGAGCGACACATCGATGTGATATTGGAATCTACAAATCATTTAATATGACGGATTCTCAAATTCGAGAAATTCGCTATGCAGCACTTCTGCATGATTTTGGTAAAATTGGTGTGAGAGAAAGTGTTTTGGGGAAGGAAAAGAAGCTTTTCCCTTATGAGCTCGAATCCATAATGCTCAGAATAGATAATGCTAATTTAAAACATGAGCTCTATCAGTGGCGTGACACAGCTTTAGAAATTGGAGAATTATTAAAAGATGGTCATAAGCAGGACCCAGCTTTTCTAATAGGAAAGGTGACTCAAAAATCAGAAGCTTTTAAAAAGAAACTACAGGCCATCAGACTCAAAATAATTGATGCCAATCAACCCCAAATCATGCATGGCGATGTTGACATTGGTGAACTGATCTCAGGCATCAGTCAAATCTCTAAAGAAGTTGAAATGAATCTTTTGACTTCACACGAGCTCTTGAAATTATCTCTCTCAAAAGGCAGTTTGTCTGAAGATGAAAGAAATGAAATCAATTCACATGTAAGTCATACCTTTAGCTTTTTAAGACAAATTCATTGGACTGAGGATTTACGGGATGTCCCCGACATCGCCCACGCTCATCACGAAAAATGCGATGGCAGCGGCTATCCGCGTGGCTTGACGTTTGAGCATATTCCGGTTCAGAGTAGAATGATGGCAATTACAGATATTTTTGATGCACTCACTTCAATGGATCGCCCTTACAAAAAAGCGGTAACACCTGAGCGCGCACTCGATATCCTCAATCATGAGGCGCGAGCCGGAAAATTAGATTCGGAACTAATCAAAATCTTCATAGAGGCAGGCATCTTTCAATCCACTTTGGGCATGGTACGAACCCGCAAAGCCGCATGAAAAAGCAAATTGAATGCGCCCATCAAAATATCCGAATGAGCCGACGTGTGTTTTTTTCAAGTGCACATTTCTATAAACAAAAAACTTGGTCGGAGGCCAAAAATCTTGAAGTTTTTGGCAAATGTTTTTCTAAATATGGCCATGGTCACAATTATATACTAGAGGCCTTTTTTGAAGGTCCGATCAATAAGCAAACCGGACTACTAGCAAATCTCATTGATGTTGATCCGATCTTAAGAGACCTCACTGATGAGTTAGACCATCAACATCTCAATTTTAATCATCCATATTTTAAAGATTTAGTTCCGACAACTGAAAATATCGCAAGCTATCTTTGGCAGGAATTGCATATGAAGTTGAAAAACTCAAAACTAAAGACCCTGGGTTTATATAAACTTCGTCTTTATGAAGACCCTGATCTTTGGGTCGAGATTAGGGTTTAATAATGTCTAAGATTAGGTTTACTGAGCAGCTCACCTTGTCTGCTCTACACAATTTAGAAAATCCCAATTTGAGTGATGCTGAAAATCAGCGTCTCTATGGAATTTGTTATCGTAAGCACGGCCATGATTATCATATTCAAGTACAGCTTGAGGCAAATATAGATGCAAGAACAGGAATCGCGGTGGATCGCTTGCTTTTGAGAAAGATACTCAATGATAAACTATTTAAAAAATTCAATGGCACTTTCTTGAACGATCATTTTGATTGTACTTCGGGTGAGGCCTTGAGCCACTATTTTTATCAGCTGCTTCAAGAGCCAATTGAAACGGGCCTCAGAGGGGCCCGCTTAGTCAGCATTCACATACAAGAGACACGAAAGAATTGGTTTTCTTACTCAAATTTGTAGATAGTATGCGCATCTAAATCACTAAACTTACCATCTTTGTCTTTTTTAGCTTGAGTGCGACCCTTCATTTCAACCATGCGGCTACCATCTGGTAAAAAGCTGAAATAAAGCGGATCTACTATTGCTGAAATGACCAAGCTTGAAGCTTTCATTTTTACAATGAATTTATCATCGGTACTTGATTTATCTTTAAACAAACTAAATCCTACTGTCTCTCTTCGATCGGGCACTGCCAAACGAACAGATAAGGTTTCTCCTGCTTTTAATTTGTCCCAGTGCTTCTGCATATAAGGAACTAGACTTGGGCCAATAACCAAATTATCGACGTATTTTTCTTCAGAAGTCTTTGCTTCACGATCTTTCTTTTTGTAAGTGAAGAAAACCTTATTGTCCTTCACTTCAATTGAACCTTCTTCGACTAATTGTTTCTGATTCACGCGATAAGAAATGACTTCAGTTCCTTTTAAAACCACATCTTCAGTAAAGGCTTCTTTCCCGTCTGGATAGGCATAAACATTGTGAAATTGAAGCTTTTCATCCGTTAAGGTTTCGTCATGCTTTACCTTGTAAAGCGGGCTATCCTTTTGAACATCGGCCTCGAGATCAAATACTTGTGCGCTAAAATTGTTCGCCCATAAACTCTGAGTGGCCAGTAGGCTTGCGATCATCAGAAAAGTTTTACAAAATTTATTCACGGTTTTTCTCCTTTTTAAAAAAAACTAGTAAGCTGAATAACCTCTCTATATAATCGGCGCACAGAATATAAAGCAAGGGCGTAGCTATGAGCGACGAAAAATTTCAGGCTCAGGACTTAGTAAGACTCTCAAAGGTCATGAGTCAGCGTGGTTTATGCTCGCGGCGAGAAGCTGATGAGCTTATTGCCCGTGGATTTGTCATAGTAGATGGCAAAGTCGCCGACCAACTAGGTGTTCGTGTCGATCCAAACTGCGAAATTGAGCTGCTTCATCAGGCTCAAAAGCAAATAAGTGACTCCGTGACGATATTATTAAATAAACCCATTGGGTATGTCTCAGGGCAGCCAGAAGACAACTATGAGCCGGCAGTACGATTAATTACAGATGAAAATCAAGACAAATTACCTAAGGATAAGCTTCTCGAACGCACGCATTTTGAAGGGCTTGCTCCTGCTGGTCGACTCGATATTGATAGCCAGGGTTTACTCATATTCACCCAAAATGGAGTGATTGCCAAAAAACTCATTGGCGAAAATTCAGAAATTGAAAAAGAATACCTGGTACGCGTAAGAGGCTTCTTAAGTGATCAAGACTTAAAGCTTCTCAATTTTGGACTTGAATTAGATGGCAAAAAGTTAAAGCCAGCACAAGTCAGTTGGTTAAACGATGATCAACTCAAATTCATTTTGCGCGAAGGCAAAAAACGCCAAGTCAGGCGAATGTGTGAAATGTTAGGCCTTCAGGTTTTGGGATTAAAGCGCGTGCGCATTGGTCGCATCATGCTCGGCCATCTTCCCGAAGGAAAATGGCGATTTCTCAGGCCAGGAGAAGAGTTTTAAGTTGATTCTGTTTGAAGTATCTTCAATTCGGACTCAGAAAACCCGGCCAATCGCCTCAATTTCGAACTGATTTTCTCTTTACGAGGTGCTTTTTTTGAAAGCACTCTGAAGAGCCTAAAAAACTCTAATTCTGGGTCGAGGCCCTCTAAATCACAAAATTTGCGAAACCACCGAGAGCCAAAATCGACGTGATTTATCTCATCACTGACGATGATTTTTAGCGCTTCATAACAAGTCTTATCAGCTAACCCACTCAATCGTAAAAGGATAGCCTCCCCTGCATCGAGGCCCGAAGCCTCAAGGTATCGGTGTACAATGAAAACACGCTCAATCAGGCTGTCTTCAGATGAAACACTTTGCCAAAGAGCTATATGGACTGGCCAGCTCCCCCACTCAAATCTCAAAGTCTCTAAGGTCTTTAGACATAGCATTAAATGTGAAGCTTCGCTTCTCACCAGAGCTGCGAGCTCAATTCGAAACTGCTTGGGAGCTTTAGGGAATTCGTAAAGAGTTCGAAGGGCTAGCTCCATAGCTTGAAGCTCTATGCTTGCTAAATCATGTATCAGCCTAGCTTGCCCCTCAGGACTTGAAATTTTTGGCTTATTTGGAAGCTCGCAAGTCTTCAAAATAGTCACATCTCTGCAAAGCATTTGATCAATTGGCCGGCTTTCAGATAGTGAAAGGGCCTCTTCAATGGCCCGATTCAATTCGGCCAATTTTTTTGATATTTCAGGTATATAAAAAATCAAAACAATCCAATTCTTTTGCTACGCAAAGGCTCAATTCTTTTGCTCTGCAAAAGCTCTCGACAAAGAATAGCAATTCAAGCTAGGATTTTCAAATGGGAAAAGGCTGGAAATCCGCAGGCATTTCTGCGAACGCACAAAAAAAAGGCGCTGTTTTTACAAAATTAGCGCGTGAAATACAAGTTGCTGCTAAATTAGGTGGACCCGATCCTGAAGCCAATTCGCGTTTAAAAATTGCCATTGAGGCAGCTAAAGAGAAATCCTGCCCGAAAGACACGATTGAGCGCGCCATTAAAAAAGGCGCGGGATTACTCGACGAAGGTAATGTCATCGAAGAAGCTTTGTATGAGGGCTTTAGTCCCCATAAAGCTGGGATCTTAGTTGAGTGTCAGAGCGATAATAAGCATCGTACGGCAGCAGATATTCGCAATATTTTTAATAAAAATGGCGGACATATGGGCGAGCCTGGCAGCGTCGGCTGGATGTTTGATCGCGTCTCATTAGTTGAAGGAACCTATTTAAAAGGTCGCCCTGAAGACCCCGAAGTTGAAGCCATTGAAGCGGGAGCTAATGAAGTAGAAGACAACGGAAACGGCAGTTTTAGTTTTACCGGCGCGCCCGAAGATCTTAAGAGTATTCAAGAAGCTTTATCTAATCGTGGCTGGAAAATAACCACGGCCGAACTTTCTTATAAAGCAAAAAATACCACCGAGCTTAGCGAGGATCAAAAGAAGGAAGTCTTAGAGTTCATTCATCTTCTAGATGAAAATGATGATACTCATCGCATTCATGCCTCTATTGAATTTTAGCTTTTGAGAGCATTTCAAATGCGACAGCATAATTCATAATTTGTTTAATCATAGCGTTGAGCCCATTGGCCCTACTTGGGGATAAATGAGTTCCCAAATCAATTTCTAAAATAAATTGCGGTGGAAACTTCAATATTTCAGAAGCTTTTTCAAAATCATAAACCTTCATAA
>JAYUEN010000199.1:0-1735 GCA_043739185.1 Bdellovibrionales bacterium
TGCTAATGGTTTTGAAATCAGCCAGTCGATTCCTTTCCCCACAAAATTATCAAGCAATCACTTAGCTAGAAAATTCGACTCGCAATCAAAGCAAGCAAGTCTTGAGGCTGCCAAAACTGAATTACTTGCGAAGTCTCGTCTTCTTTATGTTTCTCTTTGGTTAGGTGAAGAACGTATCAAGTTTTTAAACGAACGTAAAAGTGCCATTCAGCAGCATCTTAAATTGAGCAACGCAAGCGCTAGATCAGATTCATTTCTGAGGATTCATGTACTAAAAGCTGAGTCTGACCTCGATCTTTTAGAAAATGAAATCATCGAGCAAGAGCAAGTTTTTCGAGAAAAGCAAATTCAGATGGCTGAATTTTCTGGAAATGATCCGAATAGCTTTAAACCTCTTATTCTAGCCCCTCTCATATCAGAAATTCCAAATTTAGAATCTTTATCCCAACCCATTCAACTTGAATCGAAAAGATTTGATCTTGAAAACCTCAAGGCCCGTGAGTCGGAGGCAAAGTCGTCGTGGCTACCGGACTTGAACTTTCGCTATAGAGAAATGGGTGGAACAAGTCTAAATCCTCGTTACGGTGAAATGATGATTGGAGTGTCTTTGCCTTTTGTTTTCTTTTGGGAACCAAATGCGGCTGCAACGACCGCAGCAGCAGAAAGACAAAAGGGTGAAGTGGAATTTGACCTAGAAAAACTGAGAATTGATTCTCGAAAGGCTTCTCTTTTTGCAAAAGCACAGGCACTCAAGAAGCAGCTAGATCAAATTAATAATAAGCTTTTGCCACGAGCTGAAAAGCGTATGCGTCTTGTGCAAAATATTGCGCCGAGAGATATGGAATCCATTCAAGATCATCGTGAAGCAATGGAGGCATTTCCTGATTTAAAATTGAAAACTCTCAAATTACGAGAGCAATTTGAAGAAACGGTCGCAGAACTTACGAGCTTCAAATCTAAGGGGCAACCATGAAAAAGCAATGGATTGGAATTATTGTTGTTCTCGCTCTCGTAGGACTTTGGGCAGCTAAAAAGTTTTTTCAAAAAGAAGATCCAAAAGAAAAAGTCACATACTCACAATTAAAAGCATCAAGTTATTGGACCTGTCCCATGCATCCACAAATTCATTCTGACCACACAGGCGAATGTCCGATCTGTCACATGAAGCTTGTTCAGGTAAAGGCTCAAGAAGTTGAACCCCAACAAAACAATCGAGCAAATATCCAGATCTCACCGAATCAAACGGGCCTTCTTGGTGTTCAGAGGCAACAAGTCGAACGAATGAACCTTGTCGTTTCCATTCCGATTTCTGGACGCCTCTTGTCTACTACAAGTGTGGCTTTTCAAGTTTACGAAAGTGATCTGAAGTACATTAAATCTGGCGTTTCATTTCGTGGGGTCAGTAGCATTGTTGAAGAAGGACAAATTTCGGGAGTCATCACTTCAGTTGATTCGATTGTAGATCCAACAAGTCGAACGATTCGTGTTTTAGGTTCGATAAAAAAGGGGCAGAGTGGACTTACTTCTGAAACTACTTTTAGTGGTATCGTTCAAATTGAATTGAAAGATCGCATTAGCATTCCTGAAAGTGCCGTGCTCCACACCGGAAGTGGCGACTTAGTTTATCTATTCCAAGAAGGAAATAAGCTGACGGCTCAGTCTGTGAAGCTCGGACTTAAGACTGAAGGTTTCTATGAGGTTCTAGCGGGTCTAGAGCCTGGGCAATTCATCAGCT
>JAYUEN010000200.1:0-1727 GCA_043739185.1 Bdellovibrionales bacterium
TGAAGTCGAGCTTCCGTAGGACTACATTAAAATTGGCCACTGCAAATTCCTGTAATCGGCTTTTATATTCATTGCTGGGTCTTTCAAAATGAAATGCAAAGCTTCGGATAACGTCTTCGTTTGTTTGTGCTGTGCTAAGGAGAAAGGCGTGAAAGGCCATTGTGCGATTGAGATCCCAGCCCGCCATCCGCGCAAACATATACATATCTCGATGCTTAAGACCTGCCTCCCGATAGCGTCCTAATTGAAGGTCTGGGATATCAAATCGAACACTGGGAATACTATAATTTTTCATCGCGAGAACTTCAAAAAAACCAAAGGCTTTGAGCTGATGTATGAAAACAAATGCATTATTGCTCACGGCCTTCATTAGGCTTACAAGACTTCTGGTTATGCGAACTCGAACTGATTCTGCTTTATCATCTTTTTGTCCAGCCCAAGTGTGAACTTCTTTGTCATTCCAGGGAAGTTCCGAGGCATCCTCTAAAATGAGCTTTTTCACAAGCTCAGAACTCTGAGCGTTTGGCGCCACAACTTCCCTGAGGTCAAAAACAAAACGTATAAATCGGAGGGCGAGTCCAATCCTTGTATCGCCCAACACACGGACAGATCTATCGGATTTATTCCAGTCTGGCGAAAACTTTATTTCTATGCGTCCTTCATAAAATTGCATCAATGCATTGAAGGGATCATCAGCCCAATTCGGATTTATCCTGAGCTTATCTATTGTAGAGCCTTCGTTTCGAAGAGTGTCTTGGTAGAAACTTTCGCCTATAATATCCCAGTCACTATAGCTGGACCATGATTTAATAGTCTTCTTGAGATGGTCTGGGGCGTATAAGTCTTTATCACCAGACTTATTTATCAGTAGATCTTGAACTTTTGGCACTGGCAGCTTCATTATTTCAGATGGAGTTCTAGTCGCCAGCTGTATATTAACCCATTTCAATAATCCCCGAAGCGCACCACCGCCCAGATAAATACCTTTCAACTGATGCTGATCGGCCCAGGCCCACATCGGCGCTAAATCAGGAATTCTTCTGACTGAGTCTTTTACAAGGGTACGATATTCAGAGAATGAGATTGTATTTGACGGTATAGGGATGCTCGGATCCGCATTTGAAATCGAGCCAAATAAGAAAATGAAATTTAAGGCAAATACTAATATTCTAAACATTTTACTATTCATGGGTAGTTGATATGCTAGAGAAACCTCAGCCTCAAGTCCCCAAATCCTATAAATAAAGAGTCACTCTGTGCAATGCTAAATCCAGGCCGAGTTTAGCCCCAATTTTATTTGAGTTGAGAATAAAGACATGTCTGTAAAATCTCACTTTGAGACGGTTTTTGTCGCTGTCTAAAAGTTGGTCGGGGTCAGCGAAAGTTTCTGAGTTGTGGATAGGAAGACAAAGCTTTTGGTCGAAAAAATACCGATGATTTCAAGGCAGTTTTAGAAGCAAATTTTTGCTATCGACCAATATAGATTTCTGACTTTTTAGAGTTCAAAAGGCGCTGACGTTGACTGCGATTTTTAAATTTTCAAAAAATTCGATGAGAAAAAATCTGCCAGCAACCCGCTGAATCGCTTGTAAAAACAGTTTTTCATTTAGCACTTGAGTTATTAAAATCACTTATTTTGTTGTCGCGAGCTGGACGGTTTAGCTCGCGATTGCTGACTCGTGCTGAGATTTGTCCCCTTTTTAAATTTTGCAAATTTGTGTGAGGTT
>JAYUEN010000201.1:0-1726 GCA_043739185.1 Bdellovibrionales bacterium
AACCAATCCCTGCACACAAACCACGCCAGCATCTTTTACCAATAGTGAGTTAAAAGTCTTAATGGGTCTCGTGAAAACCAATTTTTTTGGAATTGGCTCGTGCGCTGATGCTACGCTCGCAACTTGCGTGTGTGCGGTGTATCCGTGATTAAAAAATTAGTTGTGGGAGTTTTGGTATTCACGAGTTCAAATGTTTTTGCGACTCCGAGTTTGCCTCTACATGAAACTTGGACTTCTGTTCGTGCCCTCGGAATGGGAAATGCCTACACAGCAATTGTCGATGATGCAGACTCATTATTTTATAATCCTGCCGGATTAAATAATGTGAGTGGGGTGAATTGGGTCATTCTTGATCCGCGTGTTGGTATTGATGACGTCAATATCATGCAGACAATAAACAACTTTAAAAATTCGTCTAATTTAACTGGTGCTATTCAAAATGAATATGGAAAATTTCACTGGGCAAATGCAGGCGCAAAATCTGCTTTTACCTTCCCGCATTTTGGTGCAGGTATTTTCGGAAACGCGGATGCTTTGATGTCCGTGACAAATCCGCCTTATCCTGAATTGCATATGCAGTACTATGAAGATTACGGTGCAGTTGTTGGTTTTGGATTTGAACCTGTTCCGTCATTTTTTAAAGTGGGCATTGATGCAAAATATATTGTTCGAACGGGTACTGAGTCGATATTTACTTCTGATCAACTTGCAACTTTGAATTCGAATCAAATTTCAACTGCGTTGCAGAGTACAGGTAATGGATACGCTCTTGACGGTGGATTGTTGATGACTCTGCCATCTCCAATTAGACCGACATTTAGTTTTGTCTGGAAAAACATGGGATGTACGGCCTTTACAAAGACTGCAGGTCCTAACGCACCTCCTCGAATTCAAGACGAGATGATTATTGGGGGAGCTCTTGAAATTACGGCGCCTCTGATCTCAATATCTCCGACAATTGATTATAAATATTTAAATCGTAGTGATGTTCAATTCGGTAAAAAGATTTCTCTTGGTGTCGAGGTAAGCCTTCCGATCTTGAGTCTGAGAGCTGGATTCAACCAGGGTTATTAC
Organism: Bdellovibrionales bacterium; assembly: GCA_043739185.1. Classification (GTDB taxonomy): domain Bacteria; phylum Bdellovibrionota; class Bdellovibrionia; order Bdellovibrionales; family JAMPXM01; genus JAYTQQ01. Next base: position 1,075 of record JAYUEN010000201.1, read on the forward strand.
GCAGGTGGTGTCGGAGTTAATTTGGGCCTGATAAAAGTCGACGCGGCAACTTATGGCGAAGAACTCGGCGAATACCCTGGCCAAATCGAAGATCGTCGTTATATTGTTCAGGCCACTATTGAAATCGGATTCGATTTCTTTGGCCTCTTGAGCGGTGGTTCCAGCTCAGGATCCAAAAATGGTGCGGATAGCACTTCAAGTGGTGGAAGTCTGCGGCACGGCCTTAAACAACGGCGATGAGATATGCTGAAAATATTAAGTTCTAAGGGTCCGCTTCATTCAGCGGGTCATCTTTCTGAAAATCTCGAAAAAATTCAGACTCAAAAAGTCACATGGCTTATTTCAGATCTAAAAAGTAAACTTGAAATTCAAAAATTACTCTTATCAAAAGCAGACTTTTTAAATGCCGAAAGTGTTTTAAGAGCCTCTGAACTTTGGCGACTTTTACTTTTTAGAGTCAATCCTGAATGGCAAATCGTCTCAAGAGAATTTGCGATTTCTCTCATTAGTCAATTTCTCAAAGACCTCAAAGTTGAAAGTGAGCTGGGTGCTCCAAGCATCGAGACCAAATTTTTTCAGGCCGAAAACCAGGGTTTTGCCAATACGATTTATAATTACATAACCCAACTCATGCCTGCACTCAGCCATCCAA
>JAYUEN010000202.1:0-1726 GCA_043739185.1 Bdellovibrionales bacterium
TTCGATCAAGTCTTGCAGCCAAAATTCTTTGGCCATAGTCCCCAACTTGGTAAACCATTAAGTCACCTGCATCGGCCACGGAAGGATCATCTCCCGCAAGTTGCTTATCCATTGGAATAATAGCGTTAGCATCTACTCGAGTGGAGGTGTAGGTATGTGTTTCTCGAGTCAAAAAATGAAGAAAAGTATTGTGCTCATCCAATACAACTTTAGATTTAACAAGTGGAATTACTGGAATTGGGCTTTTAAAACCTTCTTGCCGAATAAGTCCCATGTCCATGGCATAAAAAGTATTGTCGCGGTTAAGAAATATTAAAAGCTCTTTATCGCGAATAATTTGTACAGGTGATATTCCACGAATTCTATGAATTGCTTGTAAATTTCCTTTGTATGAATACTTAAAGGTCAGAGAATCGCCATCAATTGCAATCTCTACTTCCTTAGAAAAATCGGTTGGAACAATTCTAGGCAAACTCACTTTAAAAGAATTAAGTTCAAAAGTTTGTGGACCATTCTCGCCCAGATATTCCAGACTTTGCTTAGCCACATGCAAACTATCGATGGATGCCCCAGGTAGGTCTTGGTCACCAGAGGCCTCAAGTTCTTGTGCAGTTCCCTCAATGTCTATAAGCTCTTTGGAATGACCCGAAGTACCCTCAACTTCAGCACGCGCTACAACCGGCGAGGCATATGCGGCTAAGGGCCCAAAAAATAACTGAATTGCTAAAATTGTTGAAATTATACGCTGCAATAATATCACCGGGCACTCTTAGCACTGCCGCGCGTTAAATGGCAATTATTAAAGCAAAAATTGCCTTAAATTGTCTTTACAAATGGGCCTAATACCCTATTAATTCATTTTGATGGTTTTTAACTGAATGGGCCAAGTTCATACGACTCTCTGATTCCACTTCAAGATCTCTAAAGACAGAAACCCCAAGAGTGTTTTTTACGATTTTAACAAATCTAGACCTAGCCCAGCTTTCAGTACCAAATAACTTTAACCACATGCCTAAATCAGGCCATTTTGGGTGCTTACCAAAGCGCGAAGCCATCATCTCGGGGTCAATATCAACAAAATCTTGTTTTTCTTTACTCCAAACAAAATTTGCAGCATCACGATGGTCAATGGGGAGTTGATTTTCAAAAGAGCAAATGAATATTTGCGCCAAAGCATCTACCTGAAAATCCTGCAGCCTTTTTTCATTAACGAGAGTATCTAAGCCGTCGCCTTCTACAATTTCTTTCTCAATTAAGAAGGGAGAAATACGTGGGGTAATGATTTTAGCAACCGATAAGCCCCCTTTTTCAGCCTCTCTTTGCCCTTCAATTTCCCAATCGAAAGTTGGTAAGACTTTCATAGAATGTGGGATTTTAATTCCTCGATTGGTTTTGGGCCTTCTGTAAAAAGTGCCACTTAGTCCCGACCCCATAGCTCGACCCAAGAGAATTCTTTTGTTCGCAATATAAATAACTTTTAAATTTCTTGAGTTAAAGCCTGGCTTAGTTAAAGTTTTCTCTCCCCGATTAGTGGAAAAATCTGCAATGGCTTCTTTTCCAAAGCTAAGAATATCTTCGCAACTTTGGCCTATGGAAATATCATGTGCATGGCTGCTAATTGAAATAACCGTGAAGAAAAAAAACAGCCAACCCAAACGCATGGCGCCTTCTAACAAATTCTTTTGGCCCACTCCAGAACTAAACGCTTATCTGAAAGTCCCTTAAA
>JAYUEN010000203.1:0-1723 GCA_043739185.1 Bdellovibrionales bacterium
ACTTGAATTGATCGAACGTATGGCTCTTTCTCTTCATGTGAAAAACAAGATTCCTTTTGATTGTTTAAAAACTGAAATGATCGAAGTACAATTAGAGAACAAACACTTCGTAAACATGAATCTTCATACTCTAAAAATGCTTTCTCCAAATGGAATTGCTGCAATATTTTGCCTATGCGAGGGTGTAACGACAGAGGTTGGCCTCGGAGGAATCCTAGGTCTTGGTTGTGATTACGACGAGGCCACGGCAGTTAAGAAAGCAAAAATAGAATGCTTACGCAATGTGAAAGCTCTGAAAAATAGCCATATCGAGCCGATTTCAAAAACAGATTTTGATAAACTTGAAAAAGTGTCGGCAAAAAATCGACAGCAGCTCCTGTTTGAAAAGTCGTACTGCTACCATATAATAGAGAGTTTAATTCATACCGAAAAAATCTCGCTAAAGTCGAGTTTTGACTTTCCACAGTTGAAACTAATTTTTAAACAACTTACAGCCCCTGCAGCAGAACTTTTGAACTGTCCTCTTCAGTTTTTTCAATGCAAAGAAACTACAGGTCTTTTGTTTTCTGAAGCAGAGTTTGTTGGTTGAGATGACATCACACTTAACTCAACAAATGAAAAACACGACCTACCGATTTGTAATTGCGGGTCTTGTATTATTGGTGGCCGCCATTGGCCTATCTGTCGTTTGGAATCGTTCAATCAAAAACGAACTCGCGGCTCAAGCATCAAGCTTTGTTAGAAAAGGAATTATCTCAACTGAAATGCGCGGCGTGGTTGAGTATTTAAATGGAGTACAGTTCTCGGCATTTGAAAGTGTTAGTCTTTTTCGCGCGGATGGGGAGCATATTATAACCCTTCCTCCGACAATGGACCGTAAAGAGCGTGAAGCAAGCTTTTGGCGAGAGCTATTATTTGGTACGATTAAGGCTGATATTTTTTTAGATTCAGATAAAAGAGATTTGGCTGCCCGAGCAACATTTGTTTACTCTCGGTTTGAGTTAGCTCCTTATATGGCAGTCTTCTGGGTTTTTGCAGTATTTGGATTAGCACTTCTACTAAGACAGGCTAAAGTCAAAGTTGAGGTTGAGTTTGCAAAAGAGCTTCGCCTTAAGAGATCTGAATTTACCGAAGAGGTTGCTAAAAAAGTTCGTCATAACATCAGGTCGCCGCTTGCAGTGCTTAGGGCCATATTCATTGATTTGAGTGTCGATGCAGAAGAGTTTTTTCCACAAGGCCGAAATGCAGTACTTCGTCTTGAAGAAATTGTTTCTGAAATGAAATCTGAAAATCAAGGGAAGGCCGCACCCAAATCAATACGGCCGGCGATCTACGAAATTGTATCTTCTATGAAAAGTATCGTGGCCGAGAAGAGGTTGATTTTCGGTGAAGTTGAAATATCACTTGAGATTCGCTCAGATGAAAAAGCTATGTACTCAGAAATACCATCATCTGAATTTAGGGCAATGCTTTCGAACCTTCTTCAAAACTCAAGGCAAGCTATAAAGGGCCAGGGTGAAATCAAGATTCGAGTTGAGGCAGATCAATACGCTATTTCAATAGAAATTGAAGATTCTGGCTGCGGAATACCGAAAGAACTGAGGACAGAGGTTTTTGGCAAGCACGTTACTCATGGTGATCATAACGGATCAGGCTTAGGTTTATATTATGCAAAAAAACTAATTGACGATTACTCAGGAAATATTGAAATAGCCGAGAGAAG
>JAYUEN010000204.1:0-1721 GCA_043739185.1 Bdellovibrionales bacterium
AAATATCCACGCCAATTCTCTCTTTCATTGAAGTAAATATCAAAGAGCTCACAGTCTGAGTATACTTTTGGCTCTTTATTTTCAAAAGTGATATACCTATCATTAATTACATAAATCCATGCCGCATCACCAAAATTTCTCGCGCCTAAGTCGTACCAATTATCACGACTTTTTAGGGTTGGTCGCTTATTTAGCCCTTTCTTTTCACTCTTTTCAATATACGCAAGGAGTTTTGTATCCTTTAGACTCTTTCGGTTTTCACGAATAATCAAAACTCTATTTTCTAATTCATCGGGCTTTATAGTAATTGTTCTACATTCTCGCGGTGACTTAAACAAGTAATTCGGTTGCCACTCACCGTTTCCATCTTGGTGCATCCAAAACTTGGCTTCGATTTTCTTTTTAGCGATTTCCTTTTCGGTAAGATAGAAAATATCGTTTGCGCCGGTCGTAAACCCACGCTGTATTTTCGCAACATCTTTGAAGGTAACAAACTTGTCTCGGTAATCTAATAAAATGCTGAAGAAAATATCCGGTGCCCTCAAATATTTTCCCCATTTCGCTCCAATGAATTTGTTTTCGTCCGAGTCAAAGCCTTCTGTCCAAAGTTCTTCTTGCGGTTTAGGATAAACTCTAAACTCATCATTTTCGTATATCTTGCGATGAACTAAAACGGTATCGCAAAAATCCTCGATTGCATGCTGCCTTTTGACCTCGTCCTCTTTCTTGTCACTGGTTGGTGGGATAAAGTTGCGCAGTGGTTTTTTGAGATAGATAAAACGGGCTAGATTTTTATCCCGGTCGTTTTGATCGGCGCATTTTTCGAGGATCACGATGCAGGTATTGACGTCGGCCTCGGCAAACCATCGCTCAACCTTTGACTCTATAATTGCAACGATCTTATAGTTTTTAAGAAAGAATTCCTGCAAACCGCGTCCGTAATCGGTGTCCAGCCATGAGTTTGCGACAATAAACCCAAATCTGCCGCCTTCCTTTAAAAACTTCCAGCCGTGGACAAAAAAGAAGGCGTGGATGCCGGCCCGCTTTCCGATATTGGCGATCTTTTGGCCGCCAACCTTGACGGCGTTATCGATCAGGTTTTCCTTGTATGCGGTGTCTTCGGGCGCAAGCTCGGTAATTTCTTCCTGCCGTGTGTATGGCGGATTGCCAACTATCACGTCAAACTGTTTTGGATAAACCAGCTGCCGCTCTTTTCCGCTCAAGGTCTGCGCCGTTCGGTTCCGCCAGGCCTCAAGATCAATGCCGTCGTTACCTACCTGAATATTAAAGAAATCCTCTCGGAGGATATTCGGATAGTTATGGTCAACCGAAAGGTCGTTTATCGCCAGATTGATGATCGAAAGACTCGCGGGAAACTTGGCAATGTCGTTGCCCCAAATCGTTTCCAGAATTTGCTCATGCGTCAGGTTGCGGTTCATCAGCTTTTTATGTTGATATGCCCGCACGAGAAATGTACCCGAACCGCACGACGGATCGAGTGTTTTATCAGACTCGTGTTTGAGACAAAACTTCAAAATCAGATCGACTACATCCGAACTCGTAAAATACTGTCCAAAATTGTGACGTTCCTCGGGCGGTATGAGCCGCTCAAAAATTCGGCCGATAATATCAAATCCGAGTTCGGCCAAATTGTAACGGGCCAAAAGAGAAACGAGCTTTTTAATTTCTTCGATCACACCGCGCGAATCTGGGAACGCCAA
>JAYUEN010000205.1:0-1717 GCA_043739185.1 Bdellovibrionales bacterium
CATAAATAATGTTTCCCCTCGGTTTTGGACGCTTTCATCAGCGTCTTCATGATGGGCTGTGTTGGAAATTTTGTGCCACCTACGAATAGTCTGCGGTCACCGAGCATAACTACGCGATTCAAATTGAAAATTTGGATTTCAATTTTGAAAATCACGTAGCGGCGGATTTTGATAGTGGTCCGTTTTTTATCGACGTCTGTAGATGGGTATAGTTGTTTCAACAACTTAGCACTGGACCAGGAATTTTGATTTGGTCCGACTGTGGTCCATGAATTTTAGTAAGAACTCGTATCAAATCCTCATTGGCGAATTGCTATTCGCGGAAAATAAATTGTAGCGTTGCTTGCTTAGTTCCCCAAGGTGAAGAGAGAGAACACTCATTTAGTCGTTTTCTTTTTCTATACAAGTTACATACGAAAGAATGTTTGAGATTTTTGAAAGCCGCTTTGATATTCTCTGCAATGTCAGCCCGGTCCCATTAAGATCTTCTCCAGAAAGCTCGGCATTTTCCATACAACAAAACAGAGCGCCAATTGATTGCAATTCTAAATGAGACTCTAAAAGCTTTGATTGGCATCGGTTCATTTGCTCATGACCCCCTGGGGCCAGAAGCCATTTATTGCCCAGCATGTCTATATTCAGGTCTTTGCCTTTAGTTTTTTTCATTATGAACATCCTTTCAAATTATCTTAATCGTAAAAAGATCCCTTATAGGGACTGTCCTTATAAGTAGTCTAAAGTGTTTAATAGATCAATGAAAAGAGTCGAAAAAATTTCACCAAAATACCGAAAAGAAATCGCAAACGATTTAAATGGTTTGGGAAAGCTTATTCAGAACCGACGAGATGCAAAGGGCTACACTCAAGAGAGCTTTGCGGAGAAGCTAGATATTGGAGTCTCTACGATCAAGCATATCGAACAGGGGATTCGGTTCCCCAGTCTACCTCTGCTGTTCTATATTTGTCGTGTCTTGGAGATTGAGATTAAAATAAAGTAGAATAGAGTTCGATAAGATCTTTATTGAATCGGAATCGTATCGATCAATGGCTTTGGCAACAGCCGTAACTTCAACTGACTGCACTGCATACGGAGCTGTTGATCATCATAGTTGCCAGTAACCAATATTGAATTGGGCGCAATATTAAATTTTTTAATTAATTCTATTCCGGTCATTTTTTGTGGACCAAGATCTAGATCAACCAAGAATAGTGTACTGGTGTTCTGATGTTCATTCATCCATTTTTCAAAAGCTTCAGGATCAAGTAAATGCTCACAGCTTCTAATGCCATGAAGTTTCATTCTCCACGCGTCGTGACTGGTTTCTTGGTCGTCTAAAACAACAATCTGAGAGAATTCCTTGGTATCAATTCGGTCAATCCACCACGATGGTTGATTTCTAATCGGCAGTTCAATGTTGATGTTCGTACCAACTCCGAGCTCGCTTGATGCTGAGATTTTGCCCTCACATAGCTCTATTGCTTCCTTGGCTGTCGATAAACCAATGCCTGATCCTTTTGATTTTTCATACGTGAATTTGTCGTCAAATATTTTGGCTAATATTGCAGATGGAATTCCTTTGCCGGTGTCTGAAATATTTAAAACCACCGTTTTAAGTGCCACTCGAAGGCTAATTTCAATTTTTCCTGAGCCTGAAATAGCATGAATACTATTATCAAGAATATTTGAAAGTACCCGACTGAGTTGCACTCTCGTCATC
>JAYUEN010000206.1:0-1717 GCA_043739185.1 Bdellovibrionales bacterium
GCTGAAGTGAGAGTAGTGATTCAAAAATACGGAGCCAAAATATCAATTGCTGCCGTCAATGGCCCCCTCAATACGACCCTGTCCGGTGAAAAGTCTGCATTGCAGGATGTTCTTTCGGTGTTCGAATCACAAGGAACTAAAGTCAAAGAAATGATAACGGCATTTGGCGCACATTCGGCACAAATGGATGGCATTTTGGATGAGTATGAAAATATAGTAAAAGAATTTGAGTTCTCTGCCCCAAGTCTAACCTATATTTCAAACCTCACTGGTCAGGCGGCAACTCGAACAGAAATTGGACAGGCCACTTATTGGCGTCGTCATCTTCGAGAGACCGTCGAATTCTCAAAAGGTATCGAAAGTCTTTGGAAAATGGGTTACCGCCGATTTTTAGAAATTGGTCCTAGTTTCAATTTGGTCGGCATGGCTGAGTTTTGTATTGATTCTCTAAAAGCAGAAGCAAATAATCAAAAGGCTAATGAAGAATTTCTGTTTTTACTTTCAAGTTTGAAAAAAGATCAAAGTGACTTAGAGCACTTTTATGAAAGCCTCGGCGCACTCTATGTTAGTGGACTGAAAATTAGATGGCTGGGCGAGAATGATGCGAAAACATTAAAATTGAGTCGAATCCAAATTCCAAATTATCCATTTCAAAGAAAAAGCTATTGGATTGAAAGCCAGACTAACGATGTAAGAGATTTTGATTTGGGCAATTCCTTTCATCCACTGTTAGGCCACAGAATTGAAACAGAAGAAGGAAATATTTTCGAACCGCGGATCTCTCAAAAATATTTGAATTATTTGAAAGACCATAAGGTTTTGGGAAGAACTGTGTTTCCTGCCGCTGGTTATATTGAAATGGCAATGGCGATCGGAAAATTACTAATTGGCAATTCGGCAAGTCTAATAAACTTTATGATCGAGGAGCCTCTTGTGATTCAGGGTGAAGGCCATAAGAAAATTCAGATTCTTGTCAGGCCAAAAAGTAAGGGATCCTATTCATTTCGAGTTGTGTGTTTAGATGAAAATCAAAATTGGATTGTCCATGCTCGGGGAGATATCGCAGCCTCAGATCCGATTGATGACTCCACAGAGAGTTTTTTTCAAATCAGCAAGCGATGTCAGAACTCAAAGCTAAATATTGATTTATATGATTGGTTTTACTCCCTTGGCTTGCATTACGGAACTTCTTTCAAAGGTATAAAATCCGTTCAGTATGGTAATTCAGAACTGCTAGCTGAAATTGTTTTAGGAGATCTAAATTTAGTCAATTACATTGCCCATCCTGGTCTCTTAGATTCTTGCCTTCAGCCCGGAATGCTGATTGCAGACTCCAATGTGGAAGCTGGCAAGACATACCTGCCAGTATCACTTCAGCACGCCGTTATTCGAGAAAAACTAACTGGACGAATGTGGGTTCACGTAATAAGGCATCCGTCGGAAGGTCGTTTGGACAACACAATATCTAGCGATTTTATATTGTTTAATGAAAAAAAAGAAATTGTCGGAGAGCTCAGGGGGGTTGCGGCAGCACCCACGACAAAGGCTAATTTAGAAAAGTTGTTGGGTCATGTTTATGTCAGTGGTAGGGATTCGGAGGACTGGATTTATGAGGTCGGCTGGGAAGAGGAAGCATTATTTAAAACAGAACCACCTCAAGAAGACAAAAGTAAATTTCAGGAATTAAAAGAGACTTGGGTTATTTTTTCTGATGATG
>JAYUEN010000207.1:0-5289 GCA_043739185.1 Bdellovibrionales bacterium
TCGCCTTCACTGGCTCAGCTCATAAATCAGCGCAGCTAGCCACTTCGGATCCGGGAGTTGTTTGCATTTTTTAATCTTTGAATCTGCAATTGGCACCGAAACTTTCGCCGGCTTTTCTTTGACTTCTACAAACCCAGCGCGTTGTTTCAAAAACTTCTCGCGGTAATAAAACATCCGCGCCCGTGGTATTCCATGCTCCCTGCAATACGCAGCAATTGAGCCGGGATAATTCTCGCTAGCCTCGAAATGGGCTCTCCAAAATTCCTTGCGCTGCTTTTTACCGACTGGTAACTCCATAGGCACCTCCGCTTTTATTTTCTGCGGAGTGTATATTCAAATCAAATTGGAAAACAGGGCGGGGCCAATAGCGCTCTTACGCTTTAATATACAGCCCGTAAGGTTCAAAAATTGAGTCTTTTAATGAGCTAATTTTGATGTGGAATTTTCTTACTATTTTTGTCTAGCTTGCGGGTAAATTCGTTGATACCGAATTCGACGCTATCAAGTGAATTTATTCGGAGGGGCAGGATAGTCATTTCCTAAATTTTTTTAATAGCCCCTGTTGGGAGTCATTACTATGCTTTCTACATTCTGGAATACAGAGGCCACGCCGCCCGGTCCTAGATTGGTTATTTGGAATGTTATCAAGAATGGTAAAAAAGTCGCCTTCCCGAACGGCTTCTGGCACTTCAAATGCCTCGATGCTCCTCATGTTTTTCTTGCACGTATCGGGCGTAGTATGACGGATCCTGTATGCGATCTGTGGAGGATTTGATTTGTTATAATGATCCAAAATCAATTTAAATTCATTTCTCGCGCAACCTCCAAAGTAACTCAAATCGATCATAACGTTATTCACAACTTTGTCATACTTAACGTCATGAATCTCTAGAGAGTTTGCAGGAAATGCTGAAAACAAAACCATGAGAATAAAAATGGGTCGCATTCCAAAAGGATCTCAGCTCCATTTATCATTGGTCAACAACCTAATAAATCGAAGTCGAGGTCAGGCCACGTTCACGCTAAGATCCTTTAAAATCGCCATAAGAAGCTCTGCTACCGCCAAGCTACCTTTTTATTCAGAGCGCTACTCATTCAGGGGCGAGCTTTCTGGGCCGCTTCTCCCTCAATTTAGCTTGGCAAAAAATGTCACAGGCATCAAAAAGCTCACTTTCAGGGCCATCAGAGTTTTCTGGCTGCCTAGCGACTGATACTCGCAAGAGCAACAGCCCGTCGTCTTATGGGTGCTTTCGTGATCGTCGTTGTACTTTTAATCCCTGCCGCCAAGACAATCTGAGCGCAGGCGTGGGCATCAGACAAAGCCTCGTGGTGATTGAGCTTAATTTTTAAATGGCGGCAAACGTCCGACAGCTTTGTTGGATAAATACCTAATTGCTTACGGGCCAGCTGCATTGAACACTGAAATGGAATTTTCGGAGCATCTATATTATGGAGTAAGCAGCATGCCTGCAAAACTCCTTTATCGAAACCTGCATTGTGTGCAGCCAAAAAATCGACGTCTTTAAAGAGCGGCTGAATTTTTGGCCAAAGCTTACCGAAGTCGTCTGAGGAGGCTACATCAGACCAAGTAAGGCCATGAATATAAGTGAAAACAAACTCTCTTGAAGGCGGGCGAATGAGATGGACTACTTTATCGGTAATGACCCCATTTTGGACTCTCACAAGACCAATTGAGCAAGCACTGTGCTTTTGATAGTTTGCAGTTTCAAAATCTATTGCCAAAAAATTCATGCTTCCCCCGTTGCTCTACCAGAGCCCATGAGGATGCCTCATGAAAAATAAAGGTCAATGTCTGATGGGCCGCCCAAATCGGCATTTCTTCATTCACTCATGATCGAATGAGATCGGCTAATGCAGTTTGCCTCTTTCGGTTATCGATTTGGCCAACAGCCATTGCAAAGGCCCTCCTAGTGCCAACAAAAATTGCCAGTTTCTTTGCCCTTGTGAGTCCGGTATAAATGAGATTCCGAAAGAGCATATTAAAGTGCTGACCAAGTACCGGAATAATAACCGCTTGAAATTCGCTTCCCTGACTTTTATGAATGGTGATCGCATAAGCCAGCGACAATTCTGACAAATCATCTTTCTCAAAAACCACTCGTCGCTCTTCGCCGCCAGAAAATACCACCTCGCAAATCATCTCCTCAGAATCAACATCTGCAATGCGACCGATATCTCCATTGAAAACCCCTAGATCATAGTTGTTTCGAGTTTGAATGACACGGTCTCCAACTCTCAAAATTTTCTCGCCAATTAGAAGTTGCCGTTTACTTTGGGACTCGGGGTTGCTGATACTCTGAAGGCAAGTATTTAAATTTAAAGTGCCGACAGTTCCTCGAACTTGTGGAGTGAGGACTTGGATTTCTGCATCTTTGCCGAGCCACTCAGGGATTGATTTCGTATAGAGCCTTACGACCGTTTCAAGTGCAGTCATACCAAAATGAAGAGAAGACCACGGATGAACATTTTTCAAAACGTGAAAAAGCTCTTCAATTCCAGATTGAGCTGTGGCGAGCTTTTGCAGATCCACATGTCTAAATTTATCTGGAATATTAAGTACTGGCGCTCTCACAGAGGCCTCATCAAAAATATCCGGTCGATAAAGCTTATCTACCTCAATTGATCCGGCCTCGGTGTTTTGAACTCGACCGACCCATTCCTCGCCAGATTTTAGCAAGGTTCCATATTCGTTTTGTTTGGGGTCGTTCGTTTTTGCCGATTCAATTGCTTGCTTTGCCCTTTGAATAAATTGGATTTGATCCTTCGTCGCTTCATCAGCATCGACAAAAAGGCAGTCATTACCCTCTTGAAATGCTTTAGGATGGGCTATTGGCGAGATGATTTTTGGGACCGAGCCGGTATTAATCTCATGAGCATAGCGAATAATCGTTGAAGCTTGCGCCTGTCGAAAGACCTTCGTGAGTCTGTACCTTGAAAGCGATTCTACTTTCAGAAGGTCAGAGAGGACGTCTCCGGCGCCGACCGCGGGGAGCTGATCAGGATCACCAATGAAAAGAACCTGAGCTCCGCGAGGGACGGCCTTTAAGAGCGAGGCGGACAGGCTAATATCAAGCATTGAAGTTTCATCGACTATTAAAAAATCACAAACTAACGGGTCTTTATCATCTTTTTTAAATCCACCCTTATCCGGTGCCCACTCCAAGAGTCGATGGATCGTCTTGGCTTCAGAGCCAATGACTTCGCTCATCCTCTGAGCCGCTCGCCCAGTAGGAGCTGCGAGTAGAACCTTTTTTTTCATTGCAAATAATAATTGGACCAGAACTTTTGTCGTTGTTGTCTTTCCACAACCGGGTCCGCCGGTTAAAATAGAAAATGACTGTCCCACGACTCCACAGACGGCTTGCGCTTGTTCGTCACTTAAACTTATCGAATGTTTTTCGCAGTACTTGGCCACCCAGGCATTAACTCGGCCAAAGTCGAAAGAAATCTTTATTTTTGAAAGTTCTGTTATTTGCTTCGCTGTTGTAAGCTCATCAAAATAAAGGCTCTTTGAATAGTAACAAAGATCGGGGCCATCTCCACGATCTAGCTTTCGAGACTTAGCTTGATCAGTTACCAAAAGATTGCCCAACACGACTGTGATTTTGTCTAGTTCAATGACTTCTCGCAAAAGCTCTGGAGTCTGAGCGAGGATTTGTTTTTCGGTAAGAAAGCAGTGACCCTGTTCTCGACTTGCTGAGAGCACATGTTTGATACCTGCTTCAATTCGAAGAGTGCCAGTTTTTTCAAAACCCATCGCAAGAGCAATTCGATCGGCTGAGAAAAATCCAATCCCATAGATGTCATGTGCCAATCGATATGGATTTTCTGAAACTATTTGAATGGCCTTATTTCCGTAGGTTTTATAAATCTTCGTCGCAAACAAGGTGCTGATCCCGTAACCTTGAAGAAAAATCATAACGTCCCTGATGGATTTGTGTTCTTCCCAAGAAAGGCGAATCTGCAAAAGTTTTTTGTCAGCAATCCCTGGCACATCAAGAAGCTCTTCGATTTTCGCTTCAAATACTTCAAGAGTTCGCTCTTTGAAGTGACCGACAACTCTCCTTGCGATTGCTGGACCGATCCCCTTGATTAGTCCAGAACCCAGATATTTCTCTAGAGCAGCGGCTGAAGCAGGCTTTTTTTCAACAGCTCGAACTGCCTTAAACTGTTCGCCGTGTTTTGGATGTTGTGAGTACGAGCCGTGAAACTCCATCGTCGCACCCGCAAACACTTTTACTTGGTGAATGAGAACGGCAACTAGTCTTGCCGGATCTCGAAAGGGAGTAACCTTCATCACAGTCCAGCCATTTTCAGGATTGTGAAAGGTGATTCGCTCAACTATACCAGTCAGCCGCTCTAGATTTTCTTCAGCCTGATTGTTCGAGGTTTTCACCAATGATTCCCCTTGAGATTGCACAGAAGAAGCTTGGGCTAAATGTTACTCAAGCTAGAAGTCGGCAAATCCGGCGCCTCGAGTTCATTGAGGCTTGAGCTTGAGTTAGAGACTTGCGATCTCAACGCTAATGTGGCTGCGTTCCTGGAAACGGATCTATTCGTCGCCTCACCACCCAAAATAACTTCTTCATGTTGATCAATATTGCGATTTAAGACGTGAGTCGCTTGTTGAGCCAAATTTAAAGCATTTTGTTGTTCGAAATCATCTTTTGAAAATGCGCCTAATTTAGCAAGATAACCGGAGAGCGTGCCATTTCCATATCGAATGATCTCTAGAAGAATTGACAAGGGGATACCATGTGGCTCCTTCTTTTCAGCGTTAAAAGCAATCATAGTTAAAGTTGCAGAAGTGATGTCCTTTTGTGATTTATTTTCAATCACTTTGACATCTTCATTTGCGCGAACCATTTTCGCAATATCTTCGAGTGTCAGATAGCAGCTCTGATGAGTATTATAAAGCTTTCGATTTCGATAACGCTTGATAATTTTTGTTTTACTATTGCCATTCGAAAAACCAGAATCTGATATCGCGCCTATTTCAATCAAAGCAGTCTCCCTGTTAAATAAATTTCATTTAGCTGGAACGACAAAACTAAAAAGAGTCATCATCTCATGCCAAGAAGCAACTCAGTCCCCTTATTTTTGGGCATACTACAAGGCTTGTTGCTATAGAGCACGAGAAATATTTGCCTCACGTCGATAATAGTAAAATGATCTTGCTTTGAGACCAGTCTTTTCTTCAAAAATTCGAGCTTGGTCTTTTACCTTTAATCTTTGGCGTGAAAGCTCTTTGATTAAAGCCTCCGGTCC
>JAYUEN010000208.1:0-15893 GCA_043739185.1 Bdellovibrionales bacterium
TGATCCTGGTGAAACATACAGTGATATTTCAGTCGGTCAGGCTTATGGTTGCGGCATTACAACTAGTGGCGTACTGAAATGTTGGGGCTTTAATAATAATGGTCAACTCGGAAGTGGCGTAGTTCTCGCTGATTTTGTTCTTTCTCCACAAATAGTTGATCCAGGAGTAAAATATACTCAGGTATCATCGCGGGGCAATTCAACATGTGCAATTACAAGCTTAGGTGCACTCAAATGTTGGGGCTATTTGGTCAAGTCAGCAAGCTTGGCCTCTTATAATTCCCAAATTTACTCAAATGTTTTTTATGCGAGTGAGCCAACTCCCTTGCTTATTGATCCAGGCGTTTCCTACCAATATGTTAATGCTGGCACTGATGGCACCAATTGCGGAATTACGAATACAGGTGTGCTTAAGTGCTGGGGCTCGAATGATTCTGGCCAATTAGGTGACGGCACCCGGGTGGCACAATTGACTCCTGAAGAAATTGATATGGGAGTCAAATATACTAAGGTGATTTCTGCTGGATGGTCCGCAACCTGTGGAATTACTTCGATTGGCGTACTTAAATGTTGGGGCGCGAGCAATAGCTTTTACACTGCAGATGGAGCCGCCCCGGCCGCCATTGTTACAACTCCTACCGTGGTAGACGCAGGGGTTGCATATAGCGATATCGCCATAGGCGCGGGCCAGGGGGCCAATTTGGTGACAACTCGAGGCGGTCTAAATTATATTTGCGGAGTGACTACCTCGGGAGGACTAAGGTGCATTGGGAATAATAACCTAGGTCAATTGGGTGATGGTAGCTTTACCAATAAATATTCTTTTGAGAACTTAAGTCCGTTTGCTCATTTTTAATAAATATTAGATACAGTAAATATGTTGGTTCAACGATCGCCCTCAGTTTGAAATAATTCTGTAGGCGATGAAAGCCAAAATCGTGTAGAGGACTGACATAGAAATGAATAGCGTAGTTAAGCAGATATGACCTATCGAAAATAGCGGCCCTTTTGGCCAATCACTGTGACTCATATAAAAGAAATCTGTTAAAACTCTTGCCCACCAGAATAGTGCGATAAACAAAACCCACAAAAAACTTGGTAAAGTCAGGGCTTGAATACTTTGGTGACTGAGAAGAAAACTTACTAGGGACATAAAAATAATAATTGCGAAAATATATCCGCCGTAGGTCCAGAAGGCTTTTCGGTTCAATGAACTTAATTTTTGAAACTCCTCTCGCCAACCAAGCTTTCCGGGGACTTGTATGCTCGCGCACAATACGAGAAGGTGGGCGGCGCCACCGATTATCAAACCGTACTTAAAGACATCAGCAAGCTGTAAGTTGGTAGCAAATTCAGATAGGATTCGGCTTAAGTTTCCTAAGAATAAATTGGTAAAGGCCGGGGTAAACAATAGCGGTGCTGGCAGAACTATCCACGCGAAAACCAAGAAACGCGGAAGTTTTTGATGTCTTTCGACTTCGATACCAAGTCCTTGAACGACAAAATAGAGAAGTGGATATCCCCAAGAAACGCCATCAGAGTATGAGATGCCGAGTTCATGAAGTATTCCCGAAACGGCAAAAATCGAAAAGGTTAAAAGCGCTAGAGGAATTTTATCACGCAGCGGGCCCATGATGAAGATCTTGTTCATATCAACAAAAGCGCGATTCCATCTGAAGCTCCAAAAGTCGCGAAGTGATTCTGATAAATAGGGCCGATCAAAAAGGCTGCGCGGAGAAAACCCAAGGAGTCGAATGCTTTCAGCAGTCACTTCAATTATTCCCAAATGAATAATCAAAAGAATTGAGAAAAGAGAGACGTAATTTAACGCCAGCGAATTGCCTCGCCCAACTAATGTAGACACAATCAATATACCAAGTCCTGTCAAGAAAGTTATCCAGGCTTCAAAAAATCGTGATCCGGTAGATGGCATCACATCCTTGCGTTCGGTGAAGCCTGAGACCGAGACTCCGGGCCAAGCGAAAATAAAGAGTAAGAGGCCCAGACGAGAGTGAATTTTTATACCATCTGAAATTTGCCATATGAGTGCGGCAATCTTGATGACGGCAATCATTCCGACACTTGAAGCTATGAGTCTTACGAGCGGAGCAGCTTCCTTTAAAATATAAAGGCTCGCAAAACCGAGACCAACAAAGAGAAGCGCAAAGATTTTTTCGATTTTCATTTGGGCTCCTTCTGGTAAGTTCGAAATTCTATATAAGTCGAAATAAAGTGCTAGGGCAAGATCATTACTTATCACATTGACTTCAAATCTAGAGTTTCTATAATTTGATATAAAATGTTTAAAATAAGAAAAGCACAAGAAGGTGATATAGTTTCAATGGCAAAACTTGTCACTCAATTGGGTTACCCTGCCTCAGAAGAAGATGTTTTGACCCGATTTAAATTTATTCAAAATTTAGCGGGCCATGAGATTTTTGTAGCGGTGGGTGATTCCTTGCAGGTGATTGGTTGGATTCACATTCTTCAATTCCCGACACTTGAAATGACGCTTTCGACTGAGCTCGGCGGGCTGGTGGTGGATTCTGAATATCGGGGGCGTGGAATCGGAAAGCAACTCTTAGCTGCCGCAGAGAAGTGGAGCTTGAATTTGGGAATAAAGCGACTTCAATTCACCTCGCAGATGAAACGCTCAGAGGCTCATGTTTTTTATCAGAAGCAAGGCTACAAAATTATAAAAAATTCTTTTTATTTTTCAAAAGATCTGACAGATCAGACGCAAAATTAAAAACTCTACAGACTAATGTGAAGCCCCAGACTGAAATTTTGGTATTCTACGAAAAAAATCAATTCCAGTGGGATTGTTTAATTGGCGTTCTCTTCTTTGTGCCAGTTCGGGTCGGTAGAGTTTTTCAAACTCTATGGTGCGCGGATCGTCTTGAGAAAAGCCTTTTCTGCTTCGATCGCAAGGATACATTGTGATATTTGTGACATCACAGAGCCCCCCTGGAGATTCAACGGGCTCGACAAAATGTTTATCATAAGAGCAGCACAAGAGAAATGTAGTTTCGACGGGCTTCTTGACTTTGGAATTCGAGTCAGATTGGCGAGCGCCATTGATTCTGGTATCTGCGGCAGCGCTACCTGAGCTTCCGCCATTGAGATTGATTATGTTGCGACTAATATCTCTTGAGTTGGTGAGGCAATCGGTTCTGCGTTTCATATTGGCTTCAATATCGCCTGATTCAGAGGCGGCATTTGCACACTTTGACATTTGCTGAGCTTTGATTTCGTCAATTGCTTTTGAAGAGAGCTTTCCGAAGAAAACTTCACGCACCCTTGAATTGCAATAGCCTTCAATTTTAGAGTACTGGGCTAGAGCATAACTCTCCAACTTATTGATAGGCTGGGACAAATAAAAGCGATCAATAGGTGAGAGATCATTTAGTGATTTAACTCCGAGGCTTGAAAGGGCCTTCAAGCATATAGCTGGATCATCCTTTATACTTTGAGAATGAGCTTGGCGGGTTATAAAAAGACCCAGGAATAGTGATAATAAGCAAAGGCTTGCAATTCTCATAATGAATCATTAATCGGCTGATTGCCCCAATTGCTTTAGACTAAAGTCGCAGGGATCATTCAAATGCCTTTTCGATACGCCGTGAAGCCCAGGCGGCTGCCCTTGGGCTAGGAAATCAATACTGGACGCGATCTATACAAGTACTGCATGAGATCATCAATTGAGAGAAAACCAATGAAGCATAAGAAAATCATATTGGCAGGCAAGAATAGGCCTGAAGAAATAGATCAAGAGCGCCGCAAGGCTATGGCTGCGTTGCTTGCTGCGGGCGCCTCGCTGTCAGGTGTTGCGGCAACATCTATCTTGAGTGCCTGCGCGACTTCAGGGGCGAATCTAAGGCGTCAGCCTGCGAATCAAAATAACTATAGTGTCACGGTGCTCAAATCAGATCGCATCGCCATAATCGGAGCGGGCGCCGCCGGGATTTCGGCGGCCCATTATCTTCGCGAGCGAGGATATAAAAATATTGTGATTTTTGAGGAGTTAAATCGCATCGGAGGAAAGTGTTGTAGCATTAAGATCGACGGCCAGGTCTACGATATGGGCGCCGTATTTACGACCTCATCTTATACCGAAGTCATGGCGCTAGCAAAAAGATTTCAAGTTGAGCTCGGTGACCTACAGGGCCAAGACGCTTCGGTTATGCTAGAGCAAGAGAAGCTTGGATTTCACACAAGCTCAGTCGCTGACAAGGCTGCATTACTCGGCGTTTCTGTAGAGTATTTGCAGAAAATAAATATGCCAGAGATTCAGAGTGTTTTCTCTCCTGGCTTTCGTTTCTTAAGTCCATCGCTCATGGTTCCATTTTCTGAATGGATGAAAAAAAACAGCATTTCACCTAAAACCCTAGAATCCTTCTTTGGCTATACTTTCACGCCTTTTGGATACGGCTATACCAATGATGTACCCGCAGCCTATGCGATAAAATACTATGAAAATAAATTGGTAACCTCGCTTATTCAACAATCTTCAAACCTAAAAATGGTAACTCGGGGCTATCAAAACCTTTGGGAAAATGTTGCTAAGAATATGGATGTTCGCCTCAACTCTCCAATTGAAAAAATAATTCGCAATCGCGATTCCGAAATGATTTCGATTAAGACGAAAAATAATTCGGCAATTGAGAATTTCAACTTTGCGATTTTAACTTCAGCTTTGGACACGAGCATTAGTTTTTTAGATGCCGAACCAATGGAGAGAGAAATTTTCGACCGCATTAAGAATTACTATTATTATACTTTTGCTATTCAAACTCCCAAGAACTTTCCTTCAACAGGATTTTTACCTGTCAATTATAGTTACGATCGAAGGGAGCATCCCTTGTGCTGGCTAAAACGTTGGAAAGATCAAGACCTGGCAATTTTTTACGTTCTATCAGATCGGGCGGATAATTTTGATATCATTATCAGTAACATTTTCTCAGATCTATCGCGCCACAAATTTCAATTAGGAAAGGTCCGCGAAGCCAGGTGCTGGAAGTATTTTCCCCACTTCAAAACCCCAGATTTGCAAAATAAAATCTACGATAAGCTCGAGGCTCTACAGGGCCGGGGCAATATGTTCTTCGCCGGAGAAATTATGAATTTCTCAACTGTCGAGTTAACCACTCGCTACTCGAAATATCTAGTCGATCAATTTTTTCTAGCAGGCACTTTCTAGCGGCACTGCGCCGGGCTTGCGAGCTGCGGAAATTTATCTTCGCCGTATTGAATGTAAGTCATGCTCGAAAGAGATTTTTCAAGATCGGCTTCGTTGATCCAGAGGTAACCTTGATCGCATTCTTTTACGTGTTCGGAATAGCGGGAAATTTTAACTCCGAGTTCGTCGTGAATATCGCAGGCCGTTCCCCAGGAGTTTCGCATTTCAAGTTGACAAGCTCCGGATCTCCATCTACGGCCGACTATAACTGCTGCGTGGCCTGAAAGTCCGTCAGGCGATAATCCTGGATTCACAATGAGGCTTGCATAAAATCCAACGCCAACAAGACGGCCATTTTGCAATTCACGGTGAATATCAGGTATCAAATCGAAGTTTATATTGGTCGAGCAAGAGGGGCCCTTGGGATAAGTAAAGGTCATCGGGATGCTTTTGCTATGTTGAACAAGTTTTATGTCGGGCCGATCATTGTAGACGCGAATTTCTCCGCAGATGATATCGGCAAAGCGCAGTAAAAAATTACCAGGATTTGATTTTTCAAGTGCCTGTATAAAAGTTGCTTCGGGTATTTTTGCGAGAATGCTGCCTTGGGCGCGATATCCAAGATAGAGATCCCAGAATTGTTTCTTACTTAGAGGGTTAGATTTGCCAAGGTCAAAAAGCGCTTTAAGCTCATTGAGTCTTTTGATTTTAGTGCTTAGGGGCGTTTTGGGCCCTGTTGTCATGGCTTCAAGTTCAAGTGAATTTGGGCAGTATCCAACTTTTAAAAGTTCACTGCTGCTTTCGCCAGTATGAACTAGTCTCAACGCTACTTTAAGCGTGTCGGCGATATCGCCACCCTGAGCGGTGAGACTTTCTTCATAGCTATTGTTGTAAATCATCGCAAGTTGTATTGCGCTCATAAATCCCTGGTTTTTTGATTTGTAAAAAGCAGTTAACAAGTCGGCGGATGCATTGGCATAACACCAGCCCACATCTCCTTGGTTGCGAATGGGACCGACTTGTTCACGGAGTTCAATATCGGTACATGACTTTTGATCTAAAGCAAAGGAGTTCGGTGCAAGCATTGTAAGGACAATAATTGAATTTAGAAATTTCATATTGAAATCCTCATTCTTCGCAACCTTATAGATCGACACCAAAACCCAAAGTGAGTAAAAAACTTTGATTGCAAATTCCTTGCTTCAAATTATCTATTGGAACGAAGCCGCGATTATAGGTTGCCTGTAGCAATAGGGACTGCATATTGCTAAAACGATAACTGCCACCAATTCCGATAATTCCGGTGACGTCATACTCGGGAGGATCATAGTCTATGACATCGGGCTTAAAGTATTGGGTTTTTCCATTGCCATCACTTGCTTGTATACTCATATCTTTTGAAACTAAAAACTGCGGAGAAACGCCGGCAATAATAAATGGAGTATTGGTGACTCTTCCGGCTAAATTGATCTTAGCAAGAATGGGAATGCCAACATAACTTAATTTTCCTGAAACTTTGGAGTCAGTCAATGCGGAGAGGTCGTTGGTTCCAACGCTTTGAATCCCTTTAGAACTATAAGCGAATCCTTGCTGGGTGACGAAAGCGCCGGCTTCAAAATTAAAATAATGCTCACCAAATATGTCGACTAGAAATCCACCAGAAAAACCGTGTTGAACCTCGCTCGTATCTGATTGTGAGGTACCCATGGCGCCGATATATCCAGCTTCTAAGATGAAGTGTTTGCGCACAGGATCTTCTAATCGCGGAAGTGAGCCCGTTAAGCTTGAGTTTTCAGCCCTGACGAAAGAGCCCATTGTCAAAATGAGCCCAGCTAAAATTAAAAATTTCATATTCAACCTCTTTACTCAATTTAGATATATTTCAAATTGAGTGCCGCGCTTAACTGCGCTTGGTTGCTCGTGAGCGAGGAGAAATGAATAACTTTTTGACAGATATAAAACTAAATTTGGCCCCTAATTCTTTCAAAGTTTATCAAATAACAGTGTTTTAATGATCCGTTTTCGCGGCAGCAGCAGCGGTTGGCACTCTCCTGAAACTAGAAGGCGACGTTTTTATCTTTGAGGGCGAGATTGGTCAATTGTTGCAAATAGCTTTTTAAAAACTCGAGGGTCGGTTGCCATAGGAACTCAGCGCGATTTTTATTTCCTATGCTGAGCTCCCAAACTCTGAGGTGAGGAGGCACTTCGTGAAATAATTCATTCATTGGTTTGTGGCTATTGAGGTCATAGGGAAACTGCTCTGAAACTGCAGAGACAATCTCTTCAATTGAGGCTTGGCGACGCACAAGTTTATTGGCTAAGTCTTGGGCTCCTTTGGTTTCTCTTATGCGCTCCTCAAGCTTTCGAATTTCAAGTTGGATGGCGCGCATTTGCTGATTGAAAAGTTCTTTGAGGTCAAGAAGCGCTTCAAGTTCGACTTGGTAAGATCTTGGCAGGCGATTTTCTTTGAGTGCCACCAATTCTTTGAGGCGCTCGCCATAGGTGCGGACGAAAACTTGAATGAAAAAAAATAATTCTACCGGCGTGAGCATCGGCATTTGAGTAAATTGACGTACCAATTCCAATAATCCGGTGCGAGTGAGTAAATAGCGAGGAGGAGAGGAGCTTCCGATTCTCTCGGCGTAGCCATCTTTTACGAGTGCGTTAATATAGCGAGAGATTTGCGTTTTGTGTATGGCATCGTCTACGCCTTTGGTTGTCGAATCCATCCAGTTCAGAAAGAGGCCCAACAGAAAGCGCACATCCTTTTGTCTGAACCCAGTCTTATAAAAGTTAGAGTGGGCGCCGAGGCTCGCGGCTACAAAATAGCTTCGATACACTGAGAATACATCTGTCATCGTTACAATGTAACGTAAATTGAAGACAAGGTAAAGTACTTTCAAATCGAATTGGCCGCCACTTGGCATAGGAGAAATTATAAAAATGAGCATCGATCGTTTTATAATGAGACCTTAAGTTACAATGTAACTATACGTGGGGACTCAAGAAAGCAAACAAATGTTAAAGTTAATTAAGCAAATCAAAAGTATTTGCACTAACAAACGGAGGTTTTAAATGAACTCAATTAAACGACTTTGCATCACCATGAATGCCCATATCAATTCAATGATTGATCAAGTAGAGAATCATGAAGCGGTGGCCGAAGCAGCCCTTGCCGATATAAGAGAAGCTCTCGGCAATGCCAAATATCAACTAGGCCGACTTCAAAATGAGCAAAAACAAATGGAGAGCCGCGAGCAAGCTCTGCGAGCACTTGAAATTAAATGGAAAGATCGAGCCGTTCAAGCGTCAACTTTGACCGGTACGCAAAATCATGAGCGCGCCATTGAATGTGTGCGACGGCTTAAAAATACCCAAAGTGAGCTCACGGCTTTGGGAAATGCCATAACAGAACATCGCAATCTTGAGAAAGTATTGGTTCATGATGTGCATGGAATTGAAGAGAAATTCAATGATCTCAAGAGACGTAGAAGTATGTTGGCGGCTCGCGAATCGCGCGCGGAAGTTCTTCAAAGTATCAGTAAACATGAAAGTCAAATTTCAGCCGGAAGTGCCTTTGAGCGTTGGGAGCGATCGATTTTACGTTCTGAAGTTAATAGTGAGAAGGCCTTTGAGCCTCAAGATCATTTGAATTCTGAGTTTAATAAAGAAGAAGAGCAAATTGAACTTGAAGTCATGCTCAGTGAACTTATTGAAGCTAAAAAGTAAAAATTTTCAAAATCGAAAGGCGGTTTAAGATGGATACGCAAAGTGTTGAATTTAAAAATGATGCAAGAAATTTTGACTCTCATGATCGGCATCCAAATATTCCTAAAGTGAAAGCTAGATCCTTGAGTGACGGCTTACGCGTTCTAGGCGTCATTTCTTTGATCTCCTCAGGTTTCTTTTATTTATTACAAGGGCTCGTGGTCATGAGTTCTTTCGAGAGATTTCTGTCGTTCACACTTGTCGCAGTAGGGCTCGGCATTTTAGGTCTCTTGGTTGGAGGACAAATGAGAGAGCCTAAGAGTGCAAGAAGTTTTCTGGGTTTGGCAGCGGCTGCGACACCTGTTTTGTTTGCGCAATTGGGGGCGATGTTTTACGCCAATCAAAACCAGATCGCAAATGTACCAAGTGTATTCATGATAAGTGCGCCTTCGCTTAGCATTACTTTCTTAGCCTTAGCCTCGGTGACCCTTCTCATGTCACCCATTCTTTACATCGGATTTGGAGCCTTTTATCGCGAGCGCGCCAAGGAGCTCGTGCTTTTTCTCATGGCTTGTAGTGCGCTTTTGCTTTTGCCGACACGCGCTTCTAACTTAGAGGCGATGTTGATCTTTGCGCAATTGGCGCTACTCTATTCATTTGAGCAAATTCAAATGAAAATGCCAAAAATTGCAGGAGAGGCTGAACGTTCGCTCGCAAAATTGATCTTGCTGATTCCGGTTGGGATCATGATTGGTCGAGGTCTATTTTATCATCCGGGAAATTTGTTCTTCTCAAGTGCTGCGGCTGCGATTTCATTGACTTGTTTTTGTTATGCACCGACAGGTCGACTATTTTTTCTCGGAACCATTGCTGCCGCCTGCGCATGGTTTTTTGCAGCCTACGACTTTTTAAGCCTCAATGCTTATTTTGATTCGACTCGATTCTTAATTGCAGCTTATAGCGCCTCTATTGGAGTTCTGTTGTTTGCAAAACCTGAGACCGGAAATGCAAAAAGAAAATTGCTGCGCTTTTTTGGACAAATGTTCGCCTTTTATATTCCGGTTTTTTGCTTCTTCTCGTCTTGGTCGTATGATGTTGCGATAGCCTCCCTGGGACTTGGGCTTGTGGCCACCGCCGCGGGATTTTCCCGTCATGATTTGAGTGTGTTTAGAAGCGGACTCTTTGTAAGTATCTTGGGACTCATTTACTGCCTTACTAATATTTGGGAGTTGGCTTGGAAGACCCCTTGGGTAAGTTTGGCCGGGATTGGGGTTCTTGGCATTTTGATAGCAGGTTATATTGAGAAAAATCGTGGTCAACTGACTCGCTTTAAAAATACCTACCAAGAACACTTCGCCTTTAGGCCAGTCGAAAAAATAAATTAATGAAATGAGTACATTTAGACTGAAATTGACTCGACAATGAGACTTAATTAATTCGAACAGAAGTTGGGAGCGCCTATGGGACTGAAAATGATTTTTACAAATAAAAAATTTCGTCCGCTGTTTTGGACGCAGTTTTTGGGCTCTCTGAATGATAATTTCTTAAAAAATGCCCTCGTTGTCATGATCACATTTAAAGGTGTTGCTATTGGCGGTCTTGATTCGGCAAGTGTGGTGGCTATTTCAAGTGGCCTATTTATCTTGCCCTTCTTTTTATTTTCGCCAATAGCCGGTCAAGTGGCAGACAAATTAGATAAAGATCGTTTGGTCAGACTCACGAAGTTTTGGGAAGTGGCAATTATGGTAGTCGCATCTGCAGGCTTTTATTTTGAAAACTTCTCGATTCTTTTAGGTGTATTATTTTTAGCTGGAATACAGGCAACACTTTTCGGACCAGTTAAGTATAGCCTTTTGCCTGATCTGGTTGACCCCAAAGAATTGGTAGAAGCCAATGCCTATGTAGAATTGGGAACTTTTTTGGCAATTCTACTAGGTACCATCGGCGGCGGCATTGCCGTTTCACTTCCCGGAAGTCAGTGGTGGATTATTGCTTCGATTCTGGCCCTAGCTTTATTGGGACTCCTTACTGGATATCAGACTCCAAAGGTTTTAGCTGCCTGTTCAAGTCTCAAAATTCAGTTGAATCCGCTGCCGGCTTTTAAAGAGTCCTTGGCTCTACTACGAGAAAAAAAGGCCATCTTCAATTCTGTTTTGGGTATATCTTGGCTGTGGTTTTTTGGTGCTGCGATTTTATCTACTTTGCCAATTTACTGTAAGGATTTTTTGGGTGCGGGTGAACAAGTGGTAACTTGTTTCCTGGCGATGTTTACCTTGGGTACAGGTCTTGGCTCAATGATTTGTGAGAAGCTGTCGTTTAAGCGCATTGAAATAGGACTTGTACCCATTGGTTCACTTGGCATGACGATCTTTTTAGTAGATCTCTTTTTTGCCAGACCAGATTGGGCAATTGATGCTACTCATCTGTTAAGTTTGAGAGAATTTTTGCAACATCCTTTGAGTTTTCGCCTGTTAATAGACTTCTTCTTCATGTCGGCATTTGGCGGTATTTTTGTTCTGCCTCTTTATACTCTAATTCAAGATCGAAGCCATCCTGAATCAAGATCTCGAGTCATTGCCGGAAACAATATTTTCAATGCGGTATTTATGGTGGTTTCAAGCCTCTGTATTATTTTGTTTCACGCAATACATTTAAGCTATCCTCAGATATTTTTATGCTTAGGACTATTGAATTTCTTGGTCGCAGTTTATATCTATTCAATCGTTCCCGAATTCACTTTGAGATTTTTGGCTTGGGTTTTATCGCGTGCTCTTTATCGACTAAAATGTATTGGCGAAGAAAATATTCCGAAAGAGGGGGCGGCAGTTTTAGTTTGCAATCATGAGAGCTTTGCGGACTGGCTCATCATTTCAGCTCTGGTGCGGCGGCCTGTACGATTCGTCATGTACTACAAATTCTTTAATGTTCCGATATTGAATTATTTGATGAGGCAAGCGAAGGTCATTCCGATTGCAGGATTAAAAGAAGATCCAAAAATATTGGCAGAAGCATTTGAAAGCATTTCAAGGGAGCTAAGAGATGGTGAAATCGTCTGCATTTTTCCCGAAGGGAAAATTACCAGAGATGGTGAGTTAGCGGCCTTTAGAGGAGGGATCGAAAAGATAATTGAGCGTGATGCCGTTCCAGTAATTCCTATGGCTTTGAAAGGCTTGTGGGATTCTCTTTTTGGCTTTGGTGGAGGAAAGCCATTGAAAAAGCTTCCCCGCAAATGGATGAGTTCGATTTATCTCACGATAAGTAGAAGTGTTCCGCCCGGAAAAGTGAGTGCCCAATTGCTGAGTGAAAAAGTGAAAGAAATGATTGGCGATGAAATATCGAGTACCTAATTTCTCATCTGCAAATATAGGTCTCGCCATCAATTATCAAGTGGCCAACAAATTGAGTCAGAAGTATTTGGTCTGCAACTACAAATTTATTCGAAAATGCCAGTAAATAAGTGCTTTGATTCAGATCACTTTGGTTGAGTATTTTTGTGGTCGGTACAAATCTTGGTAGGGATCCTTCGAAATTAAATCGGATTCCGGTGAGTTCTTGATTTGAAATCATTGCCAAAACTAAACGGCTAGAATCTCGTCCGCTGAAACATTCAACTCCATCAGCGAAAGCTCTGTTTGCGCTCATTCCAAATGCTAGGATCGCTAAAAGGCTAAGAAGCATAATATTTTTCATAAAGTCTCCCTGGTATTAAAATCAATCCGCACCAACTTAGATTTATACGAAAATGAACAAAGGAGTGCAATTTAATTTTTGCGGCCTTGCGCTCTATTCAACTAGGGTAGCAGGCGACTACTTTCTTCTGGAGTTGGGATTCGACAAACTTCTCTTTTGCCGAAAAGTAAGAAGCGATTCTTCGCAACAAACTTATAAACGAGATCGCGCAATCCAAGTGGCAAGATAAGAAATATTTTTGCTAGCCGCCAGATGCCGCCGAGTTCGCTTAGTATTAGCAAAACTGCGGTTGATCTTTCGAAGCTATTTTGGCCATTCAAATATATAACTGTATCAAAATCTTGCGCCTGCTCCTTGGGTGTCGAATCGCGTTTCAATTTTTGTTTCGCGGTTTCACCTTGAAGTGAAGCAAACTGAAATTGTTTGCGGTGATCGACTTTCAATAGCCAATCAACAAAGCCATTGCAAAGATTGCAGTAGCCGTCGAAAAATATAATTTTATTTTGGGTATTCATGTGATTTGACTCATCATCTGATTGCCGGCAGAAGTATGCCCTTAATAGTAAGGGCCGGGTGAGTATTGTCTGTCCAATCTTCTTGGTAAATTAATTGCTGAGATTTTTTTTGTAGTCTTAAATGAAAACTATAGCCTTCTTGCTTATCGCTCTTATACAAATTCATTTCGTTTTCTGAAATGTTGCCCACCTCAATATGATCTGAAATAAGCTTCCCATTTTTAATTTCCAAAGTAAAGTCGGGATAGGCGGCCTGTAAATCCTCACATTTATATCCCCCTTCGATTACCCGAAAGCTTTGGGCATCTTGTTTGATTCTTA
Organism: Bdellovibrionales bacterium; assembly: GCA_043739185.1. GTDB lineage: Bacteria > Bdellovibrionota > Bdellovibrionia > Bdellovibrionales > JAMPXM01 > JAYTQQ01. Next base: position 13,414 of record JAYUEN010000208.1, read on the forward strand.
AAAAAACTTCGCTACACTTTCGGACTTTTTCCTGCGGATGTTTAATGGACTGACCTGGACCCGAATAGGCGCCATTAAATGAAGCGAATGTTTGAATGGGCAAAAATAGTATCAGCGCCAGATTTTTCATTCGAGGCCTCCCAATTTTTATTTAGAGACTACCGTTTGGGTATGGGATATTCAATAATAATTACCATGTCTTGCCCTTGGTAATGAGACTAGTGGCGCAGCGTACTTGCTGCGCCTAATTACGAAATCCTAGCAGGCACCTTATTCGATCTTGATTCGCTGGCCCGCAGAATAGGCGGCAAATTCTGGAGCATACATTGGCTGTAGCGTAGCCGGACTAACTTTGAATTCGCCGGCAGTGCTGGCGCGAATGCGGTATTTGAAATTGTATTCACCTTGAGGAAGATGTTCGAAGAAGAAATTTGTTCCGCTATCGCGAATTTCTTCATACCAATAAATTCCGAGGTCCCATTTGTGTTGTGAGTTGACGGATGTTGGCTCAAAGCCAGCGCCTCGAGGATCGCGTAAGTGCACATAGTCGACTGGGTGTTTGGATCTTAAAGATATTTGTACCTCGACCTCATCGCCTACATGAACGGCAGTACCTTCAGCTAAGGGAAGTAACTGAACTTCTTTGCCGATTGTCTTTCTTAAGAAAAATTTACGATCGACAGATAAAAAATCTCCTTCGGCTTTATCAGGTAGTTTTTCGGTAGAAAAGTGCCAGGTGGTTGAAGCAAACATCAAGCCGGGAGTCGATTTTTCAACAACAACCGGTAGCAAACTAGGCTTCACCTGATTTCCTTCAAAAACGATTTGATTTTTCTTGCCAGTATATTCGTCGGGTAGAAATTCAAGTGCGATGTTTTTTTCAGTTCCAATTTTGATGTTAACTGCTTCGCGTTTTCCCATTTGATTGGTTTTAGTTAAATAATGAGCGAGTGAATAAATAACCTCAGCCGTAGCGCGAGTGGATTGCCAGTGGTTGAGCTTTTTGTTTAGGAATATCCACTGAACGAGGCCGTCGCGCTTGGTATTGTCTGAGCCAAGCTCCATCAATGTCCGAAGTGCAAAGGCATGAGTTTCAATGGTATCGTTGTACCACAACCAGCTGCGATCTTCTCGCGCCCAGTGTGTGCCTTCGTCTTGCGAATATTTTGCAGAATCCATGACGCTGTCCCAAACCAGTTTGGCGTCAGCGGGACGCTTCATGCGGTGGAGGGTGAGTGACAAATATCCCTTAAGATAGGGCGAATGATCGCGCCAGTGCTTAAAGCTAAAGTCGAGCATCGTCTTTCGTTCTTCGGCGGTAAAAACGTTTTGTCCCCAGGACTCGTCGGGATAATTTGACAAAACATAATTTAAAAGTGTGATGGTTTCCCAGCAAGAATTATGGGCCATGCAAATCGCTACCATTTCATCAATATAGTGCCTATGCAAATAGCCCCAAGCTTTTTGAATCATCGGTTTCGGCACATCGACGCCGAATTCTAGAGCCTTTGAAAATCCGTAAGTCACATAGAGAGTAATATAAGGAGACGGCGGTCCACCCGGAAACCAAGGAAAGCCACCGAGTCCGGTCTGGGCTTTCTCAAGTTTTTTAAGAGCATCGAGCCTGCTTTCTTTGGCTATACTCGAATCTAGAATATTGGCAAGCTCCTCCTCTTTCTCGGCTCCACCTTTGGATTCAACCAACCAGGGGGTTTCTTCAAGGCTCATTTTGCGATTGGCGTCGGGCTCATTGAAACTTTCAAGCCGCGTCTTTCGCTTAGACATATTCTTCGCCATTTTTTCGATCGACGGGAATTTACTAAAAAGCGAAGTCATAATTCCGGTTGATAAAAAGCGATTGAGAGTTTGCTCAACGCACTCATAAGGATAGTTGACGAGATAAGGAAGGGCAGAGAGTACTGAGTAAAACAATTGCGCATCAATTTGCACAACTAGTTTTTCACTAATTAAACTGGTGTCGTCCTTCTTAATCAGCTCATTGAAACTCATTTCACGTTTGTCTTTATTATTGAGAGTGACAAAGCGTGACTGCATAAGATGAAAGCGGCCTGGCAAAATAGGCAGCGGGCGCAATTCTCCGTCGGATGAGTTTTTTGATTTAGCTATAACCTTAAAATTGACCAGGCCTGGCTCAGCAGGAACATCAAGGGTCACTGAATAGTTAAAGCTTTTACCGGCTTCAACTGAAAATGGAATATTTTCGATTTTCTTTTTATCGAGTCCAAACTTGAATGAAACGTCTTGAGTCTGCTTTTCATCTAAGAGGTTGATATCAAGCTTTCCGGAAATACTTTTGTCAGAAGCATTGTTGACGACAATTTTTATGTGGGCTTTGTCGCCTTCTCTTAAAAATCGTGGTAAATAGGGGCGCACCATCAAATCTTTGACGGTTTGCATTTGCTTGGTAAGGCTCCCGGCCTTTAAGTCTTTGGTAAAAGTTTGCAGCCACAAATTCCAGG
>JAYUEN010000209.1:0-1704 GCA_043739185.1 Bdellovibrionales bacterium
TTCAAAAATTCAAACCTACTTGTAAACTTGAAAGCATTAGCCTTGATTTATCAAACCGAGAACAAAGACAATCGCAATTTCAAAAACTAGCGAGCCAATATCCAAATATGACTGTCCTCACTGAGGGAGTCCTTCCCTATCTGACGCCACAACAAGTTTCAGAATTATCAGAAGACCTCATCGAGCTGCCCAGTTTTAAATATTGGATATGTGAATTTATTTCTCCAAAGACTTATCGCTATTTAAAAGATCCAAAAAGAATGCAGGCTCTTAAAAATGCGCCATTTCAATTTTACCCGGATGATTGGATGGGCTTTTTCCAAACCCGAGGCTGGCAACTCAACCAAGTACAGTACTTCACAGAAGTTTCAGAAAAACTCGCACGCCCAACACCTATGCCGAGATTTTTTAAATTTTTAGAAATGATATTAGGGAAAAATTGGTCTAAGCCATTTAAGAAGATGTCTGGCTTTTTACTTTGGGAGCGCTCGCCAAAATAAACGAGCGCCCTCGTCTTATAAATAATTACTCAACCGGGGCATAGGTCAACGGGCGATATTCATAGCCCTTACCAATCGCACGAATATGACCAACACCAGGAAATGGCAAGTGAGCCGCGCCAATCAAGTCGCCTGCTTTTGCAATGGCAGCAAAAGTTTTCTTACGCTCACTCACTGCAGCCTTTGAATCCGTATCATACATTGAAGCTGCTGAAGGATCTGGAAATTGCAAAGCAGCAATATGCATCGAATCACCAATCAACCACAATTTTTTACCTTGAGATTCAATGGTATAAATGGTGTGACCAGCCGTGTGGCCATAAGCAGGATGAGCATGAACACCAGGGACAAGCTCAGTCTCACCGTCAAAAGGCGAGAATTTGTTTGCCGCAATATAGGGCGCATACATAGCCTTAGCGATTTCAATCATCGATTTAACCATCGGATGGGCAGCCTTTGCAGCCTGTTCATCGCTCAACCAAAAATCAGAATCGTGTTTGTCCGAGCGAAGTACCGCATTTGGAAAATTAGCTTTACCCTCAGCAGTCAAACCGCCGATATGATCGCCGTGCATATGTGTTGTGTAAACCTCATCAACTTGTTCTGGCTTATATCCAGAAGCCTTCAAATTTTCGAGCAGATGGTTAAAGCCTGGACCCATCATTGTGTTTGCACCGAGTCCCGTATCAATAAGAACAAGTTTTGAACCTGTATTCACGAGATAGCCAATAACTGAAGTTCGCACAGCGGGCCCTTCGTAATTAAGGGCTAAAAGCTTTTTCATTTGCTCAGCTTTTACATTTTTAAAAATCTCTTCTGGCTTCATCATAAAAGTACCATCAAGAAGTGGTGTAACTTCAATATCCCCAACCATAAATCGGTAAAATCCAGGCGCCGATTTTTTAACCTGAGGAGCCGATGCCAGCGCAGCCATATTCAAGCCCAAAGACAAGCAAACTAATAAAGTCCATTTCATAGGCACACCTTTCGAAGTCGTTTTTTGATTATAGTAAATATTTAGTGAGGCTTTGTCCAACAAAAGCCCCAATTTCATTTTTTCTTTTTTATCTGATCACAAAGACAATCTCAAAAACATCCATCTCATTATCACTCACTGAAAACTGCGTGACTGGCTTGTGAAGGTGATCACTTCATGTGATCACCTCTAAAAAGTTCAGCTCCTGGATTCACGCCAAATTCAAGA
>JAYUEN010000210.1:0-5251 GCA_043739185.1 Bdellovibrionales bacterium
TCACGTTAAGTCTAGTCGCTCTTGTGGCGCCCTTAGATAATCGCAATTTGTTTTAATCGTTTGGCAGGCAGATAAGCCATACAAGTTGTAGCTTGACTAAATATAAGTAAATGATATACGTAAATGTATTACGTTAGGAACGACATGGATTTCTTCGAAAAAGTTGGCGCGTTAGGCTTAGGAAGCCGCTTGAAGAGATTGAGCGATATTTATCTATCCGATGTACGTGAGCTTTACGAAGAAAGCGGGATTAAGTTTGAGCCGAAATGGTTTCCAGTTTTTGTTCTACTACTTGAGCGAAAACAAATCACAATAACAGAGGCTGCCGAACTACTGAATTTAACCCATCCGCATGTGAGTTTGTACGCCAAGGAAATGAATCAGGCAAAGTTAAGCTGTTTTATAGATAACCCAGATGATGGCAGAAGCCGGTTGTTAACTCTGACCCGGAACGGGCGCACGACGGCCCAGCAATTACAGCCGATGTGGACAAGAATCGATAAGGCCGTCAAAGAAATCTTAAAAGAAACCGAGCCTGATTTTTTACTTATCTTAAAGAAGATGGAAACAGCTTTGACTAGAGCTTCGCTTCGACAGCGTGTTTCCAAAAATAATAGGATACCAAAATCTAAAACATTCACCGAGGTTAATCCGACATGACTTACGAAATTTCTACGGATCGAACACGGATGGACGTGGCATTGATTTGCAGAGAACTGCAAAGTTCTTATTGGGCCAACAATCGAACATCAGAGCAAGTCGCGAAATCAATCGAAAACTCACTTTGTTTTGGAGTATTCGATAAGACGAATCAAGTTGGCTTTGCCAGAGTAGTTACGGATCAATCAACCTTTGCTTATCTTTGTGACGTTTTCATTATTGAGTCCGAACGACGTAAAGGAATCGCACAGCTTTTAATGAAGGCCGTGTTCGATCACCCAAGCCTTTTTGCGGTGGGTTGGATTCTGAGAACAAGAGATGCTCATGGACTCTATGAAAATTTTGGGTTTTCAGTAACTACCCGGCCCGAGCGTTATATGGAAAGACCCGCCGTATGATCGGCATCCTCGCTGGCATGGGCCCACATTCTACAGCACCTTTTATTGAGCTCGTTATCGATGAGTGTCAGCGGCAATATGGAGCCAAAGACGATATTGATTTTCCAAAAATGATGATCCACTCTGTGCCAACGCCATTCTATGCAGACCGCCCAACAGATCATGTCGCCATGGAAGCGGCCATCAGCCAAGGTCTTCAAGAGCTTGATCAAATAGGTGTTAACTTTATTGCCATCGCCTGCAATACAGCCCATGTTTATTATTCTCAACTTGCAAAGTGTATTCGCAAGCCACTGTTGAACATGGTTCGGCTAACCGCCGATTCGGTTCCACGGTCTGTGCGAAGACTTGCAGTCATTGGGGCGCGCCCCACATCTGAATCGGGTATCTATCGAACGCAGCTGCTAGAGCATGGTTTTGAAGTGATCGAACCCGACTGGCAATCTCAGATAGATCAGTTGATTGTGTCCGTTCGCATGAATAAAGAAGCCTCATTTTTTACTAAAAAATGGAATGAGCTAACGATGTCCGCAGAAGCTGCGGGAGCTGATGCCCTTGTTCTGGCGTGCTTGGATCTGAGCGCTATCCGTCAGCATATGAAGACCGAGCTACCTGTAATCGATGCAAGTCAGGCTCTGGCTCAGAACATCGTTAGTCAGTGGCTGAAGGATCGACAACAAATATGAAAATTGGTATTGTGATTTTCGACAGCTTTACTGATTTAGATTTTTATTTGCCTTGGGATCTTCTTAACAGAGTCCGTCTCTTGAATTTGCATTCTGACTGGAAAGTGGAGATCCTTTGTGATGATTCAAAAATTATATCTGCTACGGGTCTCGAGCTACAGCCGACGCAGCCTTATAGTTTTGCAGAAAAATGTGATGGGCTATTTTTTTGCAGCGGACCTAAAACAAGAGAGTTGATTCAGGATAAAATTTTTCTAGACAAATTCAAACTAAATGAAACTACGCAAATTATTGCTGCGATTGATTCAGGTGTTCTTCTTTTAGCAGCTTTGGGTTTGCTGAAGGATAAAGAAGCCACAACCTATCCAACCGCGTTTGATCTTCTCGCAAGCTTAGGTGTGAAAACTGTACGACAAGCTTTTGTGGTGGATGGAAACATTGCAACCGGAGCACGATGCCTAAGCGGAGATCGTTTGGCCCTTTGGATGATTGAGAAGCTGATTGGAAAAGAGACGTCTGAGAAAGTTTTTGACTCAGTAAAACCTCTGTAAGGAAGGGAATTTTATGAAAATTCAAGATGTTCCATTTATGACAACTGACTGGAGCAAAGTTTTGCCTACCGAGCATAAAGGCGAAACGGGAATGGCCTTTTGGAGAACTCTTGAGATTGGTAACATTCGAGTCAGAATGGTCGAATATACGCCGGGCTATTTTGCTGATCACTGGTGCTCACGTGGACACGTTTTGCTTGTTTTGGAGGGTGAGCTGGTAACAGAATTGAAGGACGGCAGAAAATTTGTGATGCATTCTGGAATGAGCTATCAACTGGCGTCAGATGCAGAGCCGCATAGATCCTCAACGACTAACGGAGCCAAGCTTTTTATCGTCGATTAAACGCCATCGCTCATGCGGCTCAATTTTGAATTCATAGTTTTTGCAAGCGGCGATTTTCTAGAAAGAACTCCAGAATCCAATCATCCAGTTCTATTAAATATTGGCCATTGTTTCATAGAAACTGCCTGACAAAGTCGAAATCCGATTATTGCGCCCGTAAGATTCATCCAGACTTTTACGATTTATGTGGGGGTGACTATCGAACTACAAATGGAATTTCAGAAATCTGGCTTTTGGGCACGAGAAGAACGCCCAGACGAGCGCAGGCATTGCGAATTTCATCATTGTCGAAGTTGCCGGTGACAAGACAGCGCGTGGCACCTGCTGGCATTTTTTCAAGTATGCTGAGTCCATTTTCGCCGCTGCCAAGGTCGTAATCGAAAAGCAAGGTGAAGTCTTCGGGATTGGTCAGAACTTCCTGACTGAGCGAACCCAGCCCCTTGCCATCAGAAGCAAAATTTGTTTGCGGCAAAAGCTTAGATTCATCCAACTTAAGCCTCCAGAGCTCACGACCGGTTTCTTGGTCATCGAGTACATAGATCTTAGATTTCGAATTGAACTTTAATCGAGGAACATACCAAGCAGCACGATCTTTCACCGGCAACCGAATTGTAATGGTTGTGCCGACCCCAAGTACAGATTCAGCTAGAACCGATCCGCCCCAGTCCTCAATGTGTTCTTTCGCATGTGAAAGACCGATTCCCGATCCATTTTGCTTACCAGATGAAAAATTTTTTTCAAAAACGCGAAGCAAATTTTCGGAGGCAATTCCTTTTCCGGTATCAGAAATACTGATTTCGATTTCGCCACCGTTATCTTTTGCGCGGATTAAGATTCGACCATCGGCCCCCAAAGCTTCAATTGAATTCGTCACTACGTTTCCGAGTACGGCACGAAGTTCAAATGGGACATGAGCCACCAAAGCCGACGAGATCATATCATCAATATCAAATTGAAGCTGTACGGCTTTTGCGACGTAAAGGTTCAGCTCTCTTCGTGATTGAGTAAGCGTGTTATAGATGTCAGTTACAAACTGATCAGATAATTTTTCATCAGGCCTGTCGTCGAGCTTCGAAATCAATTCGCGAATTTGTCCAATGGTCAGTTCTAGCAATTCTCGATCTTTTGAAACTGAGTCCGGCAATTTTTTTGGTATCCGCATCAATGCCGCAAGTGGAGTTCGAAGATTGTGGCGAACCTGCTGTGCGACTTCGCTCTTAACGAGCTGTTTTTCTACTTCAAGGTCTTTCCTAAACTGCTCACTTAGCCGTCGCTTCATAAACTGAGTTTGTGGAATCGAAACAAAATTTAAGATCAGCCACAAATAAAATGCGTAGGGAACCAAGCTGAAGCGATCAAATTCAAAAGTGATTTTATCAGATGAAATTGAAGATAAACTGACCTCGACGGGAACGGTTATCGAGTCCGTTGTCAGTGACCGCAAAAATCCAGCGTCACTAAAAACCTCAGCCTTCGGCGGTAAAATAAATGATCGGCCAGGTTGCTCAGACTGGTAATGAATCTTTTTGAAATTTGCTAGGCGCGCTTCTTGTAAGATCAGACTTGCTTCTCGAAAGTCGTCTAGCTTGACCATCCTTGATAGAAAACGTGTGGTCTCTTCTGCGACGGATTGAACGTGAAGCGTATTTAGCACAACAGACAGTCCACAAAAAATCAACAGCCCCATAGCCGAAATGATGTACTGTCTTTTTTCAAATTGCTTTATTCGCTGCGCAGGAGTTTGGTTCACTGAACGTCCCCCTCGGCTTGCAAAACAAATCTTGAAGTTCGCAGCGGCGCAGCTTTTAAGATTGTTATCTGCGAATGAAAAACTTCGACGTTTTTTAAAATTGGAATTTGAAACGTACCAATTTTTTTGCCTGAGTTTTCATTTTCTAAAAGGGGAATAATCTTTTCTAAAAAATCAGAGTCGATATGCCACGGGGTGGTCAGTTCAGTAATTTCAATATTAGTATCCTTCTCGATAAGCCAAGCATAATTAGGCATGGCCTCAAGTAGTGATCTTCTCAGGCAATTATCTAAAGAGTCTGAAAGTGCAAATCCCAAGGACCGCTTTTGACTTTGAAATGATTCAATTAAACAAACGACTCCAAAAATATCTTCAGGAGTCGCCATGCGATAAAATGAAATTTCTGAGTTTGAATTTTGGTTGCGAAACTTTTCGGCCAACTCACAGGTTGCTGTGAGTTTTTGAAATGGCGTATGGTTTTGAATATGCTTTCCAAGATAAAATCTTTCTTGCGCTTCAAACCGAGCATGGGTGGTTGGATCAATCGTCGCTGCTGCCGCAAAGCCGATCGAATCAAATCCCAATTTTTTGCAAATGAGTCTCTCAATTGCTTCTGCGACTGATTTTTCTAAAGCGATTTTTCGGCGCGTATCAACACCTCGCCCTTCGGCCTCAATACCATCCCAAGTCAGGACAGTTGAAAAATCAAACAGACCAGAAAGAAATCTTTCCGGCCAACTGAACTCCTTAAATCTGGGATTCAGCGCCTGACGATTCGAATAGAGCCAAGCGGCTAGCGAAGTTTTATTCGCCACAACTGATTATTCGCATAGAGTTCAGATAATTCCATTTTCCAAGGTTTT
>JAYUEN010000211.1:0-44097 GCA_043739185.1 Bdellovibrionales bacterium
AATCTCCGAAAATGCTTTGAGAATTTTGGTTCATCGCAATCAGATTCAAGTTTTCAGATTCGGAAGGAGACTCCGATTTCGGCTGAGTGATTGTCAGGCCCTTTTCATCAAGAAAGGAGCCTGATTATGGCAATCACGCCGTACATCGAGGATGGAAAGAAATTTTACGAAGTGTATGTGAATGGATCAGATTCTAGAGACCGTCGAGTTCAGCGACGAAAAAAAGGAATCGACACTTTAAGAAAAGCGGAAACACTTGAGTTTGAATTGAAGCGCGAGCTTGCTAAACTCAGAGAAGAGGCCGTCTCTTATCGCTGGGGTGAATGGTACGACGAATGTCTTAAGCGTATGAAAATTAGCATGAGCTATTCATCAACCAAAAACTACGAGACGCAGCTTAAGAAATGGGTTTCACCAAGGTGGGGCAACCTAGAGATTAAGAAAATCACGAAGACCCAAGTTCACAGGTTGGTGTTTGAAGAACTAGATCAAAATCTTTCGCCTAATACAAAGCGAACGATTCTTAAGATGATCAAAAGAATTTTTCAAATGGCACTTGAAGAGGGTATCGTTGATCGCAACCCTTCAATGGGTATTCAAATGAGAGTTCCTGAGTCTGATGCTAAGGTGCTCACTAATTCAGAAGTTGAGATCTTTCTTAAGGAAGCACGAAAAGCAAATCATAGGTTTTTTCCAATATGGTTTTTAGCTTTGGCTTCTGGGATGCGCTCAGGAGAATTGATGGCCTTATGCTGGCAGGACATAGACTTTGATCAACGGACCATTTCTGTTTCTAAACAGTGGACCAGCAAGACTGGATTTGTTCCAACGAAGACTCAGCGAAACCGAATGGTGCCCATCGCAGACGATCTGCTAAAGTTCCTCAAAGAATTAAAACTTCAAAGAGGGACTGAAGAGTTTGTTCTACCCCATCTCCTTGAATGGGAGAATGGCGAGCAAGCTCGAATCACAAGGGAGTTTTGTACAGCCGTCGGAGTTACGCCAGTTAAGTTTCACGACCTTAGAGCAACCTTCATCACGAACCTTCTTTCCCGAGGAGCATCTTTGGCTCAGGTAATGTCCACAGTCGGCCATAACCAGTTAAAGACGACCAACGGGTACTTAAGAAAGGCCGGAGTGGAAGTTAAAGGACTCACTGATTTACTTGGCTACAAGTTGCCTGATGAGTTGAATAAGGTAGCCGCCTCACTTGAATAAGAGGGGGCTAACTTGAAAAATGACAGAGAAAACGTATTGCTACTTCTTGCTACTCGCAGTATTCGATCAATTGAGATTTCGGGGGTTTAGAGAATTTCCCATCGCCCCGACCAAATAAAAAAACCTTTACTTAAGTAAAGGTTTTTTTATTTGTCAAGGCATGGGGATACTCGATCTGGGATTGATCTGTCGCAGGATCGATCGAAATAGCAGGAGGCTATTTCGAAGGCGCCGCCGCGAAGCGGGCGAGAGCAGGAAGCTCGAGACCCATCCTGTCGCCCCGACCAATTTTTTGAAGCTGTGAGAGTAAGAAACCCCAAAAAACCAAATGTACTAAGTACATAAAACCATTGAAAAGCGCCTGACATCCTCAGCCCGAATCTTTCACGAAATGTCGTGTGTACAGGTTAAGACATAGGTAACATGAGAGTTTCACTACATAGGTGACATAGTTAAATAGTCGTTTGCTACTTTTTCATCAGCATTTCGTTTGCAGTTACTCATCTCTGCTAGCCATTTTGTAGAACTCAAAATTATAGGTTCTATGGGCAGGTTCGTAAGATCAGCAATCAAGCCTTATATAAGCATAATAAAAATTAAAAAAATAATCCAATCTTCATGTTAAGTCGCTACACGGAAAACTTTACGAATTCAAAAGTATGAGTGGTTAGTCGGGTTCCGACTAACCACTCATTTGATCATGACTCATTTTGCTTATCACTCTCAGAACGCGCTGGGGAAGAACAAACGGGATTCTTACGTGATGCGGGTAAGTTCGAGTCCAAGCTAAAGCTAGCGCTTCGAGCATTGCAAGTGACCGTTCCTTTACTGCAAAAATCGACAGAGTATGGGGCAGGACACATTTTGAATTCACTGCCAATCATTGGCAAAATCGGACTATATAAATCTGCAATATCAAATGTTGGTGATGCCTTGCTGACTAACCCAGCAAAGGAAATCGCAAGGATGGAAAACAAAGCTTGAACTGCCGTTAGATCTAAATTTATTTTACCAGTTTTTCTCATTTTGCACCTCCTCATTTGTTTAGTTACTTGAAATCATTTGCTTCCAATTTTTATTATTTCGATAACTACGCAGGAGATTAAAGTATTTTTCTCTTAGCGCCTGTGTCGTATCGTTGAAGCCATATTTTTCGTGACACAGAATGTACTCAGACCATAAGACTTTGAGCTCTCTCTCAATTTCACTCAAGTAATCTAAGTCCAATTTCTGGGAGTTGCCACTTTGTCGTAAAGCGTCTCTCGTCTCGTCATTTGAAAGCCGCGAGATGCTCCCGGCATTTACGTGTGTAAACTCGATTTGGTTCTGATTTGTTCGCATGGTAAACATCACCTCCGTTCAAAATGAGAAACATATACAGATACCTTTAATATTTGGATCACCTATCGATCTAACTCTAGAATGAGATCACCATTTAACTTGTCAAGTGGCCAAGTATATCATTGAAATCATTGTATTTTTTAAAAATTGCCGCCAGCAAACTTGACGACGTAAAACTCCACCTCATTCTTTGAAAAAATAACCACGTAACTTAACTCTGGAGGTAGTATGAAAGAGATAATAAAAAAAGTGGCTGTACCATTAACAAGTGCAATTGTCGGTGGGCTTGCTGTCATTGCAGCACTTAGGCTTAGTCCTTCAATTCGACATAAAATAAAGGTCGATAAAGATTCCGCCCAACATGATGGGCAGATTTACGACGATATCATAAAACAACAAGAAGCTATTAGACGCCAGTTCGACGATTTATTTAAAGAAGACTTTTTAGCCCAAAATGATCCATTCGAAGAAATGAAAAAAATGCGAAATCAAATAGGAAAGCACAGGGAACGACTTCATGGAAAAAATCAATCAAAGGACAACTCATTTGATTCATGGTTTTCGGATAAATTCGGAGACGGAAGCATAAATGACATTTCAAAAAGAGAGGATGATAACTTTGTTTACTATGACGTTAAAATAGACGACGTCAACTCTACTTCAATTAATACAAAAGTTGAAAATGGGTACGTAAGGATCAGCGGAACAATTGAGAAAAAATCCGATTCCGAAGAGAAAGACAAAAGTTATTCAAGTCATAACCTATTCAAATCTTCGTTTGATCGGACCTTCCCACTTCCAGAGGATATCGATCAAAATAAAATGCAAATGATAACCGAAAAGGATAAAATTATTTTGAAATTTCCAAAAATAAAAGTTTGAGGTCCCTTAAAGGGTAAGTAAAGGCATAAAAGTTTCATAAGCTATATCTATCCCCCCAACCTGCATGAACTCTTTTAAGTGACTGTCTCAACTTTAGACAGTCACTTTTTTATTTTAAATTGAGTGCGTCACTAAGCTTTTTATTTCACTAAAATTTTAAAACTTAGGTCTAATTTTCAAAAAAAATAATTGCGTGTGCTCTTGACTTTTTTTTCAGCGATCCGAAAATTAGCTTAGAAACAGCAATACGATTGTAAAAGCTGTAACTTCTTAATTCTATCTATTTCCGTACGTCTTTGACGTATTGAGGGAGGTACAAGTGAGAATTCCGTCAGGAGTCCCACCGAATCTAGTTCGGTAAGCAAATCCCAATTAAATTTCATTTTAAACTTATTTTTTGTTCGAGCTTCATTCCAATGAGGTTTTGAATACAAGCATTATGATTTAACAGACGTTTAGAGAATTGGAGGTGTTATGAATCAAGAAAATATGCAGTTTGAATTTATGGGCTTCGATCCGGATAGGGATATTAAGGCGTTCATTTCAATTGTTGCCGAGAGGCTTCACCTGAATGCTCCGAGCGATTCAACGCTAAAATTAGCACTCCAAAATGGTAAGGACGCCATTCGCGTTTCTTGTCGAATTGTTTCGCGGGTTGGAACCTTCGTTGCCGAGGCTGTCAGTGATAGCCAAATGCGTGCCGTGAAACTGGTCGAACAAAAAATGAGAGTTCAGTTAGACAATTGGAAGGCTTGGCGTTTTCAAAATAATGCAAATATGCCATTTCAAAAGCTTCAATAGGAGGATTTTATGGATCTATTTAATCAAGAGCTTATGTACGAACTTCATGCCAAAGACCTGACACAGATCGAGGCCCTTAAGCAGTATGCCGACCATGCAGTGAAAGAAATTAAATTCACGTATGGCTGGGACGCTGATGTACAGATTCACATAGAGCCAGAGGCAAAAGATAAACATCTTTTTGCTGTTGCCATGAGCGTATGCGGATTGGGTGAGCCAATCCTCGTACGAAAAGATGGAAAGCACGTGATGTCAGTGCTGCGAAAGGTAAGAAAGGCCGTCATGAGGCAAATCCATCGAGTGAGTGAAAAGAGAGTAACTAACCGAAAACGAAATTTTTTAAGAGAGCAATTCGCTTCATAACTTGAGAGGAGGAAATTATGATTTTAAATGACGTAAAAATTTATTTTGAAGGACTAGAAATGAACCACGACTACGACGAAAAGATTCGTCAGCTCGTCGACGCGATTAAGCTACTTTCGCCTACTCCGGATATCAGCATAAGGTTTCTGAAAAGCCGAAATATCTACGAAGGACTTCTTTGGGGAAGAGCCGGTGATATTCCAATTGGCTTTTACCATCGCGGACATTCTATAGCGCAAGTTTTAGAGAGCCTTAATAAAAAAGTAAAGAAGGAGTGCTTGCTCAAGCTTTGGAAAATGAAGGGGGCTGAAATGAAGTCTAGACAAAAACCTCAATTCCAAAAACAACCGCCAATGGCGATGGCTGGTTAAATATTTTAGGAGGACAAAATGAATCAGTTAACAATACTAAAAAAAATGAGAGGATTAAAAGCAACTCAAACGCAACCTGCGTTTAAGAAATCGAAACCCTATTCAGAAAATATTCTGACTCCGGTTAGTTTATCGGGAGTCATTTCGCCGTGGATTGAGAATCTTGGCGTGGCTCACACTTCAGACTATAAGCTTATTAGCTACAACGGTCTTGAGTACTTCATCGTCGCCGACCCTGAGTGGCGAGAAATTTTATCGACCTATTGTTGGGAGGAAGTCAAAGTGATCGGCCTTCTCAATATTTCAAACATGACCTTGATTCCTCAAAAGGTTTATCCGAAGGGCCCTTCGGGCGAAAAGGAAAGCGTGATCGAGTGGGCTTCTTCGAAAAGCGATGAGCTTGTGAAAAAAATGATTGAAAATGTAAACGACTTAGTGGTTTTGCCAGCAACCGCCTCGACGGCAATGGCGGCTTAAATTAAGGTTCAGCTTAGAGAGGAGGACAAAATGTATTTCGAAAATTCTTTCACCCAAGTATCACCAGCGCTTTTACGAAATGAATCAGCTCAGTTCAATCATAGTATGGAGACGTTCCATGATATATTTCAGCATACGCTGAATATTAAGTCAGGATCTCGTCCTCCTAAAATTGAACTTACTGGAATTCTTATTCCTTGTAATAAAATGATTCAAGGCAAGTTGTGCAGATTCAAACTTGAGACCAAAACAAACGAATACTTCTTGAGCTTGAGTAGCGGGCTCGCGCTTGTCGCAAAAAAGATTGCATGGGAGGATATAACGGTTAAAGGCAGATTGAATATTGATAGTAATCTATTTGATGTTGATAAAATGAGCCTTTTACAAAAGACGGAGAACTTCAAGCTCCTCAGAGGGCCTGTCGATTCATATTTTGAACTTGATCAATACAAGCGGACAATTGTTCAGAGAGGTAAACTGGATATTGCTAGCGACTAGTTGGAATTTCAAAATGGGAAGTTTGGGGCTTTTTTGGCCAATTTGTACGAAGCCTCAATGTTTTAGCTATAATTTGCGTAACCAAGTCATAAGAGCGGTAGAGAACCGCTTGGCGCAGTCTATCTTGCCTTTGATTTTCCTCTAATATGGCCACTCTTTGCGCAGCTCGTCTCATTGCGAATTTTCGGGTTAGAAAAATTGCCTTAACAAGTATTTCTAAAGCGTTCCTACGCAAGCCCACAAGAGGGCGTGAGCCAACCCCGGACGAATCAAAGATCGGTCCCGACCTCTCGACAGGCCAAAGATGATTCCTAGCGCGAACTTTCCAATAAAAATCGGTAACTGAAATTTCAGATGATAGGCCGCAAAAATAAAACTTGTGAAGAAGAGCCCAAACACAAAACCAAACTTTTGAATTGCGGTGGGCTGTAGAAAACCTCTAAAAAGACTTTCTTCGATAAGACCGGCATTTAATCCTATCAATAAAAACACGATTCGGTTTGAAAAGCTAAACTTCATTTCTTCGCCGATGAACTGTTGCTCATCCCAGGTTCCAAAAATTAATCCAAGCAAATAAACTATACCTACTGCGACCGCAGCACCTGCAACCCCATAGAGAACGTCCAACTTTAAATTATCAACTCGCCAGCCAATTTGCTCGAGAGAAAGTCCGCCAAGCTTTATAATCCCGAGACGCAAAACTAAAAACGCCCCGATTAAAGTGTAAAATACGACAAAGATCGCAAAACCAAGATCAAGCTGGGCGAATGGATCTTCGACCTTCGCTAAATAGGCATAAAGGCTTATCGAAAGCACAAATAGAGCAGCTAATGAAACTGCCAACCCGAGACCGAGAAATATCTTGCTATTCGAGTCTTTGAAATTTTCATTTGTGTTCATCCCATTAGCTTCCCTAGCTATAACCGAACGGTCAACATTCTAATTTCTCTGAAACCAAGATCGTTATCGCGGCAACGGTCTTTTTAAAGCCTCATTAAGGGGAAAAAAACTTTTTCTGGTTTTCAAAGTTGGGGACAAATTTGAGCCCGTGCAGCCAGCGAAAATGTCCCCGGATTCGAGCGGTCAGGTGAGCTGGCATATTTGAAGCAGCGGATTGGCCTCGCCAGACCAGGCTCCGAAATGGGCTTTACAAAGCCAAATGCATGGATCTCTCGCTGACTGATCCTCAAAATCTTTTTGCTGAACTCGACAATAAATATCACGGCAAAGCTCCCGCAGGAATATTTAAGATCATGAAAAATGAAAATGCGAATATAGAAAATATATTCAAGGAGCTCTCAGCAGAAGGTGGCGAGCTCTGTCAGGGTTTTAGATCTGACGATTTTAGTTTGTTAGGCGATGGCCTTTCTAAAACATTCACCTACAGGACAGTCTAATTTTGAAGCCAAAGAACTCCCTCATTGTCTTGATAAAACTCTAAAGACCGAAGTGTGTCGCGTGAACCGAGTAGCAGCTGTCGCTCGCATATACAATAACTGGGTCATTCAAAACTGCAGACCTTCTTCAAACGGAAAATTGGCTCCAAAGCCGCAGCTAGCAGATCAATGAAGCTGAAAACTGCATAAGCTAGCAGGACCAAACTCATGCTCGCTGAATAGTGCCTTTCTAGACTTGAGTTAGCCATCAAAATTAACTATTCTTTAAGAAGTGAAATGGATGGCTGTTTTTTTATTTTTAGTTAGTCAAGCCTCGGCATTGGATACTGCCCAAATGATACCGATTTCTTGTAAAAAAGCTGTCGAGAAAGATTCTCTTAAAATACGGGGCAGAATCCAAACAAAATGCGGGTCTGGAAATTTCTGCTTAACTCAAGCCGAGTGTTTTTATGTAGATCGAAAGATTTTAGAAACCGAATATAATAATGATCCATATAGGGCCTTTCGCGGTGAAGGCTATATAGGTACTCAAATTCGGTCTTTTTTTGAAAAAAATGGGGGAAATCCGCGACACTATACAAGTGAAGTCAATATTGCCTGCTATTCTGAAAATTCAGACACGTGTCCTCCCTTACTTGAGTGTTTAAAAATGAAGAATGTGTTGGACGGTACACTCAAACATTCTAAATACGAAAGTGATGAAGAAGGTACGATTCCTCCGCTATACCCCAACTTACCGCAACGTGCCACCCATTGAAACTCATTCTATTTGTATTTTTTTTATTTTTCTTTCAGGTAAAAGCGGGCCAAATTGGAGATCAAACAATTGAAGGTGTCGTGAAAGGCTTTGACGAAAAATACGTACGCATTGAGAAAAATGGTGAAATATTTGAATTCAATATCAATCGAGTTGTGAACCGTAAAGCTTTGAAAGTCGGCAAGCCAACGAAAATTTCACTCGAAATTCAAAAATAGACGGGTTTACTGAAGGCGAACCCAGGCCTGGTAACTCGAAAAATCTCAGCCTCAACCCCCAATAAAGTCTCAACTCCAGATTTTTTCATTCCGAGTTTTTGCGCAACTTTTTTAGAAGCGATATTATCTGGAGTGATTGAGGCGCAGATTTCATAATCAATTTGTTGAGCGACGAAATTATCAGAAACATTAACGACTAATTTTACAGACCCCAATTGATCTGAAATTAATTTATAAACATTGCCAGCCGAGGCTTCCGAAGCTGCGTTATACCGAGCACCGTCGCTGCAAGACCAGCCACTTCTAAAAATCTCATCTATCTCTATTGTTAAAAACGACAGATTGTATTCTTGGATAGACATCAAACATTCGATTCAAACAATGAATAATCAATACGAAAATTTTTATTCGCCATCTAGGTAGAGCAATTGGGAGGCCTTGCCAATGGCCGCATGTTCAAGAAGTGGTTTGGCTAGCACCCATCCGTCATTGTTTTCGGCTTGCCAATCCGCACCCCAAGAATTGTGTATTTTCACCAAATCTATACAGCTGGATTCTTTGCATACCTTTTTGTATCCGGAAATAACTGCGCAGTGACTGCCAGTTTTGCAATTACCGACATCATTTGTCTGAGGAATTTCATTTGGGCAAAGCGAAATTCCGATGGGTGTATTTTGATTCAAAACCTGCTTAATTTTAATGAAGGCATCATCGTAAGTCACAGGTGTCGTGCTCATTTTTCGTGGCCATACCACATGAGAACTGACTGTGAACTCGAGGCCTGTGTCGCAGTTGCCAAGCAACAAATGATGTAAAAAGGATTCAAAACTGGATTCATTGAGGGCGTCGTTTACATTTTTTACATCTGAAAAGATTCCAAATTTACTTTCAATTATTGAGCAGGTATTTACATCATGTTTTTGGCGCTGTTCGACATATAATTTTCGTAGTTCATCGAAGGCACCGCGTGAGGCTTGAACCTTGTCATTGATCGTACCTTGGGCATAGCGGGCTGAAAACTGATCATATGGAAAACATGATTCGGGCAATATGAGTCCGGAATCTCGAGCCTTTAACAATAAAAACTCTAAGCCAGCGCCTTTATCAAGTGAAATGGGATTGTCCTTTCTCAACGACGGCCCATTTTTAGAATTAGCCAAAGCCGCGAGTGAGAGGGCAGATGGAACTCTATCCAAAGGTGTTGATGCGCAATCACTTGTGTCTTCAATTTTGCAATCATGCTGCATATAAAGTGTAACCGCTGCCATCGCACAGCAAATAGGTAAAGCAAGTTGGGAATGAACAGCTGGCATATATGACACTTCACTAGACGATCCGGACTCTACATAATCGTTTGTTGGTATTACAAATGCGGCCGTCTCGGATGAAGGCTGAGCATCAGCAAAAGCTAGATCATTAGCAAATGAGAGGCAAAGCAAAAGGGCGAATATTTGGACTATAAAATTATATCTTCGCATGTTTATAATATTATATAATGCAACCGATCAATGCCAGTAAATTGAAAATTCCTACACCAAGTCTCATCACTTGGGTTCGTAGATCTATGTGTTTATTGCTTTCTCTCATTGTAATTAGGGCTTCGGCCCAAATGGATACTGCCCAAAGGTCGGGATCTATAATTAAGGGCGCTGGTGAACAGACCACGTATTTTTTTATTTCAGGAAGTTCACCTTCGTATCTTCATAAATATGCAAATAGTAAAATAGAAGCACTCATTAAAAATGATGGCGAATTCTATAAATTCAAAATCGAGCGTAACTTCATACAAGAAGCCATTGTCGAAAAGCGTTTCGGAAATATAAGAGTGGTGGCAAATTTTATTCTTAAAGATGAAAAATACCAGCTACAAAAATTTACATTCAGCAACAGATTCGGTTTTGCGTTCGACGCTACCTGTTCGCAAGAAAATGCAGTCATAGGTCCCGGGTCAAATCTTTCAGACATCACAAAAGTGGTAAAAAGGAAAGATACGGCGAAAGAGAAAAAAGTAGAATTCTTATCTCAATCTTGCAAAAACTTGAATCTTGCTGATGCTAGAAAGCTGCAGGAATTATATAATTACTTCAAGGCTAAAAATGATTTGAGCAAACGCTTAGTTCGGTGCCTTTCGAAAAAAACATTGTTGCAAATTATAACTAAGAACAATAAAGATTTTGAGTCCACTGGAACGAAAGATCAAGATGATCCGGCCCAAATCCTGAGCGGCGCAATCGATCAAATTAAAAAGACATTCCAGGGTGATATTGAACAGGCCAATGGCGGCGTGAGTCCTCTTAGCATAGAATGTGAAAAAAATGTGGATGCAAAGAATACCAATCCAGCCAAGTTTGACGCGGACACAGGTAAAATAATTTTTTATTTAAAAGATGAATTAGATGCAAAAGGCAGAGACGCTCTATTGGATGCGCAGAACTTACGTCATGTGTTTGTCCATGAGTTTGTTCACTCATCGATCTCACAACCCCATATGTGTTCAGCTGACATAGAAGATAAAATTGCAGAGAGTATTGCTGTCGCCTGCGCACCTATGCCGAAAAGCAAATTTGTAAGTGCTAGTTCGAACGTCACCAAAGCAGTGGTCATGAGTGCCACGGCCCTAGATGTAAGCTTGAGCGATACAGCAAAGATTTCTGAAGCAGGAGCGATTGAGATTACTGCTGCCGTCGCTGGAATTCCGGTGCAAAACGTGGATCCGACCACACTTTCTTATGTAAGTAATCTTCCGAGTTCAGATCAAGAGCCTGCGGCAGTGGAGCAGGTTCTACCAGCTAGTTTTGCCCCGGCCATGTCACATTTTACAAAAGCCGTCGGCCAGATTGCAGAGATAGTGATCCCTCATGCAGAGGCACAAATTGCCAAAGGGTCCGTTCGGGCAAATGGCGTGAGTTCATCTGCGATAATCGAAGATAGTATTGTGCCAAATCCAAGTCTTAATCACCAAGATGTTCCATCGTATTCGATTGAAGATAAAACCTATTCACCAACTCCTGGAAATCTAGCCGTGGCAAGTACAATATTAGATGAGCCAAGAGTGATTGCCGTGCAACCCAAATCTCCTGCCGAAGTTCCACGAAGAGATTCATTGACAGAACGGTTAAAGGCTGGCGGCGATAAAAATTCAAACTCCGGGGCGAGCACATTTGGAGCAAAGCCGCCGGTAGCTGCTCTTGGCGTATCGGCATTCGATCTCAAGCTACAAAGATTGGCCTTGAACGAAGCTTTAGCCGTTCCACAAAGCTATCCCATTGGCGGGGTACCCTTTGGCAACCACAGTCTTGTCGGCGACGACTATGCAAAATTTCTTTCAAGAATGAAGGACCCTGAATTTTTGAAGACACTCGAGCAAAATGGCATTCTCATATCTCGCAAAGGGGTAGTTCTCACTCAACCCAAAAAGGTAGCGGTAATCTACATTGATACCGGCGTAGCACTGCTTTACGGAAATATTCAGTGAGGAAATTGAGTCTTCGCAATTTGCCCCTCAGCTTAAAAATAAGTCTGTTCGCATTCGTAAGTATACTGAGTCTAAACATATTGGCGAATATCTTTTTCAAAAGCAAAATTGTTTCAGAAAATTCCGAATTTTTTCGAGCCTCGGCAGAACAGTGTTTAGATTCGATCAAAACGCCACTTGCAAATGAAGATCTTGGAGAGGCTTGCGCTCTTATGCAGAAAGCTCATGACCGAAAACTCACCAAATTTTTTATCATTCACGCCGGCTCCATCCCAATATGCTATGCTCCTGCCAATCAAGCTGAATCGATCAACCGAAAATTTCAGGTATTTGATCAAGTCGTACATGAGCCCGTTGGACGTTTTGATTTCAAAAGTATTAAGTCCCATAATTACATTGCAACGGTAGGTTGGCTCAACACTTCAAGCGAAAATTACTTTCGTAGTTTCATATTTAAGCTCCCGACCATTTTGTTTGGAATTTTGATATCTGTAGTTGTCATAGGAATCATTGTATTTCGAGAAACACGAGCCATAAAAAAATTACTTTCAGTATTTAAAAAGTCGGCCAGGGTTTCCGAACACATGATTGAACATAAAAAGAAATTAAGCGGGGAAGCAGTCGAAATTCAACAGCTCTGGAGGTCAGCTTATGCAATCGAAAGGAGTACTGAGCAGCTCAAAAGTGAAGTCAAATTTGTAGCTCAGGATGCACAAAATGCATTGCGTAGAGAAATCGCTCAGAAGGGTGAGACAATTCCATATCGTTTTTTTTCGGCCATGCTTCGATTTGATATGAATAATTATACTAAGACCTTCATTGAAAATCCGGAGGCAACTCAAGGCCTAATTTCGCGGCTAAGTATTGAAGTAGATGAGCTTGTGCACCGTTATGGTGGTCTCTTTTATGGTTTTGCTGGAGACGAATACTTGGTGCTCTTTCGCGACAGCGAAAAGCTAAATGCTAAGAGTCTCGCTTTTGCCTGTATGAGAGATATTTTTACGAAATGTGAAGAAGTATTCGGTGAAGCCAGCGGTGGTCCTATGGTCACGCTAAAAGCCTCAATTAGCTATAGCGAGAATGTACTATTTGAAATTCCAAATGGGATGTTTTTGAGAGGACTCAATCTTATTCTCGGCCAACGGTATTTAGCTAATGTCTCGGTAAAAGATGTGAATAAATTGGTGGTAAACGCTCAAGATATTGAGGCGTATGAAGCCCTTGGTAAATTTTCACCTAGCCAAACAGTAAAGCTCAAGGGCATTGAAGGACAATGTGAGCTTCATGAACAAACTGAATTTAAAAGCCTTTCGGAGGGCCTTGAGCAAGATAATTTTTCATATCTGAGCTATTTCCGCTCCAATAATGATATCTTCAAATTGCTGAAGAACATCGAGCAAAATACATTCACAATTGAAATTAAAATGAAAATTTTGGAGCACCTGAGAAGTTTTGTAGTAAGTCGAATTGACGGGAAAATTGCAGCCGAATTTTTAAATGTTTTTCAAATCTTAGATAGGCAGCCGCATGAGAATAAGCAGGTGCTGGCGAGCTTATTAACCGCTGCCGAGAGGTTTTTGCCCATTCAAATATGGACTGAAGAACTGAGCGCAGCACTGTTGGCTGCGAATTGCAAAAGTGAGCCTAGATGCAAAAGTGAAATTTTAAATTTACTTGCCATGCGAGCACCAACAGAAAAGTTCGATTTGTATGTCAACCAATTGCTTGAGAAACACAAGGGTCACGACCTCCGTGCATTTGGCAATTATCTCATGGCTAAAGCAAAATCTGGGCTCGATGACAAACTATTGGGTGAGTGCGAGCGTATGCTTAAATCAAAAAATGAACTCGAGATAGCTACCGGTATTTATGCAACTTCTCGAATTATACAAACCCAGAACAATATAGACCCAGTTGCGCTTTCCCAGTTTGATATCATACCAGAGTTAATTTTGCGTATTCGCAATTTACAGACGCACCCAGAGGCCATTGTGAGCTCGCGCGCTTTGATTGAATTGCGTGAGTTGAAAAATATTGAGATAGAGTGAGGTGAGTTTGAATAATCTTTTAATCATTTTCTTATTTGCTTCAAATGTGTATGCAGGGTCAGGACCGGTAAAGGTACCTAAGTTAGCAAACGCTGAGTTTGCGGTGTTTGACGGAACTAAATACAGAAAATTTAGCACCTTCATTGCTTATGGATTGAAATTGAGTTCAGAATGTAAGCCCAAGAAGGGCCCAATAATATGTAAGGCTTTCGAAGCCTCAACTAAAAAAATTGAAAAAATCATTAGTCCCGCCTCACAGATGAATCCGGCATCGATTTTGTGCAATCAACTAGGCGGCAAAAACTTAATAGCACTTAATAATGCGCGTGAAGAATTTAATTATTGTGAATTTGAAGATCGGTCTATGGCTAACTCCTGGTCGCTTTACTACAAATTCTATCCTAAAAATATAATGAAATAATTGGTAGGGGCGAAGCTAACATAATCGAACCAACCCAGCTCTCAATAAAGAAAGTTTACATGGTTCATTAAGGCCCTCTTTTTTTATTAGTAAGGCTGCCTGAGTGCGGGATTGTTTCCTAACTCCATGGCGAGGGCAATTGCAATTTTAGAATACATTACCGAGTGCTTCCAGCTCATGAGTGGCGATACAATATCATTGGCAGTATGAATATTTCCGTTCATTGTGCCCATAGTGGCTTCAAAGGGCATTAGGGTTGGATAGCCTTGGCGATACCAAGAAGCATGATCTGAGCAGCCATAGCCGCAACGATCCTCTACAACTTTGGCTCCGATATAATTTTTGTTAATTTCAACTAATATTTCTCGCATCCAAGAGCTTGTATAATCAGTCATACTTCCGATCACGAGTTCGCCTGCGCCAGGAAATAAGGTCATATCTAATTGAAGTGCGCCAATCACATCGAGAGCCGCATCTTTGTATTGTTTAGCAATTTCAGCTGAGCCAAGCAGGCCTGATTCTTCGCCCGCATACCAAAAGAAATCTACAGTTCGGGCCATTGCAGGTTGGCCCAGCAAAATTCTCAGCGCTTCAATCAAATTCGCTGAACCTGAAGCATTGTCATCTGAACCTGGAGCTCTTTTTTCGCCATCCATATTGATAGAATCTAAGTGACCGCCCAAAACAATTATTTCTTGAGGCTTAGAGGCGCCCACTAATCTCAGGCGAATCGATTTTTGCTTTGTGCTCTGATGATCTATTAAAACTACACTCCCTTGGCGATGCGAAGATTGCAACATGAGATCAAGCTTGGCCTTTAATTGCACCACATGCTCATTGGGATTTGGATCTCTGTTATAGCGATTCGGAAAGGCCGAAAGCCAATTGACCACGCTCATGAGGTTTTTTTCTTCAATCTGAGAAATTGCATTTTCGATTTCAGGTCTCTTAGGCAAAGCAACGGACCTGAAAGGCGCTCTTGCAAAGGTATAATCTAAAATCAAATGATTTTTTAAGTTCTGAAAAATATTACCATAGTTATTTTGGCCGCCTAAAACCCGAGGTGTGAGAGCTTCAAATCCACCGCATTTTCCGTAGCGATGAGCTAGTTGGCTTAACTTAGCCTGAGCGTGGATATCTAAAAATGCCAATCCTAAATTCAATTGCTGATCTTCGTACTGAATCTGAGGGCTAATTTGTTTCAGCAAGTGAAGGTCAGCAAGGACGGGCGTTCGAAGCTGATTGGGCTGACCGACTTGAGCAATTGCAGAAAGTTGAAAGCTGAATAGGCCAAGAGTGACAAGAAGCTTTGAAATGAATGCCATATTTTGATTTCCTCCGGAAGGAGATCATGCCTATTAAGCCGTTCAGAAGACAAGTTGATTCTTCACTTGGCAGCGTATCAATTTGCATTAAGTGATGAAATAGTGATGTGCCGCGCTTGATTTGAAAGAGGTCGGACTCAGCCGTCGGAACTAGCGTCCTCAATAGCCTTTAATATTTTCTTATTGCCCTTGTATTTCTTTTCAATGGACTGAAGATCTTTATCAAATTTGCTGCATTGGCATTCTTGCATAGCCTTTTCAATTTCAATCTTTCTTTCAGCATCATAGGGTTCTTCACCGCTCCAGTGTCCACAACAGGACTTTCGCTCGATTATTTTTTGAACCTCTTTAGGAAAATCGGGCGCTGCTGCGTTTTCGGCTTTAATTGGTTGGCAAAGAAATATCGAAAAAATTAAAATCAAAGTCATATGTGTATTCATTTAAATTCCAAACTAGCGGTTTTCTTCTCTTTAAGAAGGGGGCCTATTACTTTCTCTAAATCGTCTAGGGTCATATTGTGATCTAGAATCCATCCATCTTTCTGTAAAATCCTATTTCGATCAATAAGAAAGGTCAATGGCAGGCGCCAAATACGGCCAAAAGATTTAAAGCTCGCCTCTCTAGCAAAGCCAGAACTAAAACTGTATTTCATCATCAATTCGCGCGCTTTTGATTCATGTTTTGCGGTGTCCATGCTGATGGCAATAAGCTGTAGGCCTTCATCGTGATGATTTTTAAAATACGAGTCGAGTAGGGGCATCTCAGTTTTACAAGCTTCGCACCAGCTGGCCCAAAAATGTATGAGCACGACCTGGCCTGAGTTTTTTGCGAGAGAAAACTTCTCGCCATTAATTAACTTTGCTTCAAACTCAGGTGCAAGTTTGCCCACTGTTGCTGAACGACATGGGCAAAATGCTAATACGAGGAGAGTAAAAAATAAAAATTTGATAACTTTCAAATTCACGCTAAGTCTCCCGCGACAAGTGGTCATCGCTAAAAAGCTAAAACAAATACCGAGCTCCAAGAGAAAAAGTATAAGTTGGAGCGAGCTGCACACCAAACAGATTCTGAAAAATCGGCAGTTGCAAAAAGGTATAGAGCTCAACCCCAGACCCACCGATAGGCACGCCAACTCCTGGGCTCAGATATGCTATCGTGCCCCCGGTACTCACGGTATCAGCGTTTGCTCCTGTATCGTGTTCGACATAACGAGCATTGATCTGAAGCTGAGGAGTCATAAACTCAACTCCAAAATAGCGAAAACCAAAACTAAAGTTGAGCGCACTTCCAGGCTTGTAGGCATCTTTTTCGCCCAGAGCTGTTTGATATATTCCCTCGCCAAAATAATCCCAACTCTTACTCATAGCTTGATTGAAATAGGCTCCAACTATTAGATCTGTCGTTCCGCTTCCTGGTTGCAAACCGCGATCAATTGCCACTGGCCCTGAGTTAGCTGTATCTGTTGAATTGCCAGTGAGTGAATGGCTGCCGGTTGCAAGCTTTAATCCGAAAAGAACGCCAAAATCATGTTCTTCATTGAAGCCTTGAAAACGGCTAATGAGTTTAGCATCTCCTAGATTTGAGGTTTCTGAATCGTATTGGCCACCGCCAGTTCCCGCCGTATAACCATCGGAGGCCGTGCCCAAAGTACTATGCTTACGCATAATATAGGGCAGTTGCAAACTTAGCTTCCAAGAAGAATTGAAACTGTATTCGCTAGTTGCAGTTATATAATTATTCTTTGTATAAGTTTCGACTTCTTGTGGATTGCCACTACTCAATAGCTTACTTGCCGCCTGAGGAGAAATGCTTGAAGTTTCACTTCGAAGTTGGCTTTGATTGATATAGTCATATCGAAGGTCGAATTTAAAACCAGTGGTTGAGGATTGCTCCCAATCCGAGCTAAGCGTACAGCCGCAACTTGCGCAGGCCCAGCTAAGTACAGGTGAAAAAGCAAATGCTAAAAATACAATTAAAATACTGAACATTATATGACATGGCCATCTATTTGGCAAAACAGAGACCAACAACAAAAAATAAGGAAGGCTTTTTTTAAAACACTCATTTTATTCGCACCCAGAAAAATTAGAATAGCTCTTTGGATTTGGGCAATCAAGACAAAAGTTCATTGAGTGTAAGAGCTGTTCCGAGCTTTGTGATTCCTTACTTAAGGGCCCTAAAATAGTCGTAAAGCTCAAAGCCACTTTAGGAAAGTCTTAAACTAAATTTCAGTCTGCTGAAATATGAAATATCCTGTCTTGAATCAGAGGTAATAATGTTGTTTCATACATAAGTGGATCACTATAAAAAACAAAGTGATCAATTGCAAAGAGAGCATCCTCGGCAATGACGACTCCATAAAAATTGCCATAGTAACGGCTATAAACCTTTGGGGCATTTAACAAGAGATGTTTGAAATCAATGGTCTTGCGCTGATAACTTTTCGCCCAGTCGATGCTACAAGGCGCGACAATAGGGTCACCGCAAGTTGAGGCATCCGGAATGCTCGTTTGGCCAGGAGCAGGCAGCCACTCTTTGGTGTCAAAATCATCTTGAACGGCGACAATATTACCTGTTTTGTCCTTCATGACCCGAAAAGGACCAGCATCATTTGTAAGGCCATCGACAGAATCTCGGTCTTCTATAATTTTAATGTTCTGAGCAAGCTCTTGATCATCTGTCCAGGTGCTTCTCATTCCACTCACCATGGCAGTAGTTGCATCTTGAGTTAGGCGCGTGCTGAGTGTTTTCATCCCCATTATAATAGCTCGTGAACTTGAAATTTGAAGATTCGAACCACTTCCCTCGCCCTTGGTATAATTGATTGGGCCCTGAATGAAAACGCTGCCAGTAACATGAAGTCGACAACCCTTGCTATCTGTATCGAGGTTAAGATTGTTGAGTAAAACAACTCCATCTATGATGATGTCGCCTCGGCAATGAACGATGTCTGTATTTGTGAGAAAGAGATGACGGTTCAAGGAGCTCTGTTTGACGATGAACCCATCGGCTGAGTCACGTGCGCTCGCCTTGTAAACAATTATGCCTAATTTTGCAAAAATTTGCACGGCACCCGGGGCCTGTTGCAGAGATCTCATTTCATCTTCTGAAGGGGAATCTATCCAAATTTCCTTTCTGCTAAGAAAATTTCCTCGTAGCCCGGGTACACTTATGTCCGTCGAATTTGTCCTCTCAATAATCGAGACTGGAGTCGCCCCATTATTAATCCAAGGATTTAAAAATTTTCCGTTTAGGAAATCAAGGATGCGCAAAGAGCTAAGAGGTTTTGCATTTCCGGCTATTGGATCATTATAACTAGCCAACAAACGTGCGTCCCCGATAGTTTGATCTGGGACATAGACATCACCCATGATACTTGAATTTTTCCAGAGGGCATCCATCCAAGAAAAGTGTTTGCTCGCAAATGGACTATAATATGAAGCTTGTTGAGGGTGGTTGACACTTTTATCTGTGCCCATGAAATAGGGACTTCCAAATCCGAAGTCAGTAACAATATCGCCATGAATTTGTGCGTGACACATAATGCAGGCAGTATTTCGAACTGCGAGAACTGGCTTTAGAGGGCCAAACAAAGAGCCAGTAGACTGAAGATTTTGTGAGAGCGGGTCTAAACTAATGTTAGAGCAATTCTGCGCCCCAATTATGATGGCTAAAAGTAAAAGAGCAATTGAGAATTTAGTTTTCAAATAATTCATAATTTCCCTATAAATTAATTATCCTCCAAATATGAGTCTTTAAATAGAGTCAAAATTTCATTAAGTGTTGAACTTTTGAGGGAAAAAACTTCGGGTAGATAGTTTTACTAAAGGCTTAGTTTAAGCTATGTTCAGTTGTATATTCTTTGACATCAAAATGCTTTCAAAGATCGATCACAATTTATTTGGCGCTTTCTTCAATTTGGCAAGCAAGGATCGGTTAAAAAATAAGCTGAATAAGTGAAGCCCAAATATTGTTTCAAAATGGCACAAGGGTAATTGAGGTGCCTTGCATGTGTCAGGGGGTTCTGGTGAAATATTGAAAATATCAGGGGCCGGCAATCCTGAATTCAGTAAACGGAAGCAGCTCCAGATTCAGAGCCTCGATCCGGGCGCGCAGCCTGATACACTGAGCCCCGAGACCGAAACCGCCAAACTGTTGACGGCCGCAGCTGCCGTTAAGACTGATTTAAAATCTAGAGTTGAAACAATACCAACGAAAAAGAAGACAGAGCCGTTTAGGTGTAAAACTTAATTTTTCGTGTACTTGTTTTTCGCTTTGGATAAATAGGGATTAGCACGTTCAAAGTAAATTTTATGGATTAACCTATGATAAATAGATTTTTCAGAAGATCTTTTAAAAGTCGATGATTCATCGAAGTGTCCCGATTTTGCCGAAAATTGGCACAAAGCCTAGACGATCTCCTCTAAAATAATAATAGAAGTATAATTAAAGTGGCACGAAGCTTGAAGAGATATCTTCAAAAATGTGCCTTGTCTATTGGATCTTAGGAAGACGTAATATTAGATAATGGGAAAATAAGTTCCTATTTCTCTAAATTATTTCGCTGGCACCAAATACCAGGAGTAGTTTTATGAAAGCATTAGTTGTGACCTTGATTTCAGTTTTGGCTTCGAGCTCTTTTGCTTCTTTAGCCCATATTTATGATTGCGGCAGCTTAAAAATGCAAGGCCAAACACAAGTTGGCAAAAATACTTATAGTGTCGAAATCGCAAATGGCGAAATCGGGAAAAGCGTTTTTTTAACAACCACTATTCCCGGCTCTCAAACTGCCCCAAAAACTGAAAGACTTCTAAACAATGCCAATATGTATTCACAAGCCAAAGGTGATTTAGACGTTGTCATCTCGGAGAGAAGTGATGGGTTCGTGAACGTGCAAATCGTAAAATCAACCAATCCCAACATCAGAGCTCAATGTGCTTTGAAAGTTTCTGGTCAATAACAGTCAAATTTAGGAAGCTTGAATTTCCCAGGCCTCAAATACGCCTGGGATTTTTTTAAACAGATGAGTAAGCCGGTTGTTATATTGTCTCTCAATTAAACTTTCTTGTGTATTGAACTCCACAGCGAAAATCTTCATTATTATTGCCATTGTATTTCCAAGCAGGATTTTTGTAGTCTTCTTTGCAATGTAAGGTGAGAGAATTTTTAGTAGGATTGATTTGGTCGCCCCATGTACGGGTAATTCCAACTGTAATCCCGTACTCATTGGATATTGAAGCCTGTTGCCCGAGGGCCTGTAAATAATCAGCGTGTCTATCAACTTCAGTATAAGAGCTAGCTTTGAGTAACGGAGTTTGAGCGCCGACATCCACAATAAAGCTTGTCATTCCTTTTTGATTTCGATCATAGCGAGTAATGGCGCCAGCAATATGCGCGTCTGTTACTAAATTGACTCTTTGATCAGATGGCTGATATCCACCAAAGACGGTGCTTTGAATATTAACTCCGAGTCCCGCTCCCGCAGTTGCAGCCCAATTGTCGGTGATTCGCTGAGTATAAACGAGGTTGCTATGGACCCCCACTGCGGCTTGATCAAAGGGTCGTGAAACCGGAATCTGGGCTTGAACTCCCATATCCAAGCGAAGCTTCGAATTCGCATGTTCAAATATAGTTTTATATTGATCGTATTTGATTCGAATCGGTAGCATATAATATTGGCCTGCATTTGGCTCAAAGGCATTGCCCTTTAAATCAACCAGTTCAGCATTGGCAACGTCATAACCCATTTCTTTGCGGCCGTAAGGATCATTGTAACCCTTGTAGGAGTGGTAAGCTTCAATGACCTTGTCTGAAACGGCGTAGGCAATCAGATCACTGCCTGGGCCGCCAATTAATTGAAATGCACGAATGCCAATGCTAATTGAACTTTTGCAGTCGCCTTTTTCTAGTTTGAGCTCCCTGGTTTGGCCAATGCCTTTAACTTGGGTGAAGCGCGATTGATTTGATGGATTGGCTAGAAAATTTGAGTTGATCATCGAGCTGGCATCAGTCTCGGATAAGCTCGCGGCATTTTCTCCACAATCTCTGAGTGAAAAATTAGTCGGCGCCCGAAATACCAGAATGAGGCCTGCATCGTTTGAAGCATCGTAGTGTGGAGACTGCAAATCACGAATTTTGTTTTCGCTTACATTGTTTCTTAAAATGATAGGGATCTGAACTTTTTCTTCAGGGCCTTCACCCGCAAATTGTGCATAAACCGAATTGGTTTCTCGTAATTCGGCCTGGTAGGCATTGTATTCTGCCAACGAAGCCGGCGGACTCTGGCCCATGGCTGATGATAAATTGATAAAGCTGACAACCAATACGACCCGCGCCACTTGACTAAATAAAAACATCTTTTGTTCCTTAAGGGGAGTTCGGTCGAGGGCCAGATTATATCCGAATCGATTCCCGAATAACAGAAGGTGAAAAGAATTTGAATTTATTTCTTAAAGCAAGTCTTTGCCGAAAAATGTCATTTTTGAACTAATCCAAAGAGTCTTTTGGGATTGAAGATTGACTCCGCCTTTTTTGGGAAGTTAGTCTAAACTTCAATAGGAGGTTTTTATGAAATTATGGATGATTGCTGGTTCTTTGATTTTGACATCAACTTTTGCAATGGCGATTGAGCAAGAAGCTCCACCAGCAGAGAATTGGGTCTGTTACGCTCAAGGCAAGCAAAGTTTTGGCGGACCGGTAGGGGATATCTGGTTCACAGTGGTTGGCTACGGCGATAGCGAGATCAATGCTGCGGACAGAGCTCAACAAAATTGCTTTTCACAGGCTCTGCAATTGTGCATGGTCACAAATTGCATTAAGCACAATTAAACTGGCCCACAAGACTGTGCAAATATAAAAATATTCAATAAAAACAATGGTATATTTTGGCTGCACAGTCTAAGGGCCCAGTTTTTAAAGTTATTGAGCTGGTCCCGAAACAGCTCGTAAGCCGGCGGATTTCCATTGGTCGATATTACTAAAATAAAGGCTGTTGAAACCTTCATCTTTTAGTTTTTCGGCCATTCTCTTTGATCTTATTCCTGAAGCGCAATAAAAAATAAGCGTTTTCCCTTTGGGTAGACTTTGCTTAAATTCACTCCATGCATTTTGATCTTTTGCTCTTGAGGTCGGAAACCACAATTCTCCGGGAATGATCTCGTGGCGCTCTTCATTTTCTCGAACGTCAATAATAATGGCTTGCTTATGCTCTACCAGTTCGCTGGCCTCTCCGGGTTCAACGTCTGCGGCTAAAATGCCAGTGCTTTTATGTTTAATTTTAACTAACGTTTTGCCGGATTTTTTCCAACCATAAATTCCTACTTTCAAAACACTTACATTTTTGTATCCGGCGGCAATAGCTTTATTGGCAGCAATATGTGAGGACGTACACATTTCATTTGCGCAGTAAAAAACCAATGCTCTAGACTTATCTGCAGGCAGTTGAACTTTCACATCATATTGGCTCGCACTATCGATGAGTTGGGCACCAGAGATGACACCAACAAAAGTTCGAGTGCTTTCAACATTGACGTCATAAATTGATAATTCTTTTTTGCTTTTCATTAAGTTTTCAAGCTCATCAATGCCGATTGTTTTAAAGGATTCAGCTGCGAATGTTTGAGCGCCTACAAAAAATAATATGATCGACACAAAAACTTTCACGAGCGCTCCTTAATTATTGCAAAAAGCTAAGATTCTTCATTTTTTAGATTTTTACATAGTAATTTTAACTTTGATCGAGAGTCATTTACCAAAGATTGAAAGGCTAAGAAAGGCTTGATTTGGGGCGCCGCACAAACATTTGCATTTAAGTAAATAAAATCTTGCGATGCCAAATATCCTTTAGCTTGTTATCAATTGTGAAAATGATATCTGAGGCATGGCTTGCTTTTCAAGCTTGGCAAAGATAAAAATTGAAGCAGGGCACATTTAGGCTTCGACAATTTTTTCAAAAGGTGAGTGTATAAGAATGAAGAATCTAATTGTAGGTTTATTTGTTTTTTTGAGCCTGCTGAGCTTTGGCGCGAATGCAGATGATATGGATCAATGGACTGAGAATTATAATAAAATGGTCCGTGTGCTCAAAACCACAAATCATATAGGCGATTGCTTGGTTGGCCTTTCTTCAGATCCGCATTCACCAATTGATTCGTGGATAATTGAATTGACGAAAAATTCTGCAAGCAAAATGAATTTTGAAATTATTCCTCCGGTTATTAGTTTTGGCCGAACTCAGGTTCGACTGCTAGGAAAAGATTATTTGCAATATCGTCAAGCGGATATAATTGGTTGGATCAATATGAATATAAAGCTGGATATAAATAATAAAATCATATTGAAGTTAGATCTAAATAAAAGTTTACCAGACGGAAGTATCTATGAAAAAGGCTTTAATTGTGAAATTCCTAATCGCAACGCTTATACTTCTGTTCTTTAACTCATTGAGGGCTGAGCAAATTGTGTTGATAGGCGATTCGCATTTGTGTGGAGCTTTTGGCAAATCCCTCTTTCAGAATCTATCAAAAACTTATGACGAAGTTAGTTTGTATTGTGCGGTTTCAAGTGCGCCCGAGCATTGGTTAAAGGGGAGCAATCCCATAGGTCAGATTTGCAGTCAGATGACGACCAAAGATTCGAATTTGAGTCCCTGTATTGATTCGGGGAGAGTGCCAAAACTTGAACAAATTTTAACTCAATATCCTCGTGCAAAATTTGTAGTTGCTTTGGGTACAAATTCTCTTTTGTCGCCAGAAGTCTCCGCCGAATATAATAAGCTTGCTTTGAAAATCACCGAAAGTGGCAATGCCTGCTTTTGGATCGGGCCCCCTCATTTGAATCCCTCGCAATCCAAAGGATTTCCGGCGGGCCGAATTGCAACGGAAGAGAAGAATCTAAATGACTTTTATGAATCCTTAATGAAGGCGATTGGGACTAAATGTAAGCAAATCGATAGTCGCGACTCAACTTCAGTAAATACAGCTGGAAATCAAACTGTTGATGGCGTTCACAGAACGAAAGAAGCGGCTGAGTATTGGGCCGTAGCTTTAAAATCCGAGTTTTCAAATTCTGACCCAATAAATCAAATCGATATTAAGAAGCTTTTAAATAAAATTAAAAATCCTTTTGACTAATCCTTGGGTAAATCAATGCATTTGCCAGATTCACATTCATTCATATTGGCTTGAGCGATTGGCATCTTAAGCCAAGATTGAATTTCAGGTTCGGCTTGGCATGTGCTTATATCAAATTTAACAGGCTTAAAATCATCAGTATGGGCAGAGGTTTCAAGAATATAGTTTTTAGCGACGGCCGTATACTTTAAGGTGATGACATAGTTGATATTCTCAAGCTTGGTATTGATTTCACCTAAAGCCGCAAAACCTGCTGTGGCCACATTCTCGCCCACCGAAATTCCAAATGTTGGAATCCCATCATATTGATCCCTGATCGTAATATCCGAGCCTTGGCGATCAATGGGGGGATTCGGATAAGTTATTTGCTTGAGATAAATAGTTCCCGATGAGGGCTCAATATGAGGTGCTGTTTGTACAAGTCCCTCAAGTTTAAACATTGTGCCGATGTCATTTAGAGAAGCCAATGCTAAAAACTGTGCTGCATTGATTTCGTCTTGGGTATATTTGCTGGGAGTTGCTCGCCGATACATTTTGGCGCCGTTGATAAGGTTTTGAATCAAGGCAGGTGGGAACTGTTTTACGCTTTTGTCTAAACCCAATTTGACTCTGTCTAGGCCTGCATCTTTAAGCTTCACAATGCTTTGACGGCATTCACTAACGGCCTTGTCTAAAGTCTTATTGTGTAAATTGGTTTGGATAGGGCTTTGAGCTGGAGTTCCGGTGCAAGACAAGGCGACTAAGCTAAAAACTATTGAGGTGAACATAAAAATCTTCATAGGTATGCCTTTGCAGGTTTAAACATTTTGAAATGATTGCTTTATTTATACTTGAAATATCTCAACTGCGCCATACATAGAAATTTCAAAGATAGCGCCAAATTTGGGCTTCAGCTTTCAACTTCTCGAAGTGTCGCATTCCTGTAAGATAGTGCGATAAGAGAAAGAATCGCTCTCAATTTAATTTTCATAAGCTTCCCGCGGTATTGTCTATAGCTTAATAAAGCAAGGCCAGGGCCATAGGAGTCATTACAAGGCTTAATTAGTTTGTACTAAGTCTTAAAAGCTTAGGCAAAGAGCCGCAAATAGTCACTGTGGATTGGCTTCAATTCGAATCAAAGCAGCTTGCAATTTCCACTCAGGATTCATGCCGGGAGGTGGACTGTGTCTTGCGATTCGACCCGAATCAAAGCCGTCTGAGATATAAATAAGAGATCCCGCTATGGCTTGAACTTCAAATTTTAAGTGCAGCTCAATTTTAAGTTTTGGATCTGTGGACTCAAGTTTATAAATTTCTGTAATTTGGTTTCCTTGAGCCAGCTGCATGGGTTTTTTTACTTCGATATTTGTTTGCATAGTCAGAAATGGCGGTCTTGAACTTGTAATTTGAGATTCATGAAGTCTAGAGCTTAAGTGCAAATGCGTGCGAGTTTGAGAAGCGCCAGTTGAATTTAATATATTTTCGATTTCTACATTGATAGTGATTGCATTATTAGAATTCGAGTTGGGGCGGCTTTGTTCAAAGGCTTTGGCGATAAAGCGAAAGCGTTCTATTCCGCTCTGTTCAGATGAATTTATTAAATAAAGTGGTAGGCCTTCTTCGTCACTTACTTTTGTTGTATTAAGAGATGAGGACCGCTTATTAAATAAATCTTCACAGGTCTCGGCAGTCGATTTTAAAGAAAAAAACATCAATGTGAAGCTTGCAAGGAAATACAATATTGTAAATTTAGACTTTGCCATAAATCATTTCTATGCAAATCGTGCCAATTTTTATGGATTGCGCTTTAAATAGGAAATTAAGTGTTGAATATTCTAATAAGTACAATGGCTAAGCCAAGAAGTGTTGAATTGGAGCCTAAATTAGTCATTCATAAATTCAATTCTCCGATAGGAATCATAAGTATGGAGTGAAAGCTTATGAAGCTCTTATTTTTTGTAGTGGTCGTTTTGAGTTTTAGCTGCTCAAGAGTTAATTTTACGGGGAATCCCCTAAGTGCAGATCAGCAAATTCAGTCGCCGCGAAATCCGCCGATTTGCAGCGGCGGAATTTCTGAAACCACGAAAATGCTTCGCATTATTTTTATGGTAGACAATTCGGGTTCGACTGCCACAACCGACCCCAATCAAATCATTCGCGTTCAAACTATAAAAAACTTTTTATCAAAATATAGTTCGAAGAAAAATCTAACTTACGGGATCGGATATTTTTCAGATGATACTTTTATTTTCAATACCAGCACTCGGCAATTTGAAGATGTCACTCAATCGGGGAAAATGCCAAAAAATGTTTTTGGTGACAGTGACGATTCGATGCGAGCACTTTCAGTTCTTCACGATGTAGATCCTATAGGCAGTACAAATTACAGATCAGCATTGAGTGCGATTCACTCGATGATTTCAAATGACCCGAAAAGTAACTCAAATTGGAATTATATTCTGGTTTTTATGTCAGATGGTCAACCAAGTGATATTGCAGATCCGGTGATTTCAAATCTCCAAAGTTTGATTGATTCTGTGACCGATGCATCAGTTGCGCATGGAGGGCTCACGACTACGAGTATGGTTTTATTTGACCCAGCTGCAGATGCTCAATACTTTTCGAGTGCACAAAATCTCAAGGCCATGGCAGATCGAGGAAAAGGTCAGTTCTTTGATATCAATAAATCTCCAGCCAGTGGACTTGTGATTGATGATATTATTTCGATTCCTGGTCAGAGTTGCAACTAATTATCGAATTCCCCTTGGAATCAGCCAGCGATCTACGACTTCAAATAATAAATGCACTAAGATGGCGAGAAGAGCTGAGGGTATGGCGCCCTGAAGAATGATTTGACTGTTATTAAGGGCAAGGCCAGTGACAATGATAGCACCATAGCCACCCGCTCCGATAAAAGCAGCAAGTGTGGCGGTTCCCACATTTATGACCGCAGACATTTTAATGCCAGATATTATAGTGGGCGAGGCAAGTGGTAGCTCAATAAGTCTGAGTCGTTCAAAAGAACTTAGGCCCAAAGTTTGTGCGGACTCAATTAAACTTTTATCAATCTGAATAAGTCCCAGATAAGTATTTCGTACAATAGGTAGTAGGGCATAAAGAAACAAGGCCACAACGGCGGGCAAATAGCCAATTCCAAAAATCGGAATGAGAAAACAAAGTAGTGCAAGTGAAGGAATGGTTTGCAAAAGCCCGCTTGTTAATAAAACCCCTTGCGCCAAATATCTCAATTTGGCAGCCAATATGCCGAGTGGCAATCCGACAATCAAGGCTGCCAGCAAAGATAAAAAAACCAATGAGAGATGTTCCTTGGTGCGCTTCATTAGGTTTTGCCAGAGGTCGGTATTTTGACCACTTGATTTTTTCAAAAAGTAGGCTGCAGTTTTTTCAAAGCTCCAATGTTCAAGCTCAACTTTGGCATTGAGCTCGATCATTTTTTCTTCATTGATTTGACCCTCTAAAGAGCGAATGGCTTGCCAAGTTTTAGGATATTTTTGCATAAGGTCTTTTCGCAAAACAAAAACCGCAAGATAGGGAGGGAAGAACTCTTTGTCGTCTTTTAATATTTTTAAATCATATTTGGCAATTTTGGCATCGGTAGAATAAACCTCTATCAGATCTAATTTATTATCGGAAATTGATTCGTAGGCGAGACTATGCTCCATGCCCTTCATATTGCTTAAGTTAATGTGATAAAACTTCATGAGCGCTTCATAGCCGTCTTGACGCTTAATAAACTCATGGGTGAATCCGGCGCGCAAATTTGAAAAATTGGCAAGCTCACTGATTTTCAAAATATTTTTTTCTTGCGAAAGTTTTTGAGGAATTGCGAGTGCATAATTATCGCTAAATCCTATACTGCCAGAAATTTGCAATTGATCTTTCGCAAGGCTTTGATTGAGCTGCTCGATGCTCTTAAGACTAGGATCCTTTAAGATGGCTTCTGAGATTGTGCCAGTATATTCAGGGTAAATATCAATTTGCCCAGATTTCAACGATTCAAATATGATTCCTGTGGCGCCGAGACCCAAGCGTCTTTGAACTTGAACCTCCCCAGTGTCTTCGATTTTTTGTGCTAGAATTTCGGCCAAAATATAATTTTCAGTAAAAGTTTTAGACCCCACTACAAGAATTGGTTTGTCTCCGGCCAAACAATTCATCGAAAAAAGAAAGCAGCCAAGTAAAGTTTTCTTCATATTAACTCAAGTAATTCTAAGGGTGGTACTTGAGCGCGGATAAAGCGTGTTACAAATTCGTTGGCTGGTTTTTTGATGAAGCTTTTAAAGTCACCATGTTGAATAAGAATTCCTTCGTCAAAAAGGGACAAGCTATGTCCGAAAAATGCAGCTTCACCGACATCATGAGTAACCATCACAACGGTCTTTTTGACTAGATTAAAGATACGCTTGAGTTCGCGTTGCAATTCAGATCTCACTAGTGGGTCAAGCGCACCTAGTGGCTCATCTAATAATACAAGAGGAGGATCGAGCATTAAGGCTCTCATTAAGGCAATTCTTTGGCGCTGACCTCCACTCAATTCCTTTGGAAAATGTTCTAAAAAACGCTGCTCAAGCTGAACCAGCTGACAGAGCTCTGAAATGCGAGCTGTGATTCGGCTTGGACTCCAGCTAGCTAATTTCGCCGCCAGCGCCAAATTTTCTCGACCACTAAAGTGCGGAAAGAGGCCGCCTTCTTGAATGACATAGCCAATTCGCGAGCTGAGGTTTTTTTGAATACTGTTCGAAATCAGTTCGCCATTGAGGCGAATTTCTCCTTCATCGGCCTCAATGAGTCCACTTAAAAGGCGTAGAAGTGTCGACTTGCCGCTACCGCTTGATCCTATAAAAACATGAGTTTCACCTTCTTTTAGCTTGAGATTAATATTTTTCAGCGCGATCAGGTCGCCGTAGTATTTTGATACATTATTGATCTCAATCATGATCACTCAATCAATGTTGTTAAAGTTTTCTGTTGAACGGAAAATAAAGTTGTCGAAAATAGCCTTTCGGCACATAGTCGCCGACCACGCCGTATTGATTCGGCCACTTTTGATCGGATTTGACCGCTGAGCCAAAAATATAATCTAAGAATGCGAAGTGTGCGGCATAATTTTTATCAATGGCCTCGGTGTCTTGTGAATGATGCCAATGATGAAAATTCGGAGTCACAATAATATAGCGGAGTGGGCCTAGTCTGACGCTGACATTGGCATGATTGAAAACAGCTTGAAAGCCTACAATGATAATATAAATATCGATCACCTCTTTGCTAAAACCTAAAACGTAAATGGGTGCCAAAACAAGGGTGCGGGTGAGAATGAGTTCGATAATATGTTGTCTTGAGCCTGCGAGCCAATCCATACATTTCACGCTATGGTGAACGGCGTGGAGGCGCCACAATAGTGGAATCTCGTGATAGGCTCTATGCGTCCAGTATTGCACAAGATCAGCAACCAAAATTATAGCGAAAATTGAAATTGCAAGGGGCAGATCTTGCACCCAAGCTCGAATGCCGTCTTTTGCGGCCCAGCCAAAAAATTTATGCACCAATAAATTAGTTGCAAGTAAAACAAAGCCAACTACGATGTGATTTACAATGAAATGATGAAAGTCGGTTTGCCATTCTTCTCGAAAGATAGGCTGATCTTTTCTCAATGCAAATAATTTTTCGATGAATACAAAAATCAAAGTCGAGCCGAGAAGATCTAAAATGAACCAGTCCAAACCTATATAGGGAGTGTGATCCGGAAAATTATTGACGGGAACTTTGCTGCCGCCCAATGCGAGCGACAAAGCCACAAAAATAAAGGCAGTCAGACTTAGCCAGCGCTCTCTTCCGCGAATGATGTTAAAAAGTGAAATGGCTCCCGCTAGTGTCATCGACCAAAAAAGAAGTTGGCGCAAAAAATCAACGCTATATGATTTCCGAAGTTCCGGAGTGGTCAAATATTCTGGGAAGTGAAAGGCCAATACCCCCAGGAAGCAAAGGCATGCAAGTGCCAAGGCAATTATTCCTGAAACCAGACCGACTCCGGCAGTCAACTTTCCGTGGGACTCTGCTAATTGATTTAACTTTTCAAATTCCTTCAAGAAGAGACTCCTGGTTGTGGTCTCTCTATGAAAGCATAGTTTATCTAGCAAAAGAAGCAGAATTCATTTCAAAGCTGGCGCGATCCATTAAAAAATGGCGGTAGTTTTCGTCGCCCTTTGGGAAATCGTTCAGGCCTAGTTTTTGAAGCACTGTCTGTGAACCAATATTGCTTTT
The DNA here is from genome assembly GCA_043739185.1 of Bdellovibrionales bacterium. GTDB lineage: Bacteria > Bdellovibrionota > Bdellovibrionia > Bdellovibrionales > JAMPXM01 > JAYTQQ01. The sequence continues at coordinate 30,985 of JAYUEN010000211.1, forward strand.
TAGTGAACGTGCATAAACATAATCAGCGTCTAGCTCCTCAAATGAATATTGCAGGAGACGTCTCGCGGCCTCTGTTGCGACACCCTTGCCCCAGGAATTTGGGAATAAATGAAGACCAAGGGCAAAAATTCTTTCGCCCTCTTTCAGAGAAACATAAGTTCTTGTAAGGCCTGAATAAATTTCGCAAGTGCCTATGAGTTCCCCTCGAAAAAAAATTCCGAAGTACAATATAAAGTTTTGAATGTTCACGTTTCGGCTTCTGGCATATTTAAAAGTTTTTAAAGTAGCCATTGATAATTCACCAAAGGCAGCGATTTTAGAAACCAAATTAGAATTGGAATAGCGACCGAAATCACCGCTCATTTTTTGCACGGAATTATCGGTTAGAAGAGAGGATGCCGCTATCATTTCTTTGTAATTCAGTGGACGCAGACTTAGTCTTGGCGTTTGTATAGAAAGATTCAGTGGTCCGGAGGCATTGAGGAATATCTGTTCACAGCGATTGGCTGCGAGGGTATTTTGACTTAGAATCGCAGTTGTGAAAAATACTAATATAAAATATTTTAAAATAAAGCTTTTCAAAACAGTCCTTAAGCTTATAAAACTTGTTTCAGTTGAGAAATTCATTGCAAGCTAGGGGCCATATTTGGAATCAAAAATGTATCTGGCGGCTTGAGCGTTTGGGCTTGAGGTCGCATCTGAAAGTAGCTTTGAATTGCATGGGCTTTATGCGGCAATATGTCTTAATCTTTGACAGCAGATTGGCCCTGTTTTCTTTTTATTGATCTAGGTTTAATTCTCGAATTCAAAGCAGTTTTTACGGCAGCAGCGGCCGTCAACCGCTTGTCAGTTTCGGAGATCAGCCTTCAGTGGGTTAGCCGATTCTGATTCTGGATCAGCTGCCGTTGACTGAATTCGGCATGCCCGCCGCAGAAGCTTTCAACATTTTACCAATTAAAAAATATCAATTGGGGTGGCGATTATTGGCGTAATAAATCAATACTGACCAAGCCAAAACTACGATAGGTCCGATTGCAAAATTAAAAATCTTATCGGACTCAGATAATTTTTCTTTAGAAAAAAAATACCAACCGCCATTTTCTGAATCCTGAACCCGATAATTACAAATTTTAAAAACCGGCACAAAGAAAAAAGTAAAGGTAAGTGTTGAAAGATAACGGCCCTCTGAATCCAAATCTTTTTTTCCAAGGAGTCTCAGGCCAATCCCATTGATCGTCCGAAGAAAAGGGGGTTTTATTGAGGGTGTGAATTCAGGCGCTTCAGAATTTTGAACTTGCTTCATTTTCGATGCAAACCTTTCTGGCAAATGGATGCTCTCAGGTGAACTATTAAGTTTCGTCCACAGTCTTGGTTCTCGCCTTTTCTGAACCGTCATTCATATATTCTATTTTTTCAATTTCTTTTCCTGATTGAGCATCGTAGATACTTTTGGTTTTCGGCTTTCCTTTTTCCCAAATCGTAACGGTTTTTTGATCTATATCGTAATAGGTAGACGGGCCATCGCGCAGGCCATTTTTGTAATTATTTTCAATAATAAGCTTTCCGTCCTGGTCATAAACCTTATAGGCACCGACGTATTTGCCCCAATATTCTCCATGCTCAAACTTCATGGTATGTTCCGAATACGGCTTGCCTTGATCTGAAAAGGATCGCGCCACTTCAGTTCGAGAGAATTGATCATAGGTTATTTTTACAACTTCAGAGATTTTACCATTTTCAAAATAATCAAGACGCTCAGATAGCTTTTCATTTGAAAATGTGCGTTTGCTTTTTTTAGCACCACTTTCAAAAAATTCTTCTTCACTTTCAGGAAAACCATTTTTGTAGTTTGCCTTCAGCTGAATTTTACCATCTTCAAAGAACTTCTCGTACGCACCAACATATTTACCATTGACAAGAGTTGCTTTGAATTTAACTTTGCCGTCCTGATATTTGGTTACGACCGGACGGTTCATTTCTGCGAAGTGTTTTTTGATTTCGCCGTCGATGAAGCTTCGTACTTCTTTGTCGAATTCAGAATATTTCATATTGAGGCAGGCAGAATAATAAATCGAATCACGATCGCCATTTTCCCAGCAGCCGGGAATGACTTCGAGTACTTTTCCATTTTCATTTGCCAGAAATTCAACTCCAATTTGTTTTCCTAAGCTAAAATATTTAATCCACCACGCCGTCTTAATATTGTGCCAGCTTCGAGCAGTTGAAAAGTCACGGTATTCTCCGTCGAGCTGTCCGGCTCTATATTGGGCCCGAATGGTTAAAATATTGGTAAAGGAGCGGCAGATGAATTCGCCATCTAATTCCCCGTTGATGAAATTGGCAGATCGCAAGACAATTTTGGGATTGTCTAGGGCATGACAAATCTCACTGCCTTCTTTTCGATTGTGATTGATTTTCACTTCACATAATTTCTCTTCTGCTTCTTCAAGTTGACAGGCTTTGTAGCCCATTTCATTTGCCTGTGCTTGAAGCTGAACCATGAAAAGGAAAAATAAAATAATTTTGAGGTTGTGTTTGATTGTATTCACTGGCCATCTCCGTAAATCTGAATCGCTTTTTGTAGTCCATCTTGATAAGTTTTTGATGCTTCTTGCATTTTTTGTGATTTGACTTCAGGTTTATCTGAACTTTTTTGTATGCTCGCCATTTGATCTTGAAGCCATTTAGAAAGTCGAGTGGTCTCAGTTTGGTAGACTTCGGCTTTCTTTTTTGCGCGCGTTTGAACTTCAGTGACTTGCTTTTTAATTTTCTCTTCTCGGTTTTTGGCTTCGAGCTCACGGTTTTCATCACGTTCTTTTTCTTCATTTCTTCGCGATGCTTCACGCTTTTCTTCGCGCGATTGAACATTTAAATTGAATAGTTTTTGCAACTCTTCTTTTACAAAGGCCGAGTCGGATGGGCCGGGGCGTTCACTGCGAAAATCATTTGAAAGGTCCGCTGAAAACATGAGGGAGCGTCCCACAAGCTTGAGCTGGCGCTGATCCTTTCCTCCCAATTGGCAATGAAGAGTATCAACTTTGGCTAAGATACTTTTCGTAGAATTCAAATCTTTTTGACAAAAATCTGCAATTTGTTCGAGTGGTATCAAACAAGGTGATATCGAATAATCACGGTTTGCAATTAAATAGTTTTTAAAACCAGGCCAATCTATTTCGACGCCTATGCCTTTCTTGCAGCTATTTTGGAGTTTCTCTTTGAGCTGTGCGAGTTGGTAAATCAGAGTGCCACGTTCTCGGCAAAGTTCGACGTCGACTACGCAATTTGCGAAAAGACGAAATGGTATAAAGTGCAAACAAATTATTAGAGAGAGCGCTCTCTTCATTTTAGATTCCTTTGTCAGTTGAAACAATTGAGATGAGAAAATTGTGGCTCAAGAGATTCATCACAGTCAAATCAATTGGCAATATATGACGTCGACCTTGGTCAAGCTGAAGTTTGTGCAACTTCAATAGTTTAGATAGAATTAAAAAATTTGTTCTTTTGGACTTGAAGTACGCAAAATGTACGTATAGCTTGAAGTACGGCAAATGTACGAAATATTATTTTTTTCAGGAGGAAAAATGCAAAGTCTAATCGCCAATCCAGCAAAGGTTTTGGGTTTTATTGGTCGTCACAAAGCAAAGGCCAACAGGGCTAAGCTTCAAGTGCCATTTTTATTTATTCAAGATGGTGAGGATTATTATTGCCTGAGAGTTTCAGGGGATTCAATGATTAGTAGTCGCGCTCGAGACGAACAAGATGATGTCGTGCTGGTTAAAAGGACAGAGGAGGCTAAAAATGGCGATATTATAGTCGGAGTAGTAGATGGTACGCCAATGCTTAAAAGATATCATAAGTTTGAAAATCGCATTGAATTGCATTCGACAAATTTTCAAAGTCGACCCATTGTAGTAAGCGCCGAGACTGATTTTCGAGTCGCGGGAATTTTTGTCGGCCACTTTAAAGAGTGAAAAAATATCCTTATTGAGGGCCTGAATCAATCCATTGACCAATGAGATTGATTGCCTCTTGATGTAAGACACTGCTGCCGACAAGTGGCATTCGCGTTCCGTTGGTGAGCGAACTCATTCTGGCAAATACGTCACTTAACGCCTTGTTGCCCGAATTAATTCGGGCTTCTCCAGCACCCAATGCAAGCGAAATAGTTGGGGCCACGCCAATGAGATTCGTCATGGCAAGGCTAGTGGTTGATCTGAAATCAATGCTGATAAAAGGAGTAGCGAAGCCTCCCGGCTGATGGCAGACAGAGCAATTAACAGACAAATATGCGCGTGCACGATTTTGAACACTTATGGTGGTATCTGCTAAACCCGGATAAGCGGGAAGAATACTTGGGTCAGAAACACTTACACTCAAGAGGCCTGCATCGCTAAAGGTTTTGATTTGGTTGCGTGCACCCACTTTATAATTGAATGATTTGTTGAGCTGAAGGGGGTTGACTCCAAGCACATAACCGGCCGCCTGTGAATGGCATTTGGCGCAATTTGTGACTGAATGATTCCAATTTACACTTACTGATTGAGCGGGAGTATTCGGGTCCTGAGCAAGATAAGTATCTGTCATATCTGCAGTGACAAGGAGTGCATCGCTGCCATCGTCTTTCCATTTATATAAATAGCCTACCCAAATATTATTTTGTAAAGTGGCGACTCGAGTTTCAATCCTTTTTATGCTGCCATCAGACATCGTAAGATTAAATTGTTTTACAAAGACAGACCCATTTGGAAACGTCCAAGTGGGAGCGCCCCCTATATTGTTTATGCTAGATTGTGCAGGAATGGCCATCCATCTGTTTTTGATTGCACCATCCGTCCAAAGAGGCATATTCACTTCATAGTTTACTAGCATCGGATTGGGGACCATAGTGCCAGCGACCAATGGGTCCCAAGAAGCAAATAGCATGGTTTGTGCGAGTGTCGCAGCCCCTAGATTGAAGGTGCCAGGAGAGTATTTTCCGGTAATGATTTGCGAGGATGAGACCGGGGTGGGATTGACTGCATTCGAAGAATTGCTGGCAATGTCAGTTAGAGTTGTGAAGCCAGTGCCGCAATTTTGAAAGCTTACTAAAATAAACGAAGTAATTGCTACAAGACCTAAAATCATCTTTTTTGTGATCATTATATAGCCCTCAATCTTAAAATTGGAATCTCTATATAATCGGTACAAAATTGAGAAAACTAAAAAAATACTCTCAGTTTGAGCTATTTAAAGCTCGTTAATGTCTCAATATATATCATCTTTTTTATATGCGGATTTATGTCGTCGTTCGGATATCAATTTGGATCGCTTTTAAATCAGTTTTAACGGCAGCAGCAGCAGTTAGTCGTTTGGCAGTTTCGGTTTACTGAATTCGGTCAATTGAAGTGAGTGAAGTTTGTGAGATTAACAAATACTTAAGGAGAGCTTGTTTGAAAATAGAGCCTTGGTACTCGACTAAAGCTTGGCTCATTGCCAGGTGATCCAATAGGTATAGCAGCGTGCTGGTGAGGGCGCCATTGTGTACGACATTGAAGGATGCATCTCATTGCATTGTGCAATTTCCTAATGAAAACGGAGACTAGACCTCCTCGAGTAAAGTCACATCAAGTGTGTATTTACTTTTCAATTTATAACTTTGATACAGCAATAGTGGGTGCGGGCACTGAGGCTTTGGATTAGCATAGATGCATTATGTCTCTATCTGAGATTTCAATTCGAAGACCAGTACTCGCTTGGATGTTGATGGCGGCACTCATCATTTTTGGTGGGGTTTCATTTTCAAAAATGGGAATCAGTCAACTTCCGGATGTTGATTTTCCGGTGGTAACGGTTAATCTTCGTCTTGAAGGAGCTGCACCAGAAGTAATTGAAACTGAAATTGTAGACTTTGTTGAAGACGCTGTTATGGGTATTGAAGGAGTGCGCACCGTTACTTCAAGGTCTGAAAACAGTGAGGGAACCATAACGATTGAATTTCAGTTGGGTCGAAGTGTTGATTTGGCTGTGCAAGACGTGCAGGCCAAACTCTCACAAATACAATCCAGGCTGCCCAGAGAAATCACCGCCACTACAATTTCTAAAACCAATCCGGAAGATCAACCGATTTTAATGCTCACATTAGAGAGTGATCAGTATCCGCTGCGCGAACTGATGTATTATGTAAATGATCATTTGAAAGATCAATTCGCAATGGTCTCAGGTGTGGGTGACATAACTTTGGGTGGCTATGTGGCACCCAACCTCCGCATTTGGGTTTCTGCAGATAAACTTAAAAAATTAGAATTATCAGTTACTGACATCATCAATACTATTCAAAATGAACACTCCGAACAGCCAGCGGGGAAGCTTGAGAGCGAAAACAAAGAGCGGATGTTTTACGTACGCACCATGGGCGAAGCAAATAGTGTTGAGCAATTTTCTGATCTCATTATCAATCAAAGAGGAGGGCAGCCAAATTACCGAAAGATTCAGCTCAAGCAAGTGGCCAAAGTTGAAGACGGGGTGGCTGATATCTCAGGCTTTAGCCGAGCCATGGGCGTCCCTGGAGTTGCATTGGGAATTTTAAAGCAAAGAGGCGCCAATGCGGTTGCTGTCGGAAGAGGGGTGCGAGAAAAAATTGCCATTATTCAAAAAGCCCTGCCCCAAGGTATGCGACTGGGAGTCAATTTCGACAGCACCCTCTATATTGAACAAGCGGTAAATGAATTGAACTTTACTTTACTTTTGTCTGCGCTTTTGACCGCACTCGTGTGCTGGGCATTTTTAGGTTCGTGGTCTTCAACCGTAAATGTTATTGTTTCAATTCCGACATCTATAATTGGAACTTTTATCGTGCTCCACTTTTCAGGATTCACACTCAATACTTTTACGCTATTGGGTTTGAGTCTTTCAATCGGAATTGTAGTTGATGATGCTATCATGGTGCTAGAAAATATCATTCGACATCAAGAACAGGGTAAAGAAAAATTAGAAGCGGCACTACTCGGCGCAAAAGAAATTAGTTTTGCGGCGATTGCAGCGACCATTTCAATTGTTGCGATTTTTTTACCGGTGGTTTTCATGAAAGGTATTATCGGCAGATTTTTCTTTCAATTTGGCGTGACTATCACAGTTGCAGTTTTACTCTCTCTACTTGAGGCTCTTACCTTAACACCTATGCGCTGCTCTCAGTTCGTTGAAACCAAAGCTCGAACGACTCGCATTGGTCGAGGGATTGATTTGAGCCTTGAGCTCTTCACTAATTCCTATGCCCGCAGTCTTTCTTTTATTTTAAATCATCGATTGAAAGTGATTGGCGTTGCCATTCTGGTATTCGGTCTAAGTTTAACAAGTTTAAATTTCTTAAATAAAGAATTTTTGCCGCCCGAAGATCAAGGGCGTTTTGTGATTCGCCTCAAAACAAAAATCGGCTCTGCGCTTCAGTTTTCAGATTCGAAATTCAAAGAAGTCGAGAAGTTTTTAGCAAATCGTCCCGAGGTTGATCGTTATGTATTGAGAGTCGGCGGAGGCTCACCAGGAGATGCCAATAGCGGCAGTGTTATGGTGACCCTTAAAGAGCGCGGCAAGCGCGGCTTCGATCTAGATACTCACAAAGAGTTGAGTCAGCAAAAATTTATGGATGTTTGTAGAAAAGAACTTAAAAAAATCACTGGCCTGCGCGCCGTTATTCAAGACCTATCGATAAAAGCTTTCACCGCGACTCGAGGTTTTCCGGTTGAGTTTACCGTGCAAGGACCTGAATGGGGACAGTTGGCAGATTTAAGTAAAAAAATGATGGTGGCATTAGAGAATTCAGGTTTGATGAGCGATCTTGATTCGGATTACGATTCAAATATGCCAGAATATCATGTCGTGCCCGATCGCCAGAAGGCTTCAGCGCGAGGAGTGAGCATTTATAATATTGGGCAAACGGTGAATGCCATGATTGGCGGAGTCCTCGTCGGGCGTTACCCAAAAGGCGGGCATCGTTATGATATTCGCCTCGAACTTGAGGACAATCACAAAGATCCGATATCTAAATTAAATGATTTGAATGTGCGAAATAATCGCGGAGAACTGATTCCGCTCATGCAGGTTGCAAGTGTTGAAGAGCAAACTTCGATGGTCGAAATTAATAGACGTGAAAGAGAGCGAGCCATCACCATCTATGCAAATGTAAAGACCGGAAAATCGCAGCAATTAGCTCTGCAGGAAGTTGAGCTAATTGCAAAAAAAATATTGCCTCCGCAATATCATATTGTCATGAGCGGAAGTTCTGAGACTTTTTCTGAAACCTTTAAGAGCTTAATCGCGGCTCTTATTCTCGGGCTGATCGTTTCCTATATGGTACTGGCTTCACAGTTCAATAGCTTTGTAGACCCCATTTCGGTTTTAGTGGCTTTGCCTTTTAGCGCGTCTGGCGCTTTTGTGGCCCTCTTGCTCGCACATCAATCTATTAATGTTTACAGCATGATTGGCTTGGTCCTGCTCATGGGAATCGTAAAAAAGAATTCTATTTTACTGGTAGATTTCACCAATCAAATTAAAGCTCAGAGTCATATTAAAAGTATTCGCGAAGCACTTATTGAGGCTTGCCCGATTCGACTACGGCCCATTTTGATGACATCTGTTGCGAGTATTGCGGGAGCTATTCCCGCAGCTCTTGCGCTCGGCCCAGGGGCAGAGAGTCGGGTGCCAATGGCAATTGCTGTTATCGGCGGAATTACAGTTTCAACTCTTCTGACCTTATACGTTGTGCCTTGTGTTTATAGTTTGCTTTCAAGTCAGCGACAATTGAGAGTTCCGACCAATTCACCCTGATTGCTGTCTGAAAAAATCTTAAGCATAGCTTGATTAGAAATCATTTCGAAAACCGCCTGCAATTCTGCACTTGAAACATTCCATCGGTAGCTCATGGTGCCGTATCCATAAAATTGATTTTGCAATTTTCCCTGCAATGAAGTGGCAGAGTTTTTTGAATTCCTTGGCACGAAAATTTGAAATTCTGATTTACTAGCAGTTAGTATCGTATCCAAATTTGAAAGAATTTCGTCGCCACTTTGAATTGAGGCCTTCGTCATTCGGTAACAACTGCCATGACTTAAAAATGCAAAGCGAGAGCGCTCCATTCCACATTCGACTACCTCAGCAATGTGAAGTGAAATAAAAGTCATTTGAGGAGGCAGTGCTCTCTCGGCTTTTGTCAGATAAGGATTCTTTGAGCTTAAAAGTAAGTTACCCTGACAATTCATTGCAGGAAAGTTGGCTGCTGATAGATTTAAACTAAACAAACAAATGAGAGTGCAAAGGATATACAGGCTCTTCATAAATCTCCTTGAATCGCAATCAATTGGCAATACGCTATTAATTAGCAATCGCAGGGCCAAAGCCAATTGGCTTGATGGGCGAGTTAATTGACATTGAATCCAAAGGCATTGTTTAAATTTCAAAGCATAGCAATTTTGCGCCCAGCTAGCGCACTGGACCACTGATGAACCACTGATGGCTGATCACCGAAACGGGCAAACAGTTGACTGCCGCTGCTGCCGTTAAAACTGATTCCTTTAATCCATCAAAAAACAACTGCACCTGTGCCCAATGAAAGATCCCTAAAAGTACACTTTTCTAGACAGTTGATCTAGTTTTAGACACTGTGGTGAATTTCCCCTAAGTATATGCCAACTCATAGGACCTAAGAATTGCAGTTATAGAGTATAGGGTGGGCTGCAAAAATGTATCATAATCAAACATTTAGATATTTTAGTTTATTGATCATAACAGGTCTACTCATGATCAATTTTCAGAACTGTCAGAGTTCTTACAGCTTTGATCCGAGTGTCACTCAAAACTCACTTTCTGATCCCGGCGGAGGGTCAACGTCAACAGGTCATACACTTAAAACCATGAAGCCAGCTCTTGCGGTTCGAGGAGTTGCTTGCCTGTTTTGTCATGCCGATGTTCGGGCCAATGTGATAACTGATTTTGGTTTTGGAGATCCTTTTTATCTCGGCAATGATATGGCCTTAGACGGTGTAGATGGAAGTCCTCAGAGCTGGTACAACAATGATGCACATACATGGCAGTCGATGAAAAATCTAAATGGCACGGTCATAGTGCCCAATCAACTTATTCCTCAACATGTACAAGACTCAATGGGAGTGACAACTGCAAATGGTGCCCCTCCTATGAATATTGAAGGTATGTTACGAATGCCCTATCAAGCGACTTGGAATTGGGACCTTCAGCAAGATGGCTCTTCGACCTTGTATGCTCAACAGGGCCAAGGCTCTATGCTTATGAAGGTGCAGCCGCAAGCAGGTCAGGCGCAAGTTGTCTCGGTCAAACACATACTAATTAGCTCTCCCAGTGAAGCCGATATCAATTCGATAGCGGGTGGTCTGGCAACGGATCTGGTGATACGTGTGGGTAATAGGGCTCCCGTGCAGTTTGTAAATGTAAACGGGACCAGCGGCACCTATATTGCCAACGATCCCACGCAAACACTTCAATGTTCAAATTCAGATATTGTAGTGAGGGGAACTTTGTATTTGCGAAAGTTAAAATTGAATGCCACTGGCGGTTGTCGCCTCTATGTCACAGGTTCAGTATTTATCGAGGGAAATATTTTTTATTCAGATAGCGGAGCAACCCAGAATTTGCAAATTACCAGCGCAAACGCCATTATCATGGGCATCAATCATGATCACCTAGTACAAAGATGGAATGACCGCAGATTGGCCGCAATTTCAGACCCTCTTCGTAATTTTGATAGTCGCTTTCAGCAAATAATAGATGAATCAGTAAATATCGGAAGTTTAGCCGATGCCGCCGACGCAAGCCCTCGTACTTCAATTGATTATCATGGGCTTTTGTTAAATGCGCCAATTATTGAGGGTCGTTATTTGGGAAGTATTCGAGGAACCATCATTTCGCAACTTGCACTTTTTGCTCTTGAGAATTTTCATTTTGTTTACGACGAGGTTTTTAGCAATGTTGACGTATTTCCGCTACTTACGAAACCCATACTTCTGGTTGAATAATTACACTCAAATCAAATCATTGAAATATATTGTTTTTGGAGTTCGCTGAGCGGGGTACTCCAGTGTTGCTCCCAATTTATTGGGAAGAGGGGTTTTGAATGCCTACCCATTATCCAACCTCGGGCAACGCTATCGACAATCTGTAAGGCTTCTTTGGGGTCACGTACCACAATGGCAAAGAGTCTCCCGCCGATGAGAAGGGGAGCAAGGGGGCTATGGGTTTGTGCCATCATAAAGGCCTGTAAGCCAAGTTCACCTGGGACTGAAGTATCAAAACCGGTCATCATATGCCAAAGGTCATGGGTTTGTCTGAGTCTCATCATTCCGAAAGTTACGCCATCTACGATTTCGATGTTCTTGTAAAATTCAGGATCTAAATTGTGTTTGAGCATATGGGCGGAATATATTTTTCCCAAAGTGCCTTCGGCTAATTGATTGAGTTCTTTTAGGTCAATACGACTCACAAGCTTTCGCGCCTCGATGACTTCGACTGAATCCTGATCTGAACGCAGTTTTTGCTCTTCGGCTTCGAGTAAACCCAAAGATCTTAAGCGCTCGGCAATCGCCAAAGCAGCGGCGGTATTTTTAGGATTGCTCGCAACTCGGAACAATCCTAAGTAAAGTCTCACAATATTTAAAACTCTCAGCATTCTACCTTGTCCACTTTTCTAAAAGAATCTGCAATGTAGCAGCGGCATTCTGCAATGCCAATGTTTTATTCCGGCGTTTGTAAGAAAGATCATCTGCATGAGAAGAGCCGTCGATCATAAATGCGTAAATGTGATTGTTGCTCCAATTTCCGTTTTCGAGTGCGATTCCCAAGGGCATCCAAGGGTCAAGGCTACCATTGGTAAAATAGATTTCAGAAGCTAAGTGCCGATTTAGCATCGGCTCAAAATAGCGCTCATTACTTTCTTCAACGCCTGAGTGAAAGCCTTTTCCGAAAAGGCGCTCGCAGCCTTTATTCATATAATCCATATTCAACCTTTGCGAGCGAACTGAAATTTTGGGGTCATGATAGGCAGTTTGAAAGAGCCCGTACTCATTGCATTGTTGATAATAAAAACTTCGCAAATCACTGATCGGTCCGCCAGCGGTTGTGTCCGAAGCGACAGCAAAAGAATAAGAATTCGGAAGATATCCCAATGTACTTGCCATGGTACTTAAAAAATCCGCAAAATCCTGAAGAACGTCAGCGCTTTTAAACGAGCTGCATAAAACACTGGTCCGGCGATACTGAACGGCTGCCGCCGCAACATCGGCAATTGAAAATAAAAAATCATCTGGATCAGTCAAGCTATCGGCCGCGAAGAGTTTTCGTAAGCTTGCAAATTGCACGGGATCTTGTACGGCTTTTTCGGCGAGGCTTACCACTTGCCTAAGAGAATTTCCACACGCATCGCCCATGTCCTTGCTCATTTGCAAATCGTAACTTTGATCATCGTCAATGACATGCATGGGAGCTGAAGAAGCCCATGCGCCTTTTACCAAATGTGGATACTGCAATCGGAAGTCGGCAGCGAGCATGCCAGAATAAGAACCGCCGGCGACAACCCAAGGGCCTCGCATATTTTTTTCTTCTTTTAAAAAGCGCACGACGTCGGCAAAGTCAGCTAGTGCTTGGGGCATCGAAAGCCAGCGAAGATTTTCACTGGTATTTTGTTTAAAGGGCTGGCTTGTACCGTAGTAACGATGTTCAATTACAACCACCGAAGCCTCAATTAATTGTGCCCATGGGAGCATAAAGTTGACGTCATCTGGGCTGCACGCAGTCTCGCCGCAAATATAAAACAAAACTGGGGAGTTTTCGTTTTTTGAAAAGCCAGGAGACACCCAATAATTTTCGTTAAAACTGCGATGATCAAAAAAATTAAAATGATCGAGCTTTTGTTTGAAGGTATAGGCCTGAATTGGGATGTCAGCAAATTCTTGGTAGGTTTCGCTTCGTAGTTTAACCTTATTGAGGCCATGAGCTTTTACAGAAGTAAAATTGAGTAAGACCGCACTCAAAAGCAAAGTTAGAAATAATTTATGCATTGAAACTCCGTGATTAATTTTTGGTTTGAAAATCAATTAAGGCTAACAATTTTTCACA
>JAYUEN010000212.1:0-1693 GCA_043739185.1 Bdellovibrionales bacterium
CTTTTGATTGGAGCAAATTGGGCCGCAGTTAAGTTTGCAACCAACGGAAGACTAACGTGAACGATATTATTAAGTGGAATATTTCTTTTCACTCGGTAATATTCGCCAATTGCAACGCTGTAAGGATCATTGTCATTGATGACGAGTCCCATTTGATTACTGGTGAGGCCAGAGCTTAATTTAAAACGTAAAGCTCCGCTCCAAGGCATATAAGGTGAGAAAAGCTTTGCGGATCTGACATTGAGCCCATCAAAGGCAGCGGCGCCGACTCCTAAATCATAAATTGCTGAAGCAATTGGAAGAGCCACTGAATTGACACTTACAGATCGTACTAAAAGATTTCGGTCTTGACCGTTGATCACGGCATCGTTTGTAAAGACAACATCGAGACGCGATCCTGGAGAAAGATTTGCAACTGAATAGCTATAATTTTGAAAACTTGCATTTCGCACTTCTTGAGTTGCAATTAAATTACCATCGACTTTGATTTGCATAATCGGACCCACATTTCCTGCGAGTGATCCTGCGGCTCGAACGACAATCGTACTAATCGTTTGAGCGTAGCTCGTATTTTCAAAATTGAGAAAGACGGCAATCAAAATGATCCAAAATAGAAAAGTGTGTTTTGGCTGAGTGAGCATGTGATCTCCTAAAGTTGTGTAAATGTTTAAGCGTTCTGGACTTGCTATCGGGACCATCTCGTTTCTATTTAAGATAAAAATCAGATTTAAAAAATTGATCCTTCGCTGAAGGTTGCATGTCGAGCAAATAGTCACTAAGCCGAAAACTGGAGGGGATTAACGTTCACTTAGGGTCATACTCGACGAGGCAGTTTTAAGTGGCCAAAACGAAAGTATATGAGCGAAATCACTGGTCTTGTATTTGCATTTGTATTTGAGGAAATGGCGCTTCTTAAATGGAATAAACTAATCATTTGCTTACTCCTACTCGGATTTTCAACCGAGGCCTATTCTCAAAATGGCGGAATTTGCGAATCCCTGTTTGCCGAAATTCACTTACCTCACTTCGAAAAAAGTTTGGATATTGAAAAAAAACTTTATAAAATTTCAGATGATTCAGGCTATGAATTTGGCTTGTGGTATTTACTAGATGAAAATAATGAGGTTGTCCGGGATTCAGGATTCTTTTCGAGTATGAGAGAATTTCAAATTGATTATGATAAAATTGAGAATTACTTTAATTTCCTGCTCTCGATGATTCAAAAACTTCCGCAAAAAAAGCGTGCAAGTATTCGTAAAATTGTTTTTAGCCATACCCACCAACAGAGTTTTTTTTTCGCTCGAAAGAAAATGATTTCGCCTGATGATTTAGAAGTCTTTGAGACGATGAGAAAGAAAATAGAACACTCCCGAGCTTAAGGGCATCAACTTTTTTGCCTATATTCTGTATCGCGGTTTTTTTGATTCAGTTGTGAGAAAAAAAGGTCTACAAATTAATTGAACTATCTTCCGGCAGGAAGATTAGGCCCACACGCGGTGGTAACCATTTGATCGTGAGAAAGAAGTACAGAAGCGGGTAGTGTCGGCGTGATATTTGGATCTGACGAAGCCAATCCCGATACCATTGAGCCGACTCCCCCCTGTTTCAGGAAAGATGTCGCATGAGTTAAAAATGACTGGGGGCGAGATATGAGATTTAAGTGGGATTGCGTCAAGGTCAAGTTTACACAGAA
>JAYUEN010000213.1:0-1691 GCA_043739185.1 Bdellovibrionales bacterium
GACAAATTTTGAAAGAGGATATTGATGATTGCCTTCCAAGCTGTCCAACCGCCGAAGAGATTTTAAAAAGTCCCTGGGTGCAGGGGACTGCCTTTTCGCATCAAGTATTTGCGAAAGCCTATGTACTAAGGGCACCAATATTTGGCGGGAAAACTATTGCTGAGTTTTTGGCGGCCCACTATGCGATAGCAGCCAGTGACGCGATTTCGACAACTCAGATTCGTCTTTTGAATTCTGAAAAATTTAAAAACGCCGTACATGATTTGGGTTATGGTGGGGAGATTTATTTTAGAGGGATCACTTCTGTAGATCCGAAAAACCCGAAGCTTCATATTATTCTTTTAGATGATGAGGCCTTGGCAAAAGGAAGTCCGTTTGATTATCCACTCTATAAAAATTTAGAAGTTCCTGCGATTTTGACCCATGAATTGAGTCATGTGATGCAAGATCTAAAGGGCAACTCTCTAGGACTTGATATTCAAGTTACCTCTGCTGAAACCGCTATGGTCATTGAAGGTATGGCTGAATATACTGCCGAGAAAAGTTTGCGCGAAGCTGGTGATTTGACGACCTATCCATCTGCTTTAAGTTTATTTTCGACCGAGCAGGCTGTTGAAATTGTCTACCGGCCCGGAAATGAAAGCTCAGGAAATTTATTTCCCTATACGGTGGGACTGCCTTTCATCGCTTCGCTTTATGATCTAGCAGCAGATAAAAATCTTTTGCGTGATCGCCTTTTGGGTATCTTGGGTGATAAAGAGAAGCTGCAAGATTTTCTAAAGAGCGATTTTTTTAAGATGCCTTCTCATTAAAGCCAGCTTGAGCAGAATTATAATTTCACACCCTTTACCATTTTTGAAATTTCGGTTTTGAGTCCATCAAGGGCCTTGGTTTTGGACTCTTGAATGAGCTCTCGATCTGACCTTCCGAAGGCGGCACTATAAGTCTCAGAATTTGTCGATTCAGCTTCAGCAGTAAGATAGAGATATTCATTTTTGACATCCCATAAAGTGGCATTTGCTAAAAACAAAGTTTCGGCTTTTGAGGCGGGAACAAAGAGAGTTGGCAAAATGAGAAGGTAGCTCCAGCCCCAATTATTTACATAGCGATCGATTTGAGCTGCGCCTGAAATAATTAAAAGAGCATCGGCCTGATGTTTTGCGGCTGCCAGTCGAAGAGACTTAAGATCGGTATCGGTTACGAGCGAATCTACGATAGGAAAAACATCTGAGACTAGGCCCTGATTAAGTAATTCTTTGGCGATAGATTCTAAAACACTCTTATCTTGTTCGGACCAGCGCCATTGTTGTTCCGGACGGCCTTCCTTTGGGGCCTTAAAATAAACTCCCAATTTGAAGGGCTTTGGTAAGTTAGCCTTCTTATTATAGGCCTCTTTTATCTCTTTATCATCAAAGGCGGGTTTCAATACGCCGATTTGCTCTTTTAATTCTCCGCGATTAAAGCCCTTGCTAGCACAGCTAAAAAACAGCAGCGAACTCAGGGCGATAAATAGGTAGGTTTCAAATTTGGGGGTCATTTTGGCTCCTTTGAGCTCATGGTTTGATGTGGACTCATGTCCAGGCCCTAGCGCGAAACTCTATGGGCCAAAGAATTCTAATGAGTTCTAATTTAGTCTTCAAGCTAAAAATTAATATCATTTAGCAATGGAAACAAATCTTGAAATCACTGTA
>JAYUEN010000214.1:0-15707 GCA_043739185.1 Bdellovibrionales bacterium
AGAATATTTTGTGTGTAAATAAGTATCTAGATTTTTAAAACCATTTTGAAAATCAGCATCTCCTTGCTCGGACAATTTGAGTAAGATCGCCATTGAAGCATCTTGGGATAAAAACCCGAATCCAGCTTGATGTTCAAAAGAAGGATATGACTCCTCGTCGTTTAATATTTGGGTTCTCCATTCATTTGGCTTCATATTGAGCTGCGTAAAAATATGAGTCAAATCAACATCGGTTTCAAATGCTAGGCCTTGAGACTTTATTCTTTGAAGTTGCTCTGAATTCAATTCACATTTCAAGGCCGAATAGACAAAACCAAGCCTCGCCCAAAAGGGCAACTTAGACTCTAATATTCTTGAGGCGCGAAAAGCATTCATTCGACCGATCAAATCTGAAAAACGAAGATTTGGCCGATTGCCGATATTGAAGCGCCCGGCTAAATAGGGATCTCTTGGGTCTTCACCTTGAATGAGCCACTTATATCGAGGGTGAGCGCTACGAGCTTTGACAAACTCCAAATAAGAATCCTTATCTTCAATTAAATTGTCGTCATTTGAGCCATAGGCACCTGGCCAATTCGAATAAGCATCCCAGTTGGGCCGCAAATCTGAAGCATGACAAGAACTACAAGAATTCAGCTTGGTAGTCGATTGACCAGATTTTGAAAATACCACTACCTGCAATTGATTTTGAACAGTCGGAAATTGAATCATTCTAAAATCAAAGCGACGTGTTTCTTTTAAAAATTGAAAGCACTCTAGTGTATCAAAGCCAGCCTGACTTTTATCACCATTAAAAGCACACGTAAGGCTCGCATTTTTCCCAAACATGATCACTCTAGGAAAGTGTCCGCTAGCCTCTTGTAAACTTCGCGACTCATGCATCAAAACATAGCCAGCGCGAAATTCTGCCGGCAACAAGGGCAATAATTCCTCAATTGAATTGATATGATGATCCTGAATTAATTTAAGCAAATCCGAATAAACAAAATCTTTATTTTTAACCTCAAACGCATTTGTTAAAGCTGCGGAGAATTGAAGTCCAATGACAAGACACATAATAAAAATATTTTGAATCATTTCATCTTCATTTATTTAAGAGTTTTCAAACAGCCAAGTGCGAAGTAGTTCGGGATCATTTAACTTTTTGATAATCAAACGCGTGGAGCCAACTAATTTTGGATCAGGAACCACAAGGCATGAGAATTTCAATAATTTACCTGAACGCTCAATGGTACATGATACGGTTAGTGAATTCGCGGCCCGAGGTAGTTGCTGATCAATCCACATTCCACCTAAGGAAATATCGATGGTTCGACATTCAATGACGAGCGTATCGATTTTGACTTTGACGTCCATATTGAGCTTATAGCGCAAGCTCCCTCGCTCTTCTGCTTTTACATCGCCTAATAAAATGAGGCGAGACTTCTCTAGGTCATCTTCTAATTCAAAAACTGGTCTTAAACTCACTTCTTTTTTTTCAGTTCCGGTTTTTGTAATACTTGATTTTTTAGTAACTTGAGAGCCTCGAATCGAACGAATGATCTCTGACTCTTCACTTAAAATATTTGCTTTATAATGTTTAGAAAATTCGGCAAATTTTGATATCGACTGCCACTCGGTTAGGCCCTCATGCCAAGCCTTCCAGTGTACAATTTCATTTGGAGTTAAACTTGAAATAATGGCTTGAACTTGCGAAAGCTTCAATCCATCAACTTGTTTTTCAGTCTTTTGATTGTAAAGGCTCCATTTTTTCTTTTCACTACTCATTGAAAATTAAGCCTCTCATAGTAAATCACATAATAATTCAGCAACTTGACTATTTTGTCATAAAACTCAATGTTGGATCAAACGAAATAGTAGACCCCTTGCTTATCTAGTCGATTATTTCTTTCGAACCGGGATAGGGACATTGCAAAGCTCGATGTGCCCAGCCTGATAGTGAAACCATTCTTCTGGACGATTACGCCGTGACTCGATGATTCTTTGAAAAACCTGCGAGTCGGTTTTCATCACCTCAAGATGGGTACGTTCGCTCTCAGCTATATCTGCCGCTAACCGAATGCTTTTTATACCAGACATTTGCTCTGGCTTTTCATAAAACCCCATCGCCCCTGTCCCGCGCGGAAGGGAGGTGAGTTTTTCGATGCCTTGAACAACCCTTCCTATCAACGTCACATTTCGATCTAGCTGCCTCGGCGAATGTCCAGTAACTACGTAAAGCTCGGTACCTCCTCCACTATCAATTGAGTTGTCGCGCCCTGTTCCAACGGCACCATAACAGTGAGTAAGCCATACTTTTTTTAGTTTAGGGTCTCTTGCAACGGGAAAGCCTAGAGAAAATCCAACTTCCTTTGCGTAAACATCACCGTCTTTTAGTTTCAAAAATGGGATTTTTGCATCAATTGCGCTATCAAATTCAGCGGACAAAGT
Organism: Bdellovibrionales bacterium; assembly: GCA_043739185.1. Taxonomy (GTDB): domain Bacteria; phylum Bdellovibrionota; class Bdellovibrionia; order Bdellovibrionales; family JAMPXM01; genus JAYTQQ01. The sequence continues at coordinate 2,431 of JAYUEN010000214.1, forward strand.
TTCTTTGGCATTTTTTATTTTTCTTTTGAGCTCTGGTTTCTCGGCATTGGGATCGGCCCACTGGACCACATAGTTGTCTTGCACTCGCACAATCGCCAAAGCATCCCAATAATTTTCTCGCGCAAGTGCTTTTACGTTTTCAATATGTTTCGGCGCAAATTGTGGGGCCAGTTCGATGATCACGCGCCCACTTGCAAGTTCAAGATAAAGTGTGTTTGCAGGATCAAGCTCTCGCCAATCTTCAGCCTTTGAAGCCGCAATGATTTCGCTCATTGCTTGAGCTTTTGCTTTGGTACTCTTAGCTGCAAAAATATTTTGAGAAAAGATAAAACCTATACCGAGAAAAAGAAAAGCAAACTTCATTTTAACTCCCTAGAAGAAATCTTTTAGATCAAATGACCCAAAAATCAGATTTCTGCTGATTAGGCCAAAAAAAACTGAGAGGTGCAATTAAAAATTTGCAGCTTCGTGATGGATAATCAAATATCCTCGAGTGGCAGACTCTTGAGATATGCTTGCCTGAAAAAGACTCTGAACAGATATCCAGTATGGCGAATTTGAAGTTAAATTGGTCTCACTTATAAGAACCATATCATTACTTGGATCATAGCCCCCAACCGGAACGAAATGTCCACCACCTGGCCGGCCAATAAGGGGCGACCAAAAATTCACAATCATATCGACGCCACTACCCATTTGAACTGCCTTTCGAATTTGATTGCGAAAGGCTTCAAGCTCTAAAAGACTCGGGTCATGAATTTCATGTAATTCAAGTTGAAATGAAACTTCGCTCATTGTTTGATACAACTTCAAAACGCGAACGAAGTCGTTTAAGCTAAGTCCGGCATCATTTCCTACAAAAAAGTCTTCACGAGATTTTAGCTTCAATGCAAATTCTAATAATTGCCATTCGTCGGCCTCATGGCCTCTTGCATTTAAAACGCGGCAACCAGCGGCCAATGAACAAGTCGCCATGGTTTGCTGGGCATGTTTCATTGCCATCAGATCTTCGCGAATTTGAACTCCATTCACTTGGGCATCTGGTTGGGTACCTGTTTGGCCTTTTGGCCTGAAAAATTTGAGATCTTCTCTTTCAACTTCTGCAAAATGAGTTCGGGCGTGGCTTCGAAATGGTATGTCAAGCTCCCGAGGCAATTTAAACGCAAATAAAAATTCTCCTGAATCTGGATCTCTTCGTACTTCAATATATTTCATGCGCATCCGATTCGGAATCCTCATAAGGCGCTTAAGAACTCCTTTTCGACTAATGGTATTTAAAAGCGTCTCATGTTGTTCGGGACTAAGACCACGAGATACCAGCTCAAATTTGTTCGAAAAGCTCAAATCAAAAGCAAAAACTGCTTTTGTGTCAAAGGCCTGAAGTTTCTCTTCTGAATTAAAAATACTTTCAATTTCGCCTAAGCTAGCCTGCAAAAACTCAGGCACACTTGAGTATTGATCCTTTTTAAAGTCCCAAATTTTGATTGGGGTTTTAACTACAAATTGGGAAATCTGAATTTCAGGCTTTTTTTGGTCAGCGAAAAAAACATTTTTACATTCATCTGCCGCCCATGAAAACTGAAAGTTAAAAAGCAAAGCAACGCCGAGAGCGATCTCACCCATTACTTTTTTACAATTTCGATGCCCAAAGACGTTCATTTGTCCTATCCTTAAAAATTCAAGCAAACTCATAACAAGATCTAGCGCAATTAAGTCCCAAATTCTGCAAGCTCGATACCGTTTATTGATAATGAGCGTTCCGCTTTTGGGCACCCGAAATTCAAACATTTAAATTTTGGTATATAGATTGCAAAGTTTTTTATTCAAATTTGAATATTAATTTAATTGCGATTTTAAAATTGCACTTTTTTAGGAATTTGTTTATGAACTCCGCACAACTAAAACAGAAATCAGAGTATGCCTTTGCCCGCCTCAGTCAATTGCTACTCATCTTTAGTTTTCTCTTTGTTCAAAATGCTTTCTCGAGTTCAAATACAGCAGCCATGTGTAAGGATCTATTTGAGTCTGCATCTGAACTTCAGCCTTTTATACGTGGGAGCTTTAGCCCTTCGACACAATCTGAGCCAGCTGTGGTTCGTGCGCTTTACTTCAATAATAAACTTGTTCCTAAAAACTCAAGCATCAACTTCAAAGGGCAAGACTACCTCGTACTAGACTGGGGTTTTGATAAAAATGGCGAACAGATCATTCGACTTTCTCAAAGCCCTGAAACTTATATTATGGATTTGCCAATTCGCTCTCTCTCCGCACGTGCATTTAAAATTAAACAAGTACGACTTGAGGACCTGCTCGCATACCAAAATGATTTGGTTGTGCTCAGAACCGTTCGCGATCATCCAAATATGACTCAACTTCAGGTAGAACGTTCATTTTTAGAACTTAAAAAATGGTTCTTTATAAAATTTAGAGCCGAAGTGGAGCATCCTGGTTTCAAAGCCTATATGTATAATGAAATTGATATGCTCGATTTTGTTTGGCATTCCTTTTTGTTATTCACTGGCCCCTATGCAAGTTTTGGCAAAGATTATTTCGGCTATTTCATTCATCACAGTCCGAATATGAGTTTGGAGAGCGCGACAACTTGGACAAAAAATCCTGAGCCAGAACGCCGAAGACAACTCTTTTATGAATATGTTCGCGAAACACTCGGCGAGGAAACCTATCAATCTTGGTTTGTTCGAAAAGAATTTGATCCTTATAAGGATCCCAGATAGAACCAATGCATGAGTCTAAACAGCCTTAAAGCCTTGGCATTTGCATCCCTAATTTTTCTTGCTCCTGTCATAGGGGCCTTCAACGCTATACTCCCCCATTCGTGCAACAAGGCGTTTATTTTTTTTGATTTGGGTGACACTCTAATTGATACCCATACCCATGATTACAATCCGATGTTTGCTATGCCTGGCGCGCTTGCTCATCTGCGAGAGTTAAACAGCCTTGGTTATCCTTTAGGGATCATTTCAGATGTGCCTGAGTCCTGGGGGAGAGATCAATTAGATGTGGCAAAGATTAAGGATTATCCTACCGCCAAATTTAAACGCCTTTTGAACTTCATCGATGGGGTTTATTCTGGCGATCGCTCGAGTTGGCTGGGACCCAAATTCGAATGGTCTTTATTTGGCATTTTTGAAAATCGCGAAAAGACAGAGGGCGATAGCAGTCTAAAATTTTTCGGAAGAGTCATTTTACCCTTTAAAACTTCAGAACGAAAAAAAAATGGCAGTGTGATCATGTATCAGCGCGCCAGGCTTTTAGCGGCTCAATCAAGCTGTCAGGCGATCTACGAAACCAGTGATCAAAACGAGCTTAATCCTGCAAAAAAAGCTGGTCTCATCACCTACTTAGTAGGGGAAAAAAGCGACGGGGAATTCTATCTGCCAATAGCCAAAATTGGCACTCTCCTAAAGGCGCCAATTAGATAAAATTGACACGGCGCGGTTTCTGCTGTAGACTCCCCTCCTAACTTGTCGCGAGATAAAATGATGGAAACTATGGAGCCTCTAGATCAAAAAGCTGAAATCTTAGTCCGGGCTTTGATCGGCGAAAAGTTAAGTCTAGCAGCCTTTAATCAATTGGCCGGGCATCTCGCTGGTTTGCCGTTTGTTAAAATTGTGGTTGATAAAACCAATAGTGAAATTCACTTCATCAACAATCATTTTTATCAATTTCATGCTGATTATATTGCTGAGAATATTTTAGGAATTTCGATTGCAAAACTCGAGGCCGAACTCGATCAATACAATCAAAGTTTTTATATGGATTTGAATCGAAGATTTTATTTAGGAATCATCGCCCTTAATCAAACCCAAGATAAAAAGTTTTTCTCAATCGAAACAGTTGAAGTCGACCTGATGAATGCTGAGATGCTAAAATACTTTTTCAGTTTTGTGCGAGATCATATCGATATTTCAATACCACTCTTGCTAAAGCCCGCAAATCATATGCAAGAGTCGATGATGGGAAGCTTTGATCCCATACTCATTCCTAGAATTTACGCACATGAGATTTTCGCCTCATCAACCTTTACGGCTCTTCATCCTGGAGTCAGTAAGGGACGCATCCGTGCCTTTGAGAGCCAAAGTGAGTTTACAAAACAGAAATCAAGCATCGAATGGTACGATATAATTGTGATGAAGCGTGTGCCTGATGATATCCCAAGGGTTTCAGGAATTATCAATGCCGAACCCACGACTCCTCTTTCACATACCAATGTTTTGGCCGCTGGCTGGCAAATACCCAATTGTATTCAAATTGGAATATTTGATATTTTAAAAACCCAAAAGCTTTTTGACTCTTGGGTTGAATACTCTGTTAAAGGCGAAAATTCTCGAGTTGATTTAAAGAAAATCGAGCGCCCAGTCGAAGCCGATCAGCGCCCCACCTGGAGCCTCCAGCGCATTAAAATCGAGGAGCCTGAAACGCTCAACGTTCCAATTATGAATCTCGAATCGTTGCGCATGAGTGATCATTATAAGTTTGGAACCAAAGCCGCAAATCTCGGCGAAATGCATCACCTATTAAAATTTGGTTCGGATCGTCTCTTAGGTTTTTATAAGGTAAAGCGACCACCTCGCCCTAATCTCATATCCTTTATCAATCATTTTTTAAATATTCCGGAGCACGCCGACTCGACCAGACCGGCAAATGAATTTCTTAAAAATTTCGCACAGGTTCCCAGAGGAATTGCGATTCCATTTTCGCTCCAACAGCAATTTCTCGAAACTTCGCCGGCCATTCAGCAGGCCATCGGCAAATTGAAAATGGCGCTAGAACTCAATGCCATTCAGACGGATTCGCTATGCATTGCACTTCAACAATTGATTAAAAACACCAGAATGCCCGACGAAATGAGAAATTATATAGATTCTGAGATCGCCAAACATATGAGTGGCGTATCGACCTTTGTAGTTCGAAGCTCATCTAATGCAGAAGATCTCGAATCTTTTTCAGCTGCAGGCATTTACGAATCTATCAACCACATCACAACTGCTGGAAAAATTTTTGAAAGCATCAAAGTTGTTTGGGCTTCACTTCTGTCTCCACGCAGTGTTCGCTTACGACAAGATATGGGTATTTCACTTGACGACAGCTATATGGGTGTTGTCATTCAAGAGCAGGTGAAGTCTCACATTGGTGGCGTTTTGGTCACAATGAATCCCATGAATCCATCTGATTTCAGAAATGTATATTTTAATATTTCAGCGCATTCGGTTAATCAAATTGTTCAGGGTACAGAGCTCCCATACCAATATCTGTACAGCACAGTCGAAGGTGGCGGACGCACTCTTTCATTAGGTCGCTCACAAAAAGACTTAGATGAAAAACAAAAAGATATCTTAGGAAAACTCGCTTTTGCTGGGCGACTTCTGCAGTCGCACTTCTCTCCGGACTATACGTTTTCGGCTCCTGTTGATATGGAGTGGGTTGCAAACGACGAGGGTGTTTTCATTTTGCAATTGAGACCATTTGCCAAATGAAGTCTTCTGAAAAAGTAGTTCGACTCTACTATGGCTTTCAATTCTTCTTTTCACTCTTGGTTTGGGTTCCGATATTTTATCGTTATCAAAAAGAAATTGGGCTGAACGATACTCAGATCTTCTCAATTCAGAGTATTTACTATATTTTTTTCTGCATTCTTGAAATACCGACCGGCATGATCGCAGATTTTTGGGGCCATAGGCGCTGTCTAATTCTTGGAGCCGGAACCTTAATTATCAGCAACCTTCTTCCCATTTTCTTTCAAAGTTACAATGGGTTTTTATTTCATTTTTTGAGCATTGCACTTGCCCGCTCCTTTATTTCAGGTGCCTCAAGTGCCTATTTATACAATTATCTGCAAACGCAAAATCGCGTCAGTGATTACAAACAGATTGAAGGAAGTGCTCGCGCCTTTGGCTTAATAGGGAAAGTCATTTGTTGGGCAGGTGTGGGCTGGCTTATGGCTTGGCATTTGACTCTACCTTATTGGCTGACTTGCATTGCGGCTGGCATGTCGTTTATTTATGCAATTCTGCTTCCTACTCAAAACTTAGTAAATACAAATGAAAAAGGATTGGATCAGCCAAATTCATTGGTCTTTCAATTAAAAGAATCTTTGCTGACTCTCTTGGCCTCACCATTTCTTCTTCTTATAATGCTTCAGGGAATTTCAATCTTTGTACTTTCACGCATCTGTCAGGTGAACCTCTTTCAACCCTTACTTGAAAGCAAATCCTTTGGCCTAGAAAGTTTTGGTCCGATCATGTCGGCAATGACCATATTTGAAGCTATTGGATCGGCACGACCAAATTGGATTCGGAGATGGCTGAGTGATCTCAATGCCGTTTTTGTTTTATCTGCGGCTTTGGCTATATCTCTCGGTTTTATGGCCTCGGGAAATCAAGTCACCTGTATTCTGTTATTATGTTTTTTCTCATATGCAACCGGCTTATCTTTTCCGGTTCAAAGACAGTTGCTCAATGATGCTATTCCAAATTCGAAATATCGTGCTACTTTGATGTCGATTGAATCTATTATTGACCGTGGCGTTTGCGCCTGGACGGCTAGCCTAATGGGTAGTTTTTTAAGTCATGGACAGTTAAATCAATTCTTAATTTTTTCGGCTGAGTTGAGTCTAGCCATACTCTTTTTTCTGGCCCTTGGCCTAAAAATCTTATCAGTAAAACTCAAAGCCTAGCTTGTTCACTTCTTCTTAACTTATTTCGCACATTATTTTTATTCAAACCCTAGATATCTTTAAAGTAATCAGTTTTTAAATCCGAAAAAAAATTGATGAACGCCACCCCTGAAAAAAAGTCTGAAAATTTCATAATATCAGCCAAATTAATTTCACAATTGATGGCCTTTTTCATTTCAATCATTGGGGCTCCGGTATTGATGTGCTTGAGTGATCACAATACTTTTGCGCTTTGGCAAACAATGCAGTTCAATGCCGCCCTTTTATTTGCCATCTTTGGCATGAGTATATTTTTATTTTTAGAAAAAAAGCTCATTCAATCTCAAGCAGTTAGTCTTGGAATCTTTTTTATAAGTAGCTTCACCCTATTAGAGTATCTTTTAAATCAGAATTTTGGAATTGACGAATTACTTCACCGCGCTTTCGACCCAAGCCTTCAACACCCTGGCAGAATGGCTCTTAATACCGCACTTGCACTTTGCACAAGTAGTTTGTCACTATTTCTTTTAGCTAGAGTTCGGCCAAAAGGGATAATTGTATTTTTCTCGGCTCTCTTTGCGAGCTTCGGAGTTAGCCTAGGCCTGGTTAAAATCTCTGGAGTCGCATTTGATTTAAATGGCGCGGGCGATACCGAAAGCTTTATGCATATCTCTATACCTTCGGCATTTGGGATTTTGATCATCGGCATTTTTCTATTGCGGGCCTGTCTTTTGAAATTGCAAAAAAACCAAAGCGAATCTTATCGCATCATTCCTCTTTACGTGGCTGCAATTTGCATTTTTATAAATATGATTTTATGGCAGTGCCTCTTGAATATGGAGTCCGAACACTCTAAGCAAATCGTTTCAGTTGAAACGGAAAATATGATACAAGAAATTGGCGAAAGACAACTTCAAATATCAAAGGCCATTCAAAGACTCGGTAGCCGCATTGAGTACTTAGGTTTTTCTGATAAAAAATATTTAAAGCTTGAGGCCAGTTCTTATATTGAACAAATCCCTTACATAAAGAGAATTGGCATTCTTGATGCCAATTCTAAAGTGATTTGGTCTTACCCCTTTTCAATAGCCAATCAAGTTAGTGATTTGAAACAAACCGCTGATGGCAATCGTAAATTAGCCCTCGAGCATAGCAAAGCGACACGCCAAGTTGCCCTCAGTGGCGTTACCAATCTTTTATCAGGTGGTCTCGGCTTTTTTATGCCAGTGGCGCTCTTTCAAAATGAAAAGTTAGTCGGCTATATTTATGCAACAATTGAAGCCACCAAATTGTTCGGAAATTTAACAGATTCAAACAGATTTCAAATGCTCATTCGAATGAATCAGAATAAAATATTTTCTGATCGAAAGCCAAATGTTAGTCACAGCGAATTCACCCAAATTTCAAAATTAAAATGGGGACAAAATCAAATCGAAATTGAGGTCACCCCGACCGACGAATTTATAAATGCAAATCGATCCTATATTTCATTTTTCATTTTTTATGGCGGAATCTTTATCTCAATATTTCTCGGTCTCTTTTTACAAACCCTAGCCCTTAAGCGAAAAAATGAACTGAAATTTATTGACAATGAAAAACTCATGTCAGGCCGCCTCAATATGGCCTTGAAATCAGCAGAAATAGCAATCTGGAGTTCGGACTATAACTCAGGCGAACTATGGAGAAGCTCCAATCATGATGAGCTTTTTGGTTATCGTAAGCGCCTGGATCATTGGGACAGAGAAAAATTCAATTCGCACATATTACCAGAGGACTTAGAGCGAATTATTCAAGAACAAGATCAAGCTCTATTTAAATCGGGAGTTTCAAAATCAGAATTTAGAATCAAAAGGGCAGATGATCAATCTATAAGAATTGTAAGAGTTCAAGTGCGGGCTGTCACCGATGCTCAACATAAACCCAAACAATTGTTTGGAGTCATTTCGGATGTTACGCAAGAGCGTAAAGAAGAAGAGCAAAGAATTGCCGCCCTTGAATGGAAGAAAGCAATTCTACAGGCTACGGACTACACAATTATTTCGACTGACGAGAATGGAATAATTCAGACTTTCAATTCAGCAGCAGAAAGAATGTTAGGCTATGAGGCAGAAGAGTTAATCGGAAAAGCTTCGCCAGCGCAATTTCATGATGTAGACGAAGTCAGCACAAGAGCGAAGTCCCTCAGTCGAGAATTCGGACGTAATATTGAACCTGGCTTTGAGGTTTTTGTTTTAAAAGCAAGAGAGCTTCAGGTTGCTGATGAAAATGAATGGTCTTATCTTCGTAAGGATGGTTCCCGAATACCTGTCAGCCTGTGCGTAACTGCCCTTCGCGACCCCTCTGGCAAAGTCACGGGCTATTTAGGTATTGCGATAGATTTGACCGAACGAAAAAGAGCCGAAAAACTCTTATCCATTGCCCATGAGCGTTTAGAGAGAGTGGTCGATGCCACCGGCGAAGGAATTTGGGAAATTGAATTCAATGAAAAAGGCTCGCACTTTGTAAATTCTCAAGCCAAGCTCATTTTCGGCTATGAAGAGAGTGATTCCCCAAGCTACGAAGAAATGCTTTCATGGATTCACCCTCATGATAGACATCAATTGGTATCGGTTGTTAAAAAACATTTTCGAGATAAAACTCCCCGCTTTGAATTTGATTTTCGCATTTTAGATAGAAAGTCACAGACAACAAAAAAGTGGGCGCGAGCAAAGGGCAAAGTCACCGAAGCATCCGGCCAACCAATTCGATTGGTGGCGACAATCAGTGATATCACTTTAAAAGTAGAAGACCGCATGCGACTTGAAGACGCCTTACAAAAGGCCGAAGCGGGCACTCAGGCCAAGTCTACATTTCTGGCAACCATGAGCCATGAAATTCGAACTCCGCTTAATGGTATAATAGGCATGACTGATTTATTGCTTGATACCAAATTAGATACTCATCAAAAAAAGTATGCTGATATTGTTCAGCAATCTGGTGCAAATTTGTTAGCACTCATAAATGATGTATTAGACTTTTCAAAAATTGAAGCCAATAAATTGACACTTGAATGTGCGCCTTTTTCTCTTTCTAGTTTAATTGAAGCTCAGGTAGAAGTTCTGATCCCAAGGGCGATTAATCAAAAGATCACCCTCTTGTCTTTTATCTCGCCCAATTTGCCGCAAAATCTTATAGGCGATGCCGGCCGCGTTGGCCAAATTTTAGTAAATCTAATTGGCAATGCAGTCAAATTTACGAGATTCGGTGGCGTATCTGTGCGAGCTCAAGAGAGCAAAACTCGAACTGCTAAAATTGGTACGGTTTGGATTCGATTTGAAATTGAAGATACAGGTATTGGAATTTCAAGTGAAGGTATCACCAAATTATTTAAACCCTTTAGTCAGGTAGATTCGGGCTCCACTCGCCAATTTGGCGGCACCGGGCTAGGACTTTCAATTTCAAAGCGCCTCGTTGAAACTATGCAAGGAGTAATAGGAATTGAAAGTATAGAGGGATCAGGATCAACTTTTTGGATTGAGATTCCCTTTGAAATTGCCCCGCAACCAAATTTTGTTGGCGTAAAAATGAATTCGGATGAAGCGAGACAAACACAAATACTAATTGTCGACGAAGACCCAATTGTGACTGATGTCTTAATGAAATATGTTGTAGCCTTCGGATTCCACGCAGAAGCTTGTTCTCCTTCGGCCGCGCCCCGAATATTAGCGACTGCATCGCAAAGACGACGTCCCTTCAATCTGGCAATTCTCTGCGCCAGCGCACGCCCCCAAGATTCTTTTACTTTAGCTAGAGAAGTTAATCTGGCAATGGGACCAAATACTCCCATATTTATGTTAGCTCTTGAATTTGGAACTAAACTCTCCCAAGGAGAAGATGTAGAAAATTTATTTGTGAGCGTATTGCAAAAGCCATTTAAGTTGTTCGATTTAGTTGGGTCTTTTTCAAAATTTTTAAATCCTGAACAGGCTTCAAACAAAACCTTAGCCGTCAATGTAAAGCTTGAGGCGAAATCATCCCTTTCACAAAACGAGCACTTTATCTTAGTGGCAGATGATCTTTCGGTTAATCGCATGCTCACCTGCAAAATTCTTGAAAGCTTAGGCTACAGCTCACACACTGCAGAGCATGGGCTTGAAGTCATCGCCAAAATGAAAGAAAATAACTTCGCTTTGATTTTAATGGATTGTCAGATGCCGCAGCTTGATGGTTTTGCTACTACCAAAGTAATTCGTGATGGAGAGAAGGCTACGGGCAAATACCAATTGATTATTGCTCTTACCGCCAATGCAATGGACGGCGATAGCAAAAAGTGTGTTGAAGCCGGTATGGACGACTACTTATCAAAGCCAATTAAAAAAGACAAATTGAAGTCGATGCTTGAGAAATGGCTATCAGATAAAAATACTAAAGTTGCATAATAAAATTTAAAAAAATAATGAAAATGAAATGACTTAAGCTTTTTTGAAACTCATCAGAAGCTTATTCACTTTGTCTGCTAATAGAGCAATTTGAACAGGCTTAATTACAAAGTCGTCGACACCCATTCTGAGGGAGTCGCGAATTTTGTCTGCCTCAGTAACTGAAGTTACCATTATAACCGGCGTTTTATTTGTGTCTTTTTGACCGCGAATTTCTTTCAGAAATTCAAAACCGCTTTTGCCCGGCATATTCCAGTCTAAGATGACAAGGTCAAAGGGCTTGGCTACGTCAAAAGCAGTTTGTAATTTAAAGGCCGCTGACTTTACATTTTCAGCTTCCTGCAAATTCTTGATACCCAATTTGATCAGAATTGTTTTGATTAATAATCGGTCCGATGGATTATCATCGACGACTAGTACTCTGGCTTCAACCAGCGCTGGATTTTCTTTAACGCTTGAATCATTTGTCATAAATCTCATCTAGGATGTCATCACTTAGTCACAATTGCAAAGCCCTATCCACTTTCGGACACAATTTTAATTGGATTTAAATAAAATAAAAAAGTAGATCAAAGACTTCCCATAACAATTGCAGAATAAGGTGAAGGTCCGGCTTGATTGTAGCCACGGATGCGAAAATAGTACCTTTGTCCCCTAGTCACTCCAATGCTAGTGGTATTGACGCCATCAGGAATGGTTTTGATTTGAGAATAGCTCACTCCATCTAGACTTTGTTCGATATAAAAGCCTTGTTGTTCGCCAGCATTGGCTTTCCAAGTTAATTGCATTTGGGGTCCTGCATTTCCCTGTGGATTATTTAGGTTGGAACTACCCTGAGAATTACTCGCTGAATAGCTAGTAAAATTCGAAGAACATCCGAAAGTTAAAAAACTCATTAAAACAATCAGGAAGTTTATTTGAACAAATGAATTCATAATTTTTCTCCCTCGAATGATCAGCGCTCCACACTTCATATTAAATTCCTGTAATTGGGGTTAATACTAAGTTCACTGGTGCCTGAGGAGCAATCAACTGCGGAGTCGCCGATGCCACTCCACTCTGCCCGCTTTTTCCCGAAGCATCAGCTGCTACGACATAGTAAAAATAAGTCACGCCATTTTGCAGGCCAGTATCAGCGAAACTCAAATTTGCCAAATTTGACACAAGCATTGCAAATGGGCCTGCAGCCGAAGTGGCTCGATAGACAAGGTAAGAAACCGCGCCAGTTGGTTTAGCCCAGTTGAGATTGACGCTGGTATTGTGGGCGGTCGCTGCCAATCCGCCAGGAGGCATTGGAGGCAAAATGGGATTGATCAGCGATAAAAATAACATACTATTTATTGAGCCGAGGCCAGTACTCAAATCATAACCCATAGTCGCCGGATAGGACAAATTGGTTGAGTTATCAGCTATATCTCGAAAAACCTGACCCGCAATCGAACTCTGTCCCAGCTGATAAAGGCTGGGGTTGGCAAATCCTAAGGGAGGATTGCCCGCTTTCGCGCGCGCACTATTTACAATTGCCGTAATCGCCGCATAAATCGGAGAGACCGCACTGGTTCCTCCCACCACTGTAAATGAATTATTTATAGCAACAGAATATCCTGAAGCTGGATTCGCATTTCCCGAAATATCAGGAACCATACGCATGGTTTGGGAGCCGCGATTGCTGGTATTCCCGAATCCAATTTGCCAGTTCTGGATCGGCCAGAACCCGCTGATTCCACCACCAGCGCCTCTTCCACCAGGAGCGCCAGCGCCAGCGCCAGCCAAAGTACCCCAGCTACTTTCACTTCGAAAGCTACCATCGGCATTTAGTGATAAGGTCGTTCCCCCGGCACCGGTTACAAATGGTTGCGATGCGGGATCATCAACGCCTAATACCCTTTGATCATCAAAAGCCCCGAAATCACCTGAGGCTGCAAAAATTGACTGACCCTGTGCCGCCATCTGCTTAAAGATTAAATTTTCAGCCTGTAGAAATGCCGATGTCGACTGCGCTTCTGGTGCACCCCATGAAGTGCTCGCCTGTTTTGCAATATTGTCATTGGCTATTCGAGCATAAGTATCTAGCACACCTTGATCCGTATTGGGGCCTTCATAAACCATGATTTTGGTAGCCGTCGGTGCAACCGCCATCATCATCTCAATATCAAGTGCAACTTCTATGGCGCCTGCGCCAG